>JBIIJE010000059.1:0-14813 GCA_044234005.1 Chitinophagaceae bacterium | reverse complement strand
ATGATAAATCACAACTCTTTCATACTGTGATATACAATATGATTTTATCCAAACCAATCCCAATTAATCAATTAAATTTGGGGTAAGAAAATGCCCATTTCTATAATTTAATTTCAACTTAAATTGGAGAACAAACACAATAAAATGAAAATTATTAAAATACTTACCCCGTTTATTATCCTTTGTGCTTCCATCTTCTTTGTTACATCATTTAAACCAAGAGCTATAAAAAAGAATAAGTTCGAATTGAGTGAACGAGAGAAAAAAGCTGCTTACGAAGAAATGATAATACCCACCCAAAAGGATACGTTAGAATGGGAAAAGATTAGAGGTAATTATTCTCTAATTAATTTAAAAAATGAACCGTTTTATTATAATGCAATCCAGTTTGTAAGAGGTTTAGGTGATACAGCTAAATTATCTGATCAAAACTTTGACAAATTACATATTGATTATAACTTAAAGGTTTGTTTAGGTCTAAGTCCTTTGGTGATAAAAGGCAAGATTATAGCTGTATATCCTGAGGACACAATTAATTATAGAGATAAATTGAAATTCATGACAAACTATGTGGTTAAAATAGAACATATCTATAAAAACAAATACAAAAAGCTCCATGTTGGAGACAAGATATTAATAAAAAGTGATTTAGGTGGTTTATTTAAATCTAAATACTATAATACAATTATTGAAGGGACAATTTCGGAAAGCACTAGTTATAAAGCAGGAGAGTCTTATTTCCTTTGCTTAGACAAATATAGATACATGATGATTTCCTATACTCGAAGAGACAGTATAGACTTAGGAGGGATTAAAGAAAATTATATCCCTTTTGCATTTGGAATAACTTTGATGAGCTCAGATTTAAGCGAAGATTTTAGAATCAAAAAAATTAACGAATCAGATATATATAATTACTTAAATTTTTTAAAAAATGAATAAAATATATTTTTTTACATCTCTTTTTTTGATCTCTTTAATATCGATGTCCTACACTACAATGACGTTTGATGGTAGACGGTATGATACTGGATATAATCAAAATGGAGACCCAATACATGTGCTTTACTCTGGTACGAAAATAATTAATTTTGAGGTTTCCAATCAATTGGCTACAATTTACGGTCCGGCCATGAATGACATTGTTGATGCCGCCAATCAATGGTATCAAGCCACACAGCATATTCAAATAAATCCACAAGCGCCTGGATATAACTTTGAATATCATGGCCCAGGTACCAATGACCACAAAAATACAATTTCATTTGATGACGATGGATTACTTGACCCAACAAATCGAAAAAAAATAGGTTTCTGCTATTTGTATAGAAATTACACTAGAGATAATGTATTCGGTCCTGCCAATGATAGACGTTTTATTATATTGGAAGCAGATATAAGTATACACAAAAATACTACTGGTGTCCTGCAATGGACACAACTTAGCTCGAGTACAAATTTTGATAATAATTGCATATATTGGGATTTAGAGACTACTATTATGCATGAAATGGGTCATGCTCTTGGATTGGGTGATGCTAGTCCATCGTATCCTAATGCTGCAAGCATGGTAATGAACGGATTATTAAATGGATGTGAATTACATACATCCCTTAGTGTGGATGATGTAACAACGGCTAAAGACTTATATGACCCAGGACCTAATGGTATTGGTATATTAACTAAGGATGATTTTGCCACCGTTTATTCGCAAAGATTCTGTAGAAGTATGGAGGGAGTGATAGATGATATTAATAAAGCTGTAGATTGTAGTAGTGATGATTGCGATTGTAAAAGAAAACGATTATCAGTCAATAACAATTTTGGCATTTCAAATACTAGTGTTGAAAAAATAAATATATTTCTTGAGAACAACCCTTCGTATAATAACAAGCGTACTAAAAGACTTGTTCAGGCTTATCTTGAGAATGGAACAGAAATTATTGAGGCATTTCAAGGTTACAAAGATTTTGAGGCTAAATTAGAATTGCAAGCCCAACACATACGATATAAAGATTTCTATGCTGCCGTAAGTAAATTCATAAGTGAACTGGCTCCTATGATAGATGCCTCTTTTAGATGCGAAACAAATATTAATGATTTAGACTTAACGTTAAATCAAAAACATATTCAGCTAATAGATAATATGCTAACTGAAGCACTTGCACTCCAGCCGTATGCCTCTTTAACGAATGAAATTAATTTTCTTAAAAGTAAAGAGGCTAGTTTTTTAGGTAAAAATGTTAAAGAAGTTTATCTAATAATTATGAATACTAATGACCCAACCTTATAAATGTTCATCAGTTTTTACATATTATCTTTAACTGTACCTTTATTTTATTAAGATTTGTATCAAATTTTAAGTTGAATTGGAAAGAAGTTTTTCTATTAATTGTATTGATTGGTATTTCTGGATTTTATTGCTCAAGAATTCTATCAATAATTGAGCATCAAGGATTCACAGGAATTAATTTCACATCAATATTAGATGCTCAAAATGGTCTAACTTTCTACGGTGGTTATATTCCAAGCTTTATTGGAATATTCACATTTGCATTTTTCAAACTTTACAAAATAGAAGAGATTAATAAACTACTTTCTTAACTTGTATCCTTATTTCTTCTTTCATACGCAATTGGAAGATTAGGCTGCCATTTTGGTGCTGATGGTTGTTATGGTAAAGTTACTTTTAATGGATGGGGGGTTAAGATATACATGGGGGCAAAACCAAACTCTTTTTCCTGTTTATCCGACTCCGTTGTATGAATTCATCATTAATAGCACATTAGCAGCAGTATACCTTGTATTTGGACAAGTACTCGATACTTCATTTATAAGTAGGTTGATAATTTTTTCATTTTTAATCTTGTTCCCTTTATCACGTTTCTTAATCGAATACCTGCGAGTTAATGAGACAGTATATGCACAACTAACTTTCAATCAAATTACTTCACTTGTAATTGTTCCTTTTCACTTTATTGTTTATTTCACTTTAAAAAAAATATATGAAAAAAATATTCTTCATTCTCCTGTTTCTAACTAGTAAACCTGTCTTTAGCTTTTCTCAAGATACTATTAATATCTTCGTCAATATCAACGACCCAGTTGAGTTAGAAGCTCCCCAAATGTATTACAAGTACTACAATTGGATTATGCCCAGTGGCTCAATAATAAATAATGAAACATTTCAATTAACTTTTCCAAATCAAGGGAGCTACTTAGTCAAATGTGCAGCATCAGACGATTGCAGTGTAATCGCAAATACAGTAAACTATTTGATACATGTTGAATCTCCATCTCAGAATGTAATACCAATTTCTGAAATAACCATTTACCCTAATCCAATTGAAGGTCAAAACCTATTTGTATCTATTAATAGTAATATAAATAATTTACTGACTAGAGTTACAATTATTAATGAATTTGGATTGAGTATTTACAATTCAGAAACCTCACTTAACTTAGGTCTTAATCAATTTAATTTTTCAGAATTAATTCAACGTCAAAATGACAGGATATTTTATCTAACATTAGTTACTGGGGACTATCGAAGAACATTTCGATTATTGAAACCCTAGAAAGTTGCTTTAGATTAATCCTAAAATTATTTCTAGCGGTCGCTTATATTTGCTTCATGCAATTACTCGATGGCAAACTAGTTTCAGCTCAAATCAAAAAATCAATCAAGCAAGAAGTTGATGAAATTCTGTCTAGTCAAAAGAGGGCTCCTCATTTAGCAGCAATACTTGTAGGCAGCAATCCGGCTAGTCAAGCTTATGTTGGCTCAAAAGTAAAGACCTGTGCAGAGTTAGGCTTTAACTCCACTTTAATAGAGCTTGGCGAAAATGAAACAGAAGAAAATTTACTATCGCATATTCATCAACTAAATTTAGATGAAAACATAGATGGCATTTTGGTACAACTTCCTCTTCCAAAGCATATACAAGAATATAAAATAATTGAAGCCATCGCACCCACTAAAGATGTGGATGGATTTCATCCTACCAATTTGGGTAAAATGATGTTAGGTTTACCCACTTTTGTTCCAGCAACACCTTATGGTATTTTATTAATGTTGGAGCATTATAAAATTAATACCAGTAGTCTAAATTGTGTGGTAATTGGTCGCAGTAATATTGTAGGCACCCCCATGAGTTTATTATTGAGCCGCAATGCAAATCCTGGCAATTGCACTGTAACTATTTGTCATTCGAAAACCAAACATATTGAGAACATTTGCCGCGAGGCCGATTTGATAATTGCGGCTATTGGCAAACCCAAATTTGTAACCCAAGATATGGTAAAAGAAGGCGCAATTGTTGTTGATGTAGGTATCAATCGCATTGAAAGTGAAGAAACAAAAAGCGGATACAAATTGGTTGGCGATGTTGACTTTCAAAAAGTTGCCGAAAAATGCAGCTATATTACACCTGTGCCGGGTGGCGTTGGTTTAATGACCATTTGCGCATTAATGAAAAACACATTACAAGCATTTCGATTAGCGAATATACCCATATCCTGATGTGCCGATGTTCCCAGCATGTTCGGGGAACCGACAAGTCAATATGAAAACTTGATTTATAGAGCTAATACCTGTTATAAGATTCTCAAAATAATCTCTTTAAAAAAGCATTTAAAAAACAACCCAGAATACTATTTCCTTTATGAAGTCCCATCAACGTATGAATGCATCAACAAATCGAGAAATTGGCATATCAGCAAATCCGCAAATCAATGAATTGCCTATCATGGAAACCTTTTACTCGATTCAAGGTGAAGGATTTTACCAAGGTGAAGCTGCATTTTTTATGCGACTCGCTGGATGTGATGTAGGGTGTGTTTGGTGCGATGTAAAAGAAAGTTGGGACGCAAACCTGCACCACCTTAGAAGTATTGATTCATTAGTTGACGAAGTAATGCAAACTGAAACAAAAATTGTAATAATTACAGGAGGTGAGCCTATGATGTATAATTGCAATTTACTTACTGAAGCCTTGCAAGAAAAAGGTTACAAAACCCATCTCGAAACGAGCGGAGCCTACCCTATTTCAGGTTCATGGGATTGGATTTGCCTTTCTCCCAAAAAATTTAAAGCCCCTTTACTAGAATCGCTTTCTCAAGCCAATGAATTAAAGGTGGTTGTATTTAATAATTCCGATTTTGAATGGGCAAAAGAACATGCAAATCTTGTAAACAAGACTTGTTTACTTTACCTACAACCTGAATGGAGTAAAGAAAAAAAAATGTTGCCTAAGATTACTGAATTTATCCAACAAAATCCGAAGTGGAAATTATCCTTGCAAATTCACAAATACATGAACGTCCGATAATTAGGGTTTCATACCTCGAAAAACATGTTTATTCAAAACAATACTTTTTAAATTTTGCAAGCTATCGTCAGCTAAGATTTTTTGTAAAACACCAATACATGAATCTAAAAGAAATGCTTTAATATTGTTTCATGTCTAAACTACAATCAAAAGTTTTAAGCTTACCTGTCATTGTCGCGGCACTCGGCTATTTTGTTGATATATACGATTTAGTACTTTTTAGTATAGTTCGCAAACCAAGTTTAAAAGCGCTTGGATTGACAGACAAGCAAATTGAAGTGCAAGGTCTCGGCCTATTAAATATTCAGATGATAGGGATGTTAATTGGCGGTATCGCTTGGGGAATTTTAGGCGATAAAAAAGGTCGACTTTCTGTTTTATTTGGATCAATTCTCATGTACTCAAGCGCCAATATTGCCAATGCCTTTGTTACTGACATTACGCAATATGCAATTTTACGTTTTATTGCTGGGGTTGGTTTGGCAGGCGAATTAGGTGCAGGCATAACGCTTGTTTCTGAAATTTTACATAAAGATCATCGAGGCTGGGGTGCAACTATTGTGGCAACAGTAGGTGTTTCAGGCGCGATACTTGCGAGTATTTTAGGCTTGAATTTTTCGTGGACTACCTGCTATATTATTGGCGGTGTGCTTGGCTTTGCACTATTGGCTTTGCGCTTTGGTGTATTTGAATCAGGCATGTATGAAAAAGCGAAAACAAGTGAACACGCTATGGGAAGTTTGAAAATTCTTTTTAGCAATCGAAATAGCTTAAAAAAATATCTCAAATGCATTTTGATTGGCTTACCCATATGGTATTGTATTGGTATCTTGATTACATTGAGTCCTGAGTTAGGTAAAGAATTAGGCATTGTGGGTGAAATAAAACCACCACTCTCTATCATGTATTGCTATGCTGGTGTTACGCTTGGAGATTTAGTGTCGGGGGTATTGAGTCAATATATAAAAAGCCGTAAACGCGTGCTTGAATATTTCGTTGGAGCCACCTTCTTGATGGTGATAGCCTATTTTTTCATGCGTGGCCAGCGAGTAAGCAACTTTTATTTGTTATTCAGCGCATTAGGTTTTGCAGCAGGATATTGGGCTGTGTTAATTGTAGCCACCGCCGAGCACTTTGGCACAAATCTCCGCGCAACAGTTACAACCTCTGTGCCTAATTTTATAAGAGCATCCCTTGTTCCAATTTCGTTAGCATATACGGGGATACAAGCTTTAGGAATACATAAATTACAAAGTGCATTGATTGTGGGCATCATCTGTTGCGTCATCGCTTTCTTTGCAGCTCGATGGCTCGATGAAACGCATGGCAAAGATTTAGATTACTACGAATCCTAAGCACTGATTTATTGACAAGAAATGTATGTTTTTCGGGTATCAATGACACTGAAAATTCTTAATAAATAAGTATAGTGAGACCGTTGCAAACTTAATTAGTTTCAGAAAAATTGTCAATTGGCTTCAAATTTCTTCGTTACTCATATTTTTTATCGCTTCATTATCAATGAGATAACACATTGATAAAAAATTTGAAAGCCTTGAACTTTTTTGCCAATCGACTTTTGCAACGGTGTCATAGTCGATATGCGAAATCGTAAAATATTTTTCAACCTTTATACGCTAGGCTTAAGCATTAACCCATTCAACGGATAGTCTATTCGACTTGACTAAAAAGTAACTAGCTGACATTAATCCATTGCAAACTCGAAACCTATTAACTGTTAAATAAAACTAAACTTGTAATAAAATATCAATAGCAGCGTTAATACTCTTGAATAAAACTATTTTTACAACCAATAAACTAAATATGAGCACAAAAATTCTTTGGATAGACGATGAAATGGATTCTTTAAAATCACAAATCATGTTTTTAAACAATAAGGGATATGAAGTAGAGACTGTCTCTAACGGATATGACGGATTGGAACATTTAAGAGAAAATCAAATTGATGTAGTTTTATTAGACGAATCCATGCCAGGTATGACTGGCTTAGAAACCTTATCGAAGATTCGTGAATTGAATACACATATACCAGTGGTGATGGTTACTAAAAATGAGGCGGAAAATATTATGGAAGATGCCATTGGCTCTCAGATTACAGATTACCTCATCAAGCCAGTAAATCCAAACCAAATACTTCTAACACTAAAAAAAATAATTGATGCAAAAACCTTGGTAAGCGAAAAGACAACGCAGAATTATCAAATAGAATTTCGCTCACTTTTTATGGCACTCAACTCCAACCCAGATTATTCGGAATGGTGTGAGCTATACAAAAAAATTATATTCTGGGAACTAGAAATGCAAAAATCAAATAGCCCAGAGATGCAGGAAATTCTTACATCGCAAAAAGAGGAAGCGAATGCAGAGTTTTGCAAATTTGTTGAAAAAAATTATAGTAAATGGATTAAAGCAAAACCCGAAGATGCGCCTACTATGAGTCACACACTCATGAAAAAACACGTTTTCCCATTTCTTGAAAAAGGGAAAAGTACTTTCTTCATATTATTAGATAATTTACGTTTTGACCAATGGCGTACTATACAACCTATTTTCATGGAAAGTTTTCGTCTCTTGGAAGAAGATATCGTTACAGCCATATTACCCACGACAACACAATATAGTAGAAACGCAATTTTCGCTGGTTTGCTTCCATTAGAAATCGAAAAAAGATATCCAAATGAGTGGAAAAATGATGAGGATGAAGGTGGTAAAAATTTATACGAAGAGCAGTTTTTTACCGACCAACTAAAAAGAAACTTACTTGACCACTTGAAGTTTTCATATACCAAAATCACTAATCACGACAGTGCAGATCAGCTCGTGAATAATATTCAAAATATGTTACACAATGATTTAAATATTATTGTGTACAACTTTGTAGATATGCTGTCACATGCACGCACTGAAATGGAGGTTCTGAAGGAATTAGCAAATGATGAAATAGCATACAGATCATTAACAGCAAGCTGGTTTGAGCATTCCCCATTACATCAGGCTATCAAAAAAGTAGCAGACAAAAATATCAAACTCGTTATTGCGACTGATCATGGTAGCAAGCAAGTAAAAAAAGCAAGTAAGGTAATCGGCGATAAGCAAACTACAAGCAACATAAGATATAAGCATGGTAAAAATATGCAATACGACGGTAAAGAAGTGCTAGCATATCGCGAGCCTAACGAAATTGGTTTGCCAAAACCTAATTTCAATTCTACTTTTATTTTTGCAAAAAATGATGGCTACTTATGTTATCCAAACAACTACAATTACTTTGTGAATTACTTTAAAAACACATTTCAACATGGGGGTGTTTCATTAGAAGAAATGCTTATTCCATTAATAAAAATGGAAAGTAAATAAGGAGGTCATAGTGCAACACAAACATCCTTTTATAAGCATTTCATACTGTATTTCGTTTTGAGCTATACTATGAATTGTTTTAAAAGCTACTTAATAAGTTTCCCTAAGATAAATCTCATCTAAACCAATAATAATGGGAATGATTTGCGAACATGCTTATTTCGCGATAAATTTACCGAATGAAGATAGCCATTGTAGGCAGTGGGAATATTGCTACTTTTTTTGGCATGAAGCTAAAAGAAAATAAGCATGAAATTATTCAAGTCATTTCTAACACTGAAGCCCATGCTAAAGAGTTGGCGGATAAATTAAATGCCAACTTCTCTACCGACCTAAATCAACTTTCGAGCAATGCAGACATTATCTTACTCGCTATTAAAGATGATGTATTGAGAAGTTTACCAAAGAATTCAACATTTGAAGACAAGCTCATTATTCACACTGCAGGTTCCGTAAGCCTAGATGAAATTATGCATCTCAGCCAATATGTAGGCTCAATATGGTGTATGTATTCTATCAATAAAAATTTCATTCCAACAAGAAATGACATTCCGCTTATAATAAATAGCAATCGTGAGGCATCTTTAGAAAAAATAAAATTGTTGAGCCATTGTATCAGTGAATCTATTTATATACTGAGTGATGAACAAAAAACAATTGCTCACTTAGCCGCAGTATTTGCCAATAATTTCGCGAATCATTTATTTACAATTGGTCAAGATATTTTACTTTCTGAAAAAATCCCATTTCAAATACTTGTTCCCTTGATACAAAATACTATTGAAAAGCTTTCGTATGCAACACCAGATAGATTGCAAACGGGACCTGCGATTCGCCATGATGACGAAACAATTCGCAAGCATTTAGAGTTGCTGTCATCCAATGAATCAAATGCAAATATTTATAAGTTAATTACAGAATCTATACAAATGAAATATCACTTGTAAGTATGCAAACTGCAAAAGCCATATTACAACTTATCCGTTTCCCAAATCTCATTTTTATTGGATTAACGCAATGGTTATGTTATGATTGTATTATTCGACCTGCTTTAATGGCAAAGGCAAGCATGCCTTGGCAACATGTCACCTTGTTAATTGTTTCTACTATTTTAATCGCCGCTGCAGGCTATATTATCAATGATTATTTCGATATCAAAATTGATGAAATAAACAAACCTGAAAAAGTAATTATTGAGAAGATATTTAAACGAAGAACAATTATCACATGGCATATTCTACTGAATGTAATCGCGATGGCAATAGCAGGATATTTAGCACTTAAATATGTTTTACTGCGAGTTGTTATTTTACAATTACTCATTATTATTTCGCTCATTATTTATTCAACTACTTTAAAAAGAAAATTGATTTCAGGTAATCTGCTCATTTCATTACTTACCACATTCACCTTGATTTGCATGGCCTTGTATGAACCAAAGTTTAAATTATTTACTTTAGACGACATTTACAAATACCTTTTTTGGCTTTATTGTGTCTTCGCCTTTATGATTACATTTATCCGCGAGGTTATTAAAGATGCGGAAGACCTAAAAGGAGATATGATGCTCCAATGTAAAACTATTCCTCTCGTTTGGGGAATTGATGGATCCAAAAAAATTGTTTACGGACTTATTTTTATATTGCTTTCAATAGAATCCTTTTTATTCTTCTATTTAGAAAATAAAACATGGATTTATATTCTAGCATTCGGTACCTTTTTGCCAATTATAAGCTTAATACCATTTTTGATAAAAGCCAATACTTCTAAACATTTTAATCAAATAAGTGCCGCATTGAAAATAATAACTCTACTAGGTATTTTGTCAATGCTCTTTTTATAGCTATAGATTATGTCAAACTTTATTCTCGCCTCTCAATCACCACGTCGGAAACAATTACTTCAATTGGCAGAAGTAGATTTTGAAATCGATGTGCCGAATACGGATGAAAGCTATCCGCCAGATTTGGCGTTAACGCAAATTCCTATTTATATTGCCAGAATCAAGGCATTGGCTATACAACAAAAACATGCATCTAAATCAGTCATTGCCGCGGACACTATTGTGGTAATCGACAACCAAATATTAGGCAAACCCAATAATGAGCAAGAAGCGATAAACATGTTGAAAATGTTACAAGGCAGGACACACCAAGTTATTACAGGAGTTTGTGTGCTTACTCCAAATTCTTGTCATTACTTTCATGAAATAACAGAAGTGAGTTTCCTTCCCTTAAGTCTCGACCAAATTGAGTATTATGTAAAACGCTATAAACCATTAGATAAAGCGGGCTCTTATGCAATACAAGAATGGATTGGTGCCATTGGCATCCAAAGTATAAAAGGATGCTATTATAATGTAGTGGGACTGCCGATAAGTCGTTTAATGTCTTTTTTAAAATAAAAATCGAATATCGCAATCAACTTCCATAGAAAGCAATGTAACTTTGGCATCCGAAATTTTACAACATGGCTATCACTAACTTCGACACCAATTCCATCGGTTTAGCAGCAAACAATATTTTTGGCTTACCTACTAATGAAGACAATGCCAAATTGGTCATTTTACCTATTCCTTGGGAAGTAACAGTTTCATATAGAAATGGAACCGCTAAAGGTCCCGAAAAAATTTTAGAATCATCCTACCAAATTGATTTGTTCGACATGGATGCACGTGATTATTGGAGCGAGGGATTTTATATGCCAGCGCAAAATAAGCATATCGTCAAGCAAAACGACTTTCTTCGTCATTGTGCAGAACTCATTATTTGCAATTTGAGTGAAGGTGGGACGACATCAGACAACCCGCAATTACAAAAAAAACTAGAACAAATAAATGCAGGTTGCATCGAATTAAATGAATGGATTTATAATCAGGCCATGGATTTGTATGCAAAGGGTAAATATGTCGCTTTGGTTGGCGGCGACCACAGCACTCCTTTGGGACTGATGAAAGCAGTAGGTAAAAAATTTGGCGAATTTGGCATTTTACAAATTGATGCCCATGCTGATTTACGAATAGCCTACGAAGGATTTACTTATTCGCATGCCTCCATCATGTATAATGTGCTTCAAGAAATACCTGAGATGAAAAAATTGGTTCAAGTAGGCGTAAGAGATTATTGTGATGAAGAATTTGAAATAATTGAAAAGGAAAGTACACGTATAAAGACTTATTTCGACAATAATATCAAAGAAAGAATTTACGAAGGCGAAACTTGGAAATCAATTTGCGAGGATATTATTTCACAATTACCTAATCAAGTGTATGTAAGTTTCGATATTGATGGACTTGATCCCAAACTTTGTAAAAATACAGGTACACCCGTACAAGGTGGTTTTGAAGCAGAACAAATTCAATATTTGTTTAAAAAATTGGTAGAAAGTGGCAAGAAAATAATAGGGTTTGATTTAAACGAAGTAAGCTGTGGCGAAAGCTCAATAGACTCGATCGATGCAAATGTGGGTGCAAGAATTTTATATCGTATGTGTAATTTATTTATGAAATCAGTCGCCAATGCTTAATCACTATTATGTGAGACTTATACATGATAATATTGAAAAGCGTTACAAACAATGCAGGGCCATGCATATCATGGTGTGCTTTTTTTTATTTTTTTTAATTGTACAAACTGCATTTAGCCAATCTGGATTAGACATAACTTTCTTTATGTTAGTAATCCCTACGCTCATGATAGCTTTTGTGGCACTTATTAATAGTAAAAATTTAAGACATAGCTACAACAATAGTATTTTTCGTATCATCGAAATTGGACTTCTATTATCAGGTGCAGAATTTTTTAAAACCCAACATAATTGGATGATAGCTTTTCTATTTGTGATGATAGCAATATTTATTGGCGTGATCGGATGGATGGAATTCCGAATTTTCAACAAACAGTTTATTGATTTCTTTGACAAACAAATTATAATTCCACAAGCATTATTTAACCATAAAAAAAATTGGGCCGATATTCATCATGTAATTATCATTAATAATTATATCACGATAGAATACAAGAACAATACTTTTTTTCAGCATCAGGTTTATGATAGTTTTACAGATATCGAACGCATCAATTTTTACAACTTTTGCGAACAATGTATTCAAAGGAATAGCTAAATTGCAATTCTAATCTCATTTAAATTTTATAACTATGCCATCATTACAACATTTACCCTATTTACTCTATTCTGATGGCAAAGGAAATATATTCGAGGATACAAGTCTAATTGCCCTAGGCCGCTCTGGTTGGGATGCCACTGAAGTTGAATTAGCAGATTGGATTCCCTTACCAGATGGTGGTAATTTATATGAATTACCTGGTCGCCGCGGCATTGGTATTGATGTAAAATCAGGTGAAATGAGATTATGCGAATTAGGATGGGCAGTAGCTGCATTTATTCCACCCGCCTACACAGGCTTGTATATTGCAGCTTACGAAACTTTGCCAAATGCCCCAACGTTACCTTTATTTTGTTATACGGCAGCTGCTTGGCACAATGATGTCTTTTATGTTACGGCTATTCGCATTGAACAAGATATACGACAAGAAAAAAGTGGATATGACGATGCGAAAATCCAAGAAGGTGTAAAAAAACTAACTGCTTCTTATCCAAATAATCGATTGGTAAAACATTTAGCAGAAACATGTTGTAATACATATCATTGCCCCGCAGCAAGGAATTTTTTTGTTGGCAGATGGGAATGTCCTATTCCTTCATCACCGGCTTGTAATGCGAATTGTTTAGGCTGTATATCTTTTCAACCAGAAGAAGAAAGTATTGTTTCATCACATGATAGATTAACATTTAAACCAACAGTTGAAGAAATCGTAGAATATACGGTTCCTCATTTACAAACCGCACCCTACCCTATTATTAGCTGGGGACAAGGATGCGAAGGAGAACCTTTATTGATGTGGGAAACCATGCGAGATAGTATTTTGGAAATACGAAAACATACAGACAAAGGCAGTATTAATGTAAACACGAATGGCAGCAATCCCAAAGCTGTAAAAGCACTGATGGAGGCAGGTTTAACAAGTATTCGCGTTAGTTTGAACTCCTTTCGAGAAGAAGTTTACACCCCTTACTACAGACCAAATAATTATAAGTTAGCGGATATTATTGAAAGTCTTAAAGTGGTTCGAGATCATGGCGGATGGGCTTCGGTAAATTTCTTTGTATTCCCAGGGGTTACAGACAGTGTGGCTGAGGTTGAAGCATTATTAAAAGCTATTGAATATACAAATCTAAGCATGATACAATGGCGCAATTTCAATATTGACCCTGATTGGTATTTAGGTAATATAGGTTTACATGATACAGGCGAAAGATATGGGGTAAGACAAATGATGGATATCGTAAAAGAGGAATTTCCGCACGTAAAATTCGGTTATTTCAATCCTCCCATCGAGCGAATCAAAGGTAATTATGATGAGCAATTTGCGCATTAAAATAATAAATCGCCAAACAGAAATACATTTCCCTCTCAGATTCACCCAACTTGTCTAAGTTCTTCATCTTTGGAGAGAGTATGTATATAAATTCTTTGGGTCATTCAGCGTACATTCTAAAAATCTACGATTAAAAAAGAATTAAGCCAAGCTGTCTCTATTCAATCGGCTTTTCTATTACCTTTGCGGCAATTTTTAAACACACTAAAATTTTTATATGAAAGTAACAGTAGTAGGTGCAGGTGCCGTTGGCGCAACATGTGCCGACAATATTGCACGTAAACAACTTTGCGACACACTTGTAATAGTTGATATTAAAGAAGGCGTTGCAGAAGGAAAGGCAATGGACCTCATGCAAACAGCACAAATTGAAGGTTTTGATACCAACATTATTGGCAGCACAAATGATTATGCTAAAACGGCTGGTACTGATGTGGCTGTTATCACTTCAGGTATTCCTCGTAAACCCGGTATGAC
Organism: Chitinophagaceae bacterium; assembly: GCA_044234005.1. Classification (GTDB taxonomy): domain Bacteria; phylum Bacteroidota; class Bacteroidia; order Chitinophagales; family Chitinophagaceae; genus OLB11. The sequence continues at coordinate 169 of JBIIJE010000059.1, read as the reverse complement.
TCGTGAAGAATTAATTGGCATCAACGCGGGTATTGTAAAAACAGTAGCAAAAAGCATTTTGGAGTATTCTCCTGAAGCCATCATCATTGTGATTTCTAATCCAATGGATACAATGACCTACTTAGCTTTACAAAGCACTGGATTGCCTAGACATCGCGTAATCGGAATG
>JBIIJE010000165.1:0-4072 GCA_044234005.1 Chitinophagaceae bacterium | reverse complement strand
AGTAAAACCAACGAGGTGCTGAAACAACTCGAAACAAAAGTTTATAAAGCCCTTGATATTGATTTGGCAACTAATCGCTCCAATCCATTGGTAACTTCAGTGATTTCGAATGTGAAAGTTGGCGCCACCGATCAGAATTCAGGAGAGATTGGTGATTATCCGAATCGCGGAAAAATTACCATAGCATTCGTACCTTTTGCTCAACGTAATGGCCTAAGCACGCAAGCCTTACTTGATAAAGTAAGAGATAATGTAAAAGATATTCCAGGGGCTAAGGTAACCGTAGATAAAGAATCGAATGGACCTCCAACGGCTAAGCCTATTGTGATTGAAATTACAGGCGAAAACTTAGATTCTATTATTGCTACATCTAAGCGATTGAAGAAATTTTTAGACAATAAACAAATTGGCGGTGTGGAAGAATTGAAAAGTGATTTCCAAGCCAACAAGCCCGAAATTGTATTTGATCTTTCACGCGCGCGTATGAATATTGAAGGGATAAGCACGGGCATGATAGCTGGCGATTTGCGAACTGCTATGTTCGGTTCAGAAATTTCACGTTTCAAGGATGCTAACGACGATTATCCTATCACATTGCGATTGAATGAAACACAACGTAATAATATTGATGTTGTAAAAAATATTAACATGACTTATCGCGATATGGCGATGGGTGGTATGGTGCGTCAGGTACCTATTGGAAGTTTTGTTGATTTGAAATATGGAAATACGTATGGAGGTATTAAACGTAAAGATGAGAAACGCATTATCACACTTTCGTCGAATGTATTGAACGGGTTTAATCCGAATGAAGTGGTTGCACAATTGCAAAGCGAAATTGATAGTTATTTCCCACCGACCGGTATTAGCATTCGCATGGGAGGTGAGCAAGAAGAGCAAAAGGAAACAGGTATTTTCTTAATGTCTGCCATGGGTATTTCGTTCCTCATGATATTTTTAGTGCTCATACTTCAGTTTAATTCATTCAGTCGTACCATCATTATTATGAGTGAAATATTGCTCAGCATCATTGGTGTATTGTTAGGCATTTTTATTTTCAATATGGAGTTTGTAATTATCATGACAGGTATTGGTATTGTAGCGTTGGCTGGTATTGTGGTTCGAAATGGTATCTTACTCATCGAGTTTACCGATATCATGCTGAAAGAAGGATTGTCGCCCAGAGACGCCTTGATGGAAGCAGGCAAAACTAGAATGACGCCCGTTTTACTTACAGCATCAGCAACCATGTTAGGTTTGGTGCCTTTAGCGGTAGGATTAAATATAGATTTCGTGAAGCTATTTCAAACAGGTAATCCGCATATATTTTTTGGTGGCGACAGTGTGGCATTCTGGGGTCCACTTTCATGGACTATGATATTTGGACTTGGTTTTGCAACGGTTTTGACTTTACTTATTGTACCCGTAATGATGCTCATGGCATTAAATAGAAAAGAAAAAATACTGAAAGTGATTAAAAAGTAAGGGTTTCCATTCTTATGTTTTATAGCTCCGAGAACTAGTTTTCGGAGTTTTTTATTTAACCTAAAAACTAGGTTCAAATACAAAATTTGAATATCTCACTAACGATTCACAAATAGGTGTCGTCATAAAGTCGATACAATTGGTTTTGATACCAATTTTTAAACTTACTTTTAAACCTCAATTATTTTAAAATGAAAAAAATCCTTCAATTTAGCTTCATCGCTTGCGTATTCATACTGGCTGCAAGCGCTTGTAAAAAGAAAAGTACTGCTAACACGAATACAAACACTACGAATACTCAATACATTGATGTAGAAATACCTTATACGAAGAGTAAGACGATTACAGACGCTATTCCTAGCTTAGCCTTCTCGATGCCTATAGATTTGAAAGATACTTTTGCTACCAAAGTAGATGAGTATTTAACGACTTATGCTCCAGGTGTTAAGAAAGAGGATATTGTAAAAATCACTCCGATGATGATGAATACATCAATCGACAATACTAACACACAAAATCTTGACTTTGTGGACGACTCTGTAAAAGTGTATGTAGATGCTTACAATGGCACGAATCCACGTTTGGTAGCTTATAAGTATGGTATATTGCCGGGTGCAACATCAATTGATTTTACAGTGGTTGATACAGATGTAAAAGATTATTTCAACAATCAATTTATGCAGTTTTCTTTGAAATTTAATACCAAAGCAAATCAAGGGATGCTTGCTAACACAACATTTATTACCAATATCAAATTTAAGATTACGGCGAAAAAACCTTAATTGTTTAGCAATAAAATATTTAAAGAGTGATGTAATGTCACTCTTTTTTTATTCGAAAAATCAATACGAGGAAGGTGCTATCGGAAAGGTTTATACCTCGGGCATCTGCTCTGATTACCTTTCCAAAGTTTACCTTCGGAAACATACCTTGTTATTGCTAGAACTTTACATTTATCCCACCTTGTATGATAGATTCTGGGATAAAATATTTATTAAATAGCAACCAACTTTTACCCAATCCTACTTCAGTATAAATGCCGATATGTTTTGTAAAATAATAGCGCATACCCACTGTACTTTCGAAGCTGATTGGTCTAGGTATAGAGTAGCCAACCGAAAATTGATTCTGCGGTGCCAAAGTATAAGTGCCTAAGTAAATTCTGCCCAAACCAAAACCGGCACCCACGTATGCGTCTATTTTCTTTTTGTTGTAAAAATGATAATTGCTTCTTATCAATAGAGAAAATTCTTCTGCTTCAACACCATATTCGTAAGGTCTGCTGGCTTTAATGGTTGAGTCCCATCCATAATCCATCCAAGATAGGCGCGAAAAGCTATAGCTAAAATTTAAGCCTACACTCCATTTATTCGTAAGCATATAATCCGCTTTCAACATCGAAGGTCCGTAACCCATTATTTCATACTGCTTATTTTTATTATTTATTTTCAAAAAGCTTCGTATAATACTAGGCGCACCATAACCTGCTGAAATGGTGAATTGACCTTTTTGAATGGCTAATGGAGGCTTCTCTTGAGCGATTGTAGGGCATGTAATAAAAAGCAGGTAGCTAATAGTAAGAAGTATTTTTTTCATAAAAGTATTTGCAAGATAAATAAAAATGTAAGAATAATGAGCCGATGAGCAAATTAGCTATGAGCCGATTCGTGCTTCTGCGATGGTTGGTATCATCACACTTAAGAAACAATAATGCAAAACTAAAAAAGCACCCATCGCTAGGTGCTTTAACATGAACAGAAATCGAAGAGATTTAATTTTAAACCCTTACCATCGTAATGGCAAGTTCGGTAGTATTGCCGGTAACCATTGTGAAGTCTATAATTTGAGTTTTGTAATCGACATGCTCAACACGAATTTGTTCTTTGCCTGCTTTTAAATTTTGAAATACATTGAAACCAGATACAGGCGACTTGCGTTTTGTGTTATCGCTGAGTATGGTGAGTACTACATTAGCAATTGGGGTACTACCTTCAGCATCAATACATAAAGTTGTAAGACTGCGGGTGTTGGTAGGGCTGCTGCTTATTAAACGAACATTGCCATACATTTCTACAAAATCAGATTGGGTGCTTTGTAAACTCACGATAAGATTATCTAAATGTTCGTCTAAAAACAAGAGTGCATCAGCTGTGCGACATGTTCGGCTTTGCGGCATGTCGTACGACAAATAAAAAGAGTTCTTAGAACTCATTGAATATCTTTGCTTTGCTATACGACATGTTCTGCTTTGCGGCCCTCGCCTTGCGAAGCAGGTGTCGAATGATAGATAAAATAGGTTCTGTGAACCGTTATTGCTTTTAATACAAGCTGTGCGACATGTTCGGCTTTGCGGCACTCGCCCTCGCCTTGCGAAGCAGGTTGCGAAGCAGGTGTCGAATGATAGATAAAATAGGTTCTGTGAACCGTTATTGCTTTTAATTTTCTTTATATTTGATTGATGGGATTTGCTTATAAAATATACGACCAACATAGTATGTACTTCGTTACTTTTACTGTTCATCAATGGGTGGATATTTTTACAAGAAAGCTATATATCGAAATTTTAATAGAGAGTTTAAAATTTTGC
>JBIIJE010000011.1:0-44602 GCA_044234005.1 Chitinophagaceae bacterium | reverse complement strand
TATAGCTGCTTATTTCAAGTATGACTTCTTTCCCTATCTTGAGTCGAGTGCCGGGTACAAGATCTGAAAAAGTGGCAAAATCTAAAGTGAAATTTTCTCCAGTTGAACCTGGTTCTATGGGATGGCCTTCTTCTTGCAGCAAATGAATGAGGTGAATATCATACAAGCAAATGGCTCGCTCAGGACCGCCATGAATTTTAGTATAACGTTGAGAATCGCCCAAAATACCCAATACTGTTACTTCAACTTCTTCAACAGGCAATTTGGGTACACCACCCTTTGAAATATTAATTTGATATAAATAACTCACTCAACGAAATTAGTAAAATTAAGGTTGCGGGGACTTAATTTTTAACAGTGTTGATTTCATATCAGGATAGACAAATTCTTCGGTGTAATTTTCTGCACCTACTTTATCTTCTATGAAATCTTTCCAGTTATTCACCAATAAAAGATAATCTTGTTGCCTAAATTGATTCGATATTTCTGTCGGCATCGCTTCATACTTCGCTCGAGAATAAACAAAAATTGAATCAGGTAGATTGTACCTCCCTTTATATCGGTAGTAATTATTAAATGAACCGTAATGATCTATACTCATTCCCATTTTAGCATTCTTATTTTTTGGGTAATGTTTTGTCATATCAATACAAAACTCCTTTAGCCCTTGTTGCATCCACCATTCTAATGTGGCGTTGTAATTACGATAGGCCAATGCATATGCCATATTAAGTCCGAAAAATAAAACACAAGCGATTGCCTGAATACCTTTTGGTAAATTTCGTATGATGAATAAAATCGCATACGAACTAACCACCAGAAATAAAATGACCATAAAAAAAGCCGTTCTGCCATATGGGAAAGGAACATGTATAGTGTAAAAAAGTATATAGATGAGAATAATACAAAAGAAATACATATTAAAGAGCATCCTAAAACCTGATTTCATCTGTTTGTGATAAACTAAATAAAATGCTACTAAGAGTAAGGACCAAACAACCAATACGTAGAAGATGACTATAGGTGGTATATGATAAAATGTTCGTTGATAAAATATTTTGAGCGTGTCTGATACGTAGCCTATCGTTGACCCTTCTTCTAAATCCCCAGTCACATATTTGATATAATAAATATTAGGTATCGCAAAAAGACTTAAAAGTAGTACCGACAATCTTGTTTTGTAAAATGAGAAATCGAGTAATATTTTCCCTTTCGTTTCAAATGTAATTTTTAGCACGTCAAAAAAGAAATAGGCAAACAAAATATAAATACAAGTATAATTGCTGAGTGTGGCTAAAGAGAGTAGTAAATAAATATAGAACCTATCAGATTTATGATGCGCGATTTGATAAAAAGCCATCACCTCAAACATCAAGGCTAATGCATATCCTCGAGATAAGGAAAAGAAATCGAAAAGATAGTGATTGCAGAGTAGTAAGGTAACTGGAATTAAGACTAAATAATTATTGAACTGATGCGTAAATAATCGAATCACATAATATGAAAAAAATAGAATAGCAATACTTGAATGTATGCGTAAAATCCATTCACTATTTCCGAATAGATTTTCAACAAACATACAAATTGAGTTGAGCCAATGTGTGTTGGCTGTGCCATACATTTGCTTGAAGTTGATTGTATCTACATTTAAGAACGAGTATGCCTCATCATTTGTATAATCAAGCATGACTGACCTATAAAAAGCCAATACAAATAGAGCGCAAATAAATCCGCTGATGGTAATTTTTTCAGAGGTTTGCCATTTCCTCATGTGATTTTTCATAACATAGTTTATGTTATAGTAGTAGTTATCTTATTAAAATCAAATCTCCTTTCTTCAAATAATCTTTTTGGTCACTTTCACATTTGTATCGTAATACGTAAAAATAAGTCCCTGCTTCAGCTTCCACAGATTCAATTTTTCCATTCCAAGTACCATTTTTATCACGCGTTGACCAAACCACATTGCCCCATCTGTTATAAAGTTCAAATTGTTTAATTATCATGTTCACACTCGAAGCTAATTTAAACACATCATTCTTTGCGTCATTGTTTGGAGAAAATGCGGATGGGATAAATACATTTTCACAACAATTACTACCTTCAATCAATACTGAGTCTGAAACTTTGCAGCCATTTTGATCTTCAATCTTCACCGCATAAAATCCACTTGTTAGGCTATCTATTTTAGCAGTAGTTTTTATAGGGTTAGTATTCCAAAGATAAGTGAAGGGAGGTGTGCCACCCTGCACAAAAGCTTCAGCACTTGCATCATTACCAATACCCAAGCAAGTAGGTGCTATTGTGATAATTTTTGCAATAAATGGTGACGGTGGTATTAAGTTGATCACGGTATCTTTTTTACAACCGGCCGCATCAATAATTGTGATGGTGTAAATACCGTTTTGTAAATTTATAAAATCACCACTCGTATTGCTAACATCAAGTGGCTTCAAAGTATAGGTAATCAGACCAACTCCACCCACTGCATCTATATTAATTGAACCAATTGGGGCGTTTGCACATAAAATGGGAGTGAGTGTTAAATTAGAAATTACAATAGGCAGAGGTGATACAATAGTGACATTCGAATCAATTCTGCAGCCCACAGCATCAATGGCTGAAATCATATAGGTGCCGCCACCAAGATTTGAAAATATGCCATTATTATTCGGACTTGCATTGTTGATGAGGAACGTATAAGGAGCTAGGCCTCCATTAGGAACAATTGATAATTGACCATTACTTGAATTATAGCAAGTGGGAGAAATATTATTCAAATTAGCAATTGTAAAGCTGCTATTTTGTGTAATTGTTGTCACAGAGGTAAGAAAACATCCATTTGCATCTGTGCCTGTTACGGTATAGGTACCTGCAATTAAATTGCTAAATTGACCACCTGTTTGATTGCCTGTTAAGGGTGAAATAGTATAGGTAATAGGAGGGGTTCCTCCATTTATGCCCATAGAAATTTGGCCATCGGTATATCCGTAACAGCTAACACTAGATTGATTAAAATTAATGATTGATAAAAATGAAGGATCAATAATATTAATGCCATTTAATGAATCAATGCATCCATTAGAGTCTGTGACTATAATGCTATATGTATTTGCCAAAATATTGCTAAAGTTGCCATTTGAATTACTCAAATTGCTAGGAAGCAAAGTATAATTATAATTGCCCGAACCTCCTGTAGCATTTGAAATAATGCTACCATTACCTAAGCCACTACAAGTGACATTTTGTGATGATACAAAGGTCAAACTTAATATTGGCGGTGCAGAAATAGTAGTCACAGAAGTAAGGCTACAATTATTTGCATCAGTGACTATAACAGTATAAGTGCCAGCATTTAAATTACTAAATTGACCACTCGTGTTCGTTGTATTATTAGGTTGCAATGTATAATTCAAGGTACCAATGCCACCATTGGCAATTGTTTGAATGAGACCTGTCAGATTGGTAGCACAAAGTAAGTTTGTGCTTGCAAAATTTGTGATAACTAATGCACTTGGATTACTGATGTTGAAAGCCGTAGAAATACTACAGCCATTCGCATCACTTGCTGTAATAGTGTATGTGTTGACATTTAGGTTATTAAAAATACCTGTTATATTCGTTAAATTATTGGGTTGTAAGTTATAACTTATGCTTCCTGTGCCTCCACTTGCGATGAGTGTAACATTTCCATTATTAAGATTATTGCATGTAATATTATTACTCACAAAACTTACCAATGTTACAGCGCTTGGGTTCACAATGTTTACCAATGTGCTCGTAGTACAGTTATTCGCATCACTCACAATAATCGTATAATTACCTGCACTTAACGAATTAAATGTGCCAGTGGTATTATTGATATTGAGGGGTTGTAAGGTGAAATTTTTTGTACCAGTTCCTCCTATGGCATTTATTTGTATGCTACCATTATTTAAGTTGTTACAAGTAATATTATTCGAAATACTGCTAGTTATTAGTAGTTGATTGGGTTGTGATAAATTAACAATCGTATTCGTGCTGCAATTGTTTGCGTCGCTAACGGTGATGGTGTAATTTATATTGGCAGACAAATTAATATAATTATTAGGAGCTTGAAAAGTGCCAGCGGGTGAAATCGCGTAACTGTAATTTAAACCGGTGCCACCTGAAGCAAAAATTTGCACACTGCCATTATTGACATTGAAACAGGCAAGGTTGATTTTATTTGCTGAATCAATTTTTAATAGAGTTGGTTCACTAATACTAAAAATGCCGCTCACAGAACAGTTGTTGGCATCCTTGGCAACAACTGTATAAGAAGCAGCGGCTAAATTAGAAAAGATGCCAGTGCCAGAAACATTTCCATTTGGGAGTAAAAAATAACTTATGCTTCCTGTACCACCAGCCGCCAGCATTTGTATGTTTCCGTTTTGTAAGCCATTACAAGTTATATTGCTAAAACTCGAACTAATTAGGGAAGGCGCATTTAATGCATTGATGCTTACATTACTTGTTGCAGTACAATTGTTGCCATCTTTTACAGTAATTGTATAGTTGGTTGCACATAAGGAAGTCAACGTCGCGCTAGTTTGGAAATTGATACCATCGCTGCTATATGAAAACAAATTGGAACTACCAGCAGTTACAGTAACAGTTGCGGTAGCATCACAACCCGGGACACAACTTGCTGTTGTAGTTAGAATATTAGAAATACTTGGCAAAGTAGGCAACGAAATTTGCTGTATTGTACTTGCGGTGCAATTTTTAGAATCTGTAACAATAATCGTGTAATTGCCTGCAGATAAATTGGTATAGAGGTTGTTATTGCTCACTAAGCCATTCACACTATAACTATAAGGTAAAGTACCACCCGCAGCGTTAATGGTTAAAGTACCGTCATTGGCTGGTATGCAAGATGTGGTGGTAGTTTGTATATTAGTAATTTGTAATAAAGAAGGTTGCGTTAATATGAAACTATTGGATAGGGTACAACCATTTGCATCGGTGGCATTTACGGTGTAAGCTATTGGAGTTAAATTTGTGAATGTGCCATTCGAGTTATTTGTATTATTAGGTAATAGTTGATAGTTATAATTCGGAACGCCACCACTCGCCAATACATTGATGCTACCATTTTGTAAACCTTGACAAGTAATATTAGTGCTTTGTGCATTAGACCATGCCATAGGTGTTGGTTGCTCGACTGTAACGGTTTGAGAAGAAGTACATATGCTTGCATCAGCCGCAACGATTGTATAAATACCAGCTGCTAAATTATTGAAAATGCCACTTGTATTTGTTGCGCTCGTAGGCAACAGTTGATAAGTAACTACCCCCAAAATATTATTCGCAAAAGTTTGAATACTGCCTGTATTGCCGCCATTACAGAGCACTGAATCAGCATTTGCAAAAACAAATGCAGGCCCAACAGGTTGAGATAAATTCACAACTGTAGTAATCGAGCAACCTTTCGAGTCACTAGCAGTAATTGTATAATTTCCTAGACCTAGGTTACTAAAATTCCCGCCACTTGCAGCGCCAATATTGGGTGAGATGGAATAACTATAAGGAGAAGTGCCACCATTTGCATTTACTGAAATGCTACCAGAAGTAGGTTGTAAACAAATTAAATTAACAGGTGTTACACTTGCCCAACCGATCGGATTTGGTTGTGTAATGCTGATGTTAGATTGATTTGTACAACCAATTGCAGAAGTAACTGTAACTATATAATTCCCTTGAGCAAGATTCGTAAAAACAGCAGGGCTTCCGAGCAACACATTACTTGTTGGCGATAGACTAAATTGCAAAGGATTAAAAAGTCCAGTTCCTGTTGCCGTTATTTGTCCATTCGATAAGCCAAAACACGAAACGTTAGTAGCATTTAAGGCAAGAGAGGGTGGGGGTTCTACTTGTATTAAAATATTGGAAATCTTAGGTGGGCATCCAGGATATAACCCCGACAATGTATATGTGGTTGTGACATTTGGTGTTACATTGTAATTGGTTGCATTACCCATGAGACCACTGATGCTGTTCGACCAAGTAAAACTAAGAGCACTGTTTGGAGGGGATACATTTGCACTAACATTTACCATGTCGCCTTGACAAATACTGTCGTTATTAGAAACTGTGTACGTTGGATATTCAAGAATATCTATTGTTACGCTATCAGTAATGGTTAATGTCGAACATAAAGCTCCATAAATATAAATTTTTACAGTTTCTGTACCTTCCAATATGGCGTCGGTTAAAGATGCAATAGAAATGGTAGTGCTTGTTGTATTGGCAGGAATCGTAATTGTGCTAGGTAGAGGTGTATAATCTATTCCAGAAGTAGCACTGCCTGTTGTGCTGATGGTTACTAGTTGAGGGAAAGGTTTGGCAACTGGGCGAGACAAGGTTACTACAGCTGCATTACAGCCTTCAATGCTAAAAGGATTGATTCCACCTGTATTATTTGTAGAAACTACATTAGACACCGTAACTGCCTCTGATGAAAAACTATTAGCTTCTAAAAAAACACCTGAATCATATTGCTCATCTGCAACATCCGCAATTGCAAACTTCATATGATAGGTTGAGCAGGGTGTTACAGGTGCTATGGCTGATAATTTTTGTGTCATGCCGCTGTAAGCAACTCCTGTGATTCCAGCAGCATTAATAAATAAGGCATTATTGGGTGGTGCACAAGGTGAACTTACATTCCCACAAGGATTATTCGTGGAGCCATTCACTGTGTTGATGGAAACAGGGCAATTGGTACCTGGTATTTTAGCGACATTTGTTGGTGTTGCATAACCGGGGCCAGAAATATAAAATGCAAAAATATCATTGAAGTTAGTGCATGTGTATGCTGGATATTCTTCAGAGCCAAAACGATAATTGAAACGAACTGTATCTCCAACCGGAACAAAGTCAAATTCTAATTTGCAAATATCATAAAGGCTACCTGTTGCATTAGTTTGAAGGTCGGCATCTCCAGGATTGAAATTATTAATAGTATTTGCGAAAAATGTTGGGTTATTAACTACTTGGATAGCTCTTCCTGAAGTTAGAACGATACCGCTATCCATACCTACCGTTGTAGTAATCCCATTTGTAAAGAATCCTTTGCCATTGTTGGCGCATGTAAGCGTAGCGTTGGTATATACAACACCATCACCCACTAATTTAGACACTAAAGAATTTGCATTAAAAGCTGTGGAAACTTGAAACTGAGCCGAAACTTGGAATGACAAAATAAAACTGGCAATAATGAATAGTAATTTTTTTTTCACATGAAATATTTTAGTGTAACATAAATAAGGGTAATGTTAATACTTAACATGTGCTAAGATAAGATATATATGTTGAATAAAATAGTCACAAGATTGTCAAGAATTGAAATTTATGTTTGTCTTACTTCGAACTTAATGAAGTAAATACGTGGCGTATGAATAATTTATTGCGTAATAATGGGGCAGTGACATTAGAGAAAAGCCCGCATCCCGAAGTAGAAAAATGAAATGAGGAACGAATGTTTTTTTTCACTTTAAGGAGATGACTTGGAGCTGATAGCACTGTTGCCGTCCCTAAAAAATAAGAAGCTAGCGCTTAATTAAAGTATGTGATTCCATGATTTAGAAGCTAATTGAAATGGGTTCATGGGAGAATTTCATTTTTTATAGTCTGAATTTTCAAATCCATAGCAGGAATTTTATACATTTACAGCCTTAAAAATTCACAATATGCCTGTAGTAGATTTAGTAATGCCTAAAATGGGAGAGAGTATAATGGAAGCAACCATTTTGAAGTGGCATAAGAAAGTAGGCGATGCTATTAAAATGGATGAGACTTTGCTTGAAATCGCTACTGACAAAGTAGATAGTGAAGTTCCATCCACAGCTGAAGGCACAATTACTGAAATACTATTCAATGAAAATGATGTTGTAGCTGTGGGAAAGGTCATCGCTAGAATCCAATCAGGAGGGAATGTGGTGTTACCCAAGGTTGAAACTGTTGCCATTGCTCCTGCTGCTGCTCCTGCTGCTGCAATCTCTCATGGTCAACAAGCACCTGCTGTTTCCAATAGTAATGGTTCGAAATTTTATTCACCCTTGGTTTTAAATATTGCAGCTTCGGAAGGCATAGCCATGTCAGAATTAGAAAACATTTCAGGCACTGGTAATGAAGGTAGGGTAACTAAGAAAGATATTATTCAATATGTGGCTCAGCGTAAATCTGGTGTTATGCCTAGTGCAGGGCCTGCTCAGGTAATCTCTCAATCTGCACCTGAAGTGCCAGTCGCAAATACCGCCGTTTCGCAAGAGTCTAACGTATCAACTCCAGTTCCACCTGGTTATGCTGGAACTAATGTAGAGATTATTGAAATGGATCGCATGCGAAAAATGATTGCCGATCATATGGTAAGAAGTAAAGCCACTTCGCCGCATGTAACCAGTTTTACAGAAGCTGATGTGACAACTATTGTCAATTGGAGAAATAAAATGAAAGGTTCATTTGAGAAAAAATACAATGAGAAAATAACCTTTACACCAATTTTCATTGAAGCAGTTGTGAATGCAATGAAGAAGTATCCAATGATTAATTCGAGTTTAGAAGGTAATAATATAATTGTAAAAAAAGATATTAATATAGGAATGGCTGCAGCTTTGCCAAGCGGAAATTTAATAGTTCCCGTAATTAAAAATGCAGATACTAAAAATTTGTTTGGCTTAACCAAAGAAGTCAATACCATGGCTAATAATGCTCGAAATAATAAGTTGAAGCCGGATGATACACAAGGCGGTACTTTTACGTTAACAAATGTAGGGACTTTTGGAAGTCTCATGGGCACGCCTATTATTAATCAGCCACAAGTTGCAATTTTAGCGGTTGGAGCTATTAAGAAAAGACCAATAGTGCTAGAAACCCCTCAAGGTGACGTAATAGCAATTCGTCAAATGATGTATTTGTCATTAAGTTACGATCATCGAATTGTTGATGGTTCTCTAGGTGCAAGTTTTTTAACAGAGGTAGCGAATGAGCTTGAAAGATTTAATCCTGACAGAGAAATCTAATTTTGATGAAACCATTGAGTCATGAAGAATTAGTAACTCAGTTAGCAGAAATGCCAAACTGGGAATTGCTTGATGAAGCCATTGAGCAAAATTTTGAATTTCATGATTTTAATGAAGCCTTATCTTTTTTAGTAAGTGTTGGGCTGTTGGCAGAAAAGGCTGACCACCATCCAGAAATTTGGAATGTGTACAATCGGGTAAGATTGAGATTAAATACCCATAGTGAAAACACTATCACAAGTAAAGACATAGCTTTAGCAAAACAAATAGATGCCCTTTTAGGGGATTAATGAAAAAAAACCTCATTGCTGAAGGTTTTTTGAATATGCTTTAAACTTTTGACTAGGATAAATCCAAGTTTATTTGTTTGTTGGTGCAGGATTTGAAGACGTTGTTTCAGTTGTTTTTGCTGCACAACAAGCTTTTCCGCCAGCTGCAACTGATTTCTTACAACAAGCAGCTGAAGCAGTAGCCGCAGCGCCAGTTTTTTCTGATGCATGCCCATCTTTTTTACAACATGCTTTTGCTTCACTTTTTGCACATGAAGTAGTTGCAGTTGTTTCTTTCTTACAGCTTGCTTTGTCTTTACAACATTTTTTATCAGCGAACATTGTTCCAGCGATAAAAAGAGATAGGGATAATAAAAGTACTTTTTTCATTTTTTTTTGTTTAGAGTACAAATGTAAGGGCATTTTTCACTCGAATTGCAATTCTAGGAAATATTAACATTTCACAGCCATTAAAGAAGTCATAAGCTACTCAAAGATGTCATCCTTTTAATAGCTTTGCGACTTCTAATTTATGGGGAGTTCTGACAAACATAAAGCATACGCTGCATTGGGGGTTGTTTCATTTTTTTGGGGTACAACTTGGTTTGTCTCAAAGCTAACGGTTCAATATTTACCTGCATTGCAGCTTACTGCGATTCGAAATATCATTGCTGGTTTGCTCTTGATAATATACTTTATGAGAAGTGAGATAAAATTGCCCTCGGCGAAAGAATTTGGTTATTTGTTCTTAAGTGGTTTTTTATTAATTGCTTGTAGTAACGGATTAACCACCATTGCGATTAAATTTATTCCATCATTTTTAGGGGCCTTAATTTCATGTTTATCTCCTTTTGTGTTCGTTTTAGCGAATTTTATTTTTTTTAAAGAAAAAACGAATGCACGAGCTATTCTAGGGTTGGTTATAGGATTTAGTGGCATTGCACTTCTATTAACTTCATTTAGGCAGGAAATGTCAGATCCGAATTTTGCGTTGGGGATTGCTCTATCTCTATTAGCAGTCATTACTTGGCCTATGGGGACATTACTCACGCTGAATAATAAGTTCTCTTTAAGTCCTTATCAGAGCTTAGGTTGGCAAGCTTTATTTGGAGGAATCATTCTAGCAATTTCTTCGTATGCTACTGGGCAATATATACCTATTGCAAGTATTCCCAACCAAGCTTGGGTTGGATGTTTTTATTTAATCATTGCCGGTTCTATTTTAAGTTTTTTGTGTTATATGTATGCGTTGCAAAAATTGCCATTAAGTCTAGTTACAATCTATGTTTATGTGAATCCATTAGTCGCATTAAGCTTAGGCATATTACTCTTAGATGAAAAAGTAAATGGCTCGATTGTATTGGGTGCCTGCATCACCTTGCTAGGTATTTATATTGTGAAGAAATTCAGTAAGAAAAACCTAGCTAAATCTTCATAATGCCAATAGTTACCGAGTAATTTTGGGTTTAAGAATGCCAATAGTTACGGAGTAATTTTGGGTTTAAGCAAATAGTGAAATATTATCTGCCACATTAACAGGTTTTGTCACAAACTGATTTGACAAGCCTAATCTTATTAGCTAGTGTAAATTATCACGATTGGACTTTGGGGGCCTAGAAACCTAAAATTGTATGATTATCTGTAAAAATGACTCAATTCTACGCCGCGCATAAGATTTGAGGCATGAAAACGTGAGCGTGTAATTCGGGTCCAAAGCCAGAAAAAATAACTTGATTCATTTCAGTGTTGAACGCATAATTGATAGATTTAAATAAAGAAACATGATGCCGCTGCCAAATATTCATAAAATAAGCTGCCTGATATGTCAAAACTTGTAAAACGTGCAGATCTACGCTTAAAAAGTGTAAAATTGTCGTGTTTACATTGCTTGGCACATTTCATGATAATAAGGTTTGAAATCAATTTTTATAATACATTAAAACATATTCATTAAAATGGCAAAAGCAAGCAAAGTAAGCATTACGCCGCTACACGACAGAGTTATTGTGCGTGCAGCAGAGGCCGAGACAAAAACAGCTGGTGGAATTATTATACCCGATACAGCAAAAGAAAAACCGCAACGTGGAACTGTTATGGCAGTAGGCGCTGGGAAAAAAGATGAGCCAATGACGGTAAAAGTAGGCGATATCGTTTTATACGGTAAATATGCTGGTACTGAAATCAACTTAGAAGGTGACGACTTACTCATTATGCGCGAAAGCGATTTATTAGCGATTATCTAATTTGAATTTGTAAGATTGATGATTCGATAATCACAGCTTACAACATCAAGTTTCGACCTTATAAAACAAATTAATTCATAAATAGAAAAATAAAAATTATGTCAAAACAAATTCACTTTAATATAGAAGCACGCAACAAAATGAAGAAAGGCGTGGACACTTTAGCTGATGCCGTGAAAGTAACATTAGGCCCTAAAGGTAGAAATGTAGTTATTGAGAAAAAATTTGGTGCACCACAAATTACAAAAGATGGTGTAACAGTTGCGAAAGAAATCGAATTAGAAGACGCCATCGAAAACATGGGTGCGCAAATGGCAAAGGAAGTGGCTAGTAAAACAGCTGATGCTGCTGGTGATGGTACAACTACCGCTACAGTTTTAGCGCAATCTATCATTAACGAAGGAATCAAAAATGTTGCTGCAGGTGCAAATCCTATGGATTTGAAACGAGGTATCGACAAAGCGGTTTCAGCGGTAGTAGAAAATTTACGGACCCAATCTGAAAAGGTTGGAAATGACAATAAAAAAATAGAGCAAGTAGCAACCATTTCAGCTAATAATGATAACAATATCGGTAAGTTGATTGCACAAGCTATGGCTAAAGTAGGAAAAGAAGGTGTAATTACCGTTGAAGAAGCTAAAGGAACCGAAACGACTGTAGATGTTGTTGAAGGTATGCAATTTGATCGTGGTTATTTATCACCCTACTTTGTTACGAATAGCGAAAAAATGATTTGCGAATTAAGCAATCCTATGATTTTAATTTATGACAAGAAAATTTCAACTATGAAAGATATCTTGCATATTTTAGAGAAAGTGGCACAAGCAGGTCGTCCTTTGGTAATCATTTCTGAAGATTTAGAAGGTGAAGCATTAGCAACCTTAGTAGTCAACAAATTGCGTGGTACAATCAAAGTAGCTGCTGTAAAAGCGCCAGGCTTTGGTGATCGTCGTAAAGAAATGTTGGAAGATATTGCTAAATTAACGGGTGGTATTGTAATCAGTGAAGAGCAAGGTTTCAAATTAGAGAATGCTGACTTGAGCTACCTAGGTTCATGTGAAAGTATATCTATCGATAAAGACAACACAACGGTTGTGGGCGGCAAAGGTAAGAAAGCTGATATTACAGCAAGAGTGAATCAAATAAAAGCGCAGTTAGAAACTTCAACAAGCGATTACGATAAAGAGAAATTACAAGAGCGTTTAGCAAAATTAGCTGGTGGTGTAGCTGTACTTTATGTAGGAGCGGCAACCGAAGTTGAAATGAAAGAAAAGAAAGATCGTGTGGATGATGCATTACACGCAACACGTGCTGCTGTAGAAGAGGGTATTGTACCTGGTGGTGGAACCGCATTTATTCGCGCTATTGATAGTATTGTAAAGTTGAAAGGTATTAATGATGATGAGAACACTGGTATTGCTATCATACGTCGTGCCTTAGAAGAGCCAATGCGTCAGATTGTTGCTAACTGTGGTTTAGAAGGATCTATCATTATCCAAAAAGTTCGTGAAGGAAAAGGAGATTATGGTTTCAATGCTCGTACCGAGGTGTATGAAAATTTATACAAAGCAGGTGTAATTGATCCTACTAAAGTAAGCCGTGTAGCGTTGGAAAATGCAGCTTCTATTGCAGGTATGTTGTTAACAACAGAATGTGTAATTGCTGACAAACCAAGCAAAGCAGAACCTCATTCACACATGCCTCCAGGTGGTGGAATGGATATGGGTTATTAGAATGATGAGCTAATTAGCAGATTACTAGATTAAATTGAATGAACCGCTTCGAAAGAGGCGGTTTTTTTTATTCTAACTAAAATTAAAATATAGCGACCCATTGAATGAAAATTTTGAAGAACTAATACCGATTAGACAAATATAATAGATTAAAATTTCGTTCCTACATTTAATCTAAACTTTTATATCCATAGTCATTTAACATTTTCGTCAAGCGAAATGTATAATATAAAATTAATGTCAAAATGGTATAAGATTTATTGATTATCCGTTAAACTACCTTGATGTGGTAAATGAACACAGATGGCATCTGCATAATTCCTAGTTTTTCAAAATATTGTGGCAAGTAAAAGTATTATTGTAGGATACGGCCTAGGATTCGAACTATATAAAAATATTGAAATCGGAGCTTAATTTTTATTTACTGCTCGAGCAAAGGAGAATCTAGCTATAGAGCGAATATCTTTATATGCGAGTTTGGATAAAAGTGGTCTCGTCATGAGTGATGAGATGGAAAAGAAAATAGGTAGCTTTATGGATAATCATCAAATATTTCAATCATTTTACACCCAGCACCAGCTTCGCTGCTTGGCATAGCATGATATCTTACATTTCTAAAAGTCATTTCGATTAATTTATAAATGAAGATGGCATTAATTGTATTTAGGATAAGAGCAAAAAAATATAGCAAATGTTGTATTCCCCAGTAAGATGAGGTGCATTTAGCCTAAAATATGTTCTTCACACTTATAGGTCATCTGAAAAATGACATTATTATGATAATTATAAGCAACATAAAATACACTTATTACGTTTAGAGATTGAAATTTGCAATATCATGAAGTATTTCGGTTTTTTATTTTTCACTTTAGTTGGTTTTTCATCTTGTTTGAAAACCGATTCTCCAATTACACTACCTCCCAAGGGTAATGGTGAGGTTATGCAAGTAGATATGGGTGATAAGTACAATTATCAAATTTTTGTGAGCTTGGCGCAAGGTAAAATTATTCACATTAGTGAGGCTAATATGTATCATTTAGCATTTCAAACTGGTGCTAATCAATTTGGCATTTTTATCAACGAGAGCAATAGTATGCAGGTCGCACGTACCTCGAAAACTGCTTTTAGTGAGGTGAATTCTCTGGATACCTCAGGCAATTCTTCTCAATGGCGTGTTGATCTTTCTGCTGGTAATATTGATTCTTCTGCATTTGGGAATTGGCAAAAGAATAAGGAAGTTTTTATTGTGAAACCTAGTAAAGAAAATACTCAATTCATAAAATTCCAGATTATGGATGCAAATGCAGTTGAGTATAAAGTTAAAATGGGTGATTTAAACGATCCAATCGGAACAGTGATTTCAATCCCTAAATCTGCGAATCAGAATTATACCTATTTCTCATTCAAGACAATGTCTGTAGTTAATAACGTCGAGCCTAGTAATAATGAAAATTGGGATCTGCACTTTTGCGTTTATAATCATACATTTTATGAGTATAACCCTCCTTTACCTTATTCAGTGGTTGGTGTAATCTTGAATGCGAAAGGTACTTTGGCTTATAAAGATTCTACGCAAGATTATAATGCAATCGATGCTAATTTCGAAAATCAAATCCAGTATTCTAATAAGTTGGATGTAATTGGATATGATTGGAAATATTTTGATCGCGATAAGACCCTTTACACGATAGTCAGCAAATATAAGTACCTGATAAAAAATCAAAATGGGCTTAATTTCAAACTCCGTTTTATCGATTTTTATAGTCCAACAGGCAATAAAGGAAGTCCGAGATTTGAATTTCAATCTATTAACTAAAGTAATATTGACTTAGCGATTACTTTTGCACTTCAAATTTCAGATTGTGCAAAGAATTTATTTAGATAATGCAGCCACTACAAAGCTTGATAGCAAGGTACTTGATGCGATGATGCCTTTTTTTACTGAGCAATTTGGAAATGCATCCGCGATTTATTCTTATGGTCGTGAAACAAGAATGGCAATTGAGAAATCGAGAAGATTTATTGCGCAAGCTTTCAAGACAACCCCGAGTGAAATATTTTTTACGAGTTGTGGTACCGAAAGCAGCAATACCGCTTTACAAGGTGCTGTGCGTGATCTAAAAGTTGAGCACATCATTACATCGCCCATCGAGCATCATGCTACCTTGTATACTTGCCAATATTTAGCTTCTCAATATAATCGTAAACTTAGTTATGTAAAGCTAAGTGAGCATGGACAGATCGATTACGGGGATTTAGAAAAACTATTACAAGAAACTTCTGGAAAGACATTAGTTACACTCATGCATGCCAATAATGAAATTGGAAACATGCTGAATCTCGAAAGAGTAAGCTCATATTGCCAGGAATATAATGCGCTTTTTCACACAGATAGTGTACAAACAGTGGGACATTATCCATTGGATTTAAGCAAGCTTCACATCGATTTTCTATCTGCCTCCGCGCATAAATTTCATGGACCAAAAGGAAGTGGATTGCTTTATATTAATAAGAATAATCAAATTAAGCCTAGCATTTTGGGTGGAGGTCAGGAACGAAATATGCGAGCCGGGACTGAGAACATAGCTAATATTGTAGGTTTTGCAAAAGCCTTGGAGTTGGCTATGGAAAGCTTCGAAGAAGATAAAGCCTATGTTCAAGCTTTGAAAGATAGATTAAAAACCAAACTCATAACAGCCATCCCAAATTTGGTCTTACATGGCGATGTGGATGGAAATAGTTTATACACTATCCTCAATGTAGGTTTTCCGATGAATGATAGTACCGAAATGTTAAGTATGAACCTAGACATTCAAGGTGTTTGTGTTTCTGGTGGTAGTGCCTGTACTAGTGGGGCACAAGGTGGTAGCCATGTGATTCGTAATGTATATCCTAATGCATCAGTGGTTCCGATTCGGTTTTCGTTTAGCAAGCACAACACAACTGAAGAAATAGATAGGGTAGTGGAGCTTGTGGCAGGATTAATCAATAAACAATAGAATGAAAGCTTGATCGCTTTTGTCGAAGAGCTAGGGTTTGCCGAATACCAACTGTTATCAGTCTAATCATTTTGCTTCCAGTACCAGCCTAGTTGCTTCTTCTTCGTTTCAACACCAATTTTTCTTCGGGGTCTAATCTCGGTTAAAACACGAGTATTTGTAAAGGCAGTCGCTCATTTAGTTTCAAATATTTTAGATATAGCCACGCTTTTCTTAGAAGATGAAATTTTGATATAACTTATCTATTTTTATAATTGACTTTTGAATCATAAAAACCTATTTTTGTGGCACTTCTAAATAAAAAAACATGATTTTGCTCGAAGTGGTTCAGAACACACCCATAAATTTTTTACCTATTGTTATTCAATTGTTCATCGCGATTGGTTTTGTGATAGTCATGATGGCAGGGACACATTTTTTAGGTCCTAAACGTAAAACGGCTGATAAACTCGAGAACTTCGAATGCGGTATTGAACAAGAAGGTAATGCAAGGCAACCGCTCGCAGTTAAATATTTTTTGGTTGCCATTTTATTCGTTTTGTTCGATGTTGAAGTCATTTTCTTTTATCCTTACGCTATCAATTTTAAAGCATTAGGCTGGGATGGTTTTCTCGCCGTGCTAATGTTTATCGCATTTTTTATTGTTGGATTCACTTACATCATCAAAAAAGGAGCTTTAAATTGGGAAGAGTAGTTTTATATCTTTACGATACATCAATTCAAAATCAGCACTGAAAGAAAAATTAAATCAATTAAATAGTTAAAAATGTCAGTTCGTCCAGTTACACATAATACTAAAATTAAAATAGTTGAATCGCCACAGGGATATGGTGGGGATGGTTTTTTTACCATGAAGTTGAGTGAAGCCGTTGGCTTAGCTAGGAGTAATTCTATTTGGCCTTTACCATTTGCGACCTCATGTTGTGGTATTGAGTTTATGGCTACTATGGCTGCTCATTATGATCTGGCTCGATTTGGTTCGGAAAGATTGAGCTTTTCTCCTCGTCAATGCGATTTAATTATGGTTATGGGTACTATCGCAAAAAAAATGGCACCTATATTACGTCAAGTTTATTTACAAATGGCAGAGCCTCGATGGGTGATGGCGGTTGGAGCATGTGCAAGTAGTGGCGGTATTTTCGATACCTACTCAGTGTTGCAAGGTATCGATCAGGTAATACCTGTGGATGTATACGTGCCAGGTTGCCCACCACGACCCGAGGCTATTATTGATGGATTTATGCGCGTTCAGGATCTAGTGAAAAGTGAGAGTCTTAGACGTCGTGAAAGTGATGAGTATAAAACTTTACTCAATAGTTATGGTATTCAATAAATTAATTTTTAAGAAATAATTTCAATGTTAAATAACGAGACAGTTCAGCAACAAATTACCGAGAAATTTGGTTCTCAAGTTTATGGCTTTGAGGCCCCGTATGGTATGCTCACTTTTGAGGCTGATCGAGATAGCAATATTAAAATTTTACAATATTTGAAAGACGATTTAGGATTTACTTTTCTAAATGACCTAACAGCAGTGCACTATCCTGATAATATAGGTAAAGAGCTTGCAGTGGTGTATATGTTGCAAAATATCCAGCATAGTTTGCGAATTAGATTTAAGGTTTATACAGATATTACCAAACCAGATGTATTTACAGCGACAAAAGTGTTTGAAACTTCGAATTGGTTGGAGCGTGAGGCATATGATTTTTATGGGGTAAATTTCGTAGGACATCCCAATTTAATTCGAATCATGAATGTAGAAGAAATGGATTACCACCCACTTCGTAAAGAGTATCCTTTAGAGGATCAAAGCAGGATTGATAAGGATGATAATATGTTTGGAAGATAGCATCTTGCAAGACCCCGCTTAAGGTTTTACGGAAACGATAATCTTAGTGTTAGCAAATGAATGAATCGATTTAATAAAAAATATAAAACAATGTTCTACTTTTTGGAATTTAGAATTTATAAAATTGGGATTTACTAAATGAAACAAAATATAGTCTTACCGGAAGGTTCACTTGAGAAACAAACCACAACCCTTAACTTAGGGCCTACGCATCCTGCCACGCATGGTGTGTTTCAAAATATATTAGAAATGGATGGTGAGCGAATTGTGGATGCTGTGCCAACAATAGGTTTTATTCATCGTGCGTTCGAGAAGATTGCTGAGCATCGTCCCTACTATCAAATTACACCCTTGACAGATCGATTGAATTATTGTTCATCCCCAATTAATAATATGGGATGGCATATGACAGTTGAAAAATTGATCGGGGCTAAGTTGCCAAAACGCGTTGATTATTTACGAGTAATTATCATGGAACTTTCACGTATTGCCGATCACTTAGTTTGTAATTCTGTAATTGGAGTAGATACTGGCGCTTTTTCCGGATTTATTTATGTATTCGAGTTTCGAGAGAAAATTTATGAAATATTTGAAGAAATATGTGGCTCTCGACTCACAACTAATATGGGACGAATTGGTGGATTTGAAAGAAATTTTTCTGAAATCGCGTTTCAAAAAATTGATGCCTTTTTAGCAGAATTCCCAAAATCGATGAAGGATTTTGAAACGCTTTTCAATCGCAATCGTATATTCATGGAGCGAACCATGGGCTGTGGCGGTATTGGTGCTGAGCGTGCTTTGAATTATGGTTTTACAGGTCCCAATTTGCGAGCAACTGGCATTGATTATGATGTCAGAACGGCTCATCCGTACAGCAGTTATGAAGATTTTGATTTTACCATTCCAATAGGTACAACGGGTGATGTGTACGATAGATTCTTAGTTCGCAATGAAGAAATTTGGCAAAGCTTAAGTATCATAAAGCAGGCGTTAGAAAAAATAAAGCCCTTAGATCCTAGTGTGTATCACGCAGATTTGCCTAATTTCTATTTACCTGAAAAGGAAGATGTGTACACCAAAATGGAAGCCTTAATTTATCATTTCAAAATTGTGATGGGTGAAACAGAAATTCCAGCGGGTGAAGTATATCATTCTGTAGAAGGAGGTAATGGTGAATTGGGGTTTTATTTAATTAGTGATGGAGGGCGATCTCCGTACCGATTACATTTCCGTCGCCCTTGTTTTATCTATTACCAAGCTTATCCTGAAATTGTAAAAGGAAGCATGTTAAGCGATGCGGTTATCACAATGAGTAGTTTGAATTTAATTGCTGGAGAAATCGATGCTTAATTAAACATTATTCGATTAAGAAATTAGTTCAAACTTAAACTATCAAGTCAGAATAAATACATAAAAAATTTCAACAACTTTGCCAACAGCAATTCGGTTGCAAAATAAAAAACACAACATATGACTTTTTCAAAAGATATATTAGACCAAATTCAAGAATTAGTAAAACGCTATCCAAGTGGCAAGCAAAAAAGTGCGTTAATACCTGCCTTACATTTGATACAAGAAGCAGGAAATAATTCACTCACGATTGAACAAATGGATGCATTAGCCGTCGTGCTTGAAATTCAGGCAATCGAAGTGTATGAAGTAGCTACTTTTTATACCATGTTTAATTTGAAGCCGGTTGGAAAGTATGTTTTGGAAATATGCCAAACAGGTCCCTGTATGCTTCGCGGAAGTGATCAAATAATAGATTATGTAAAGCAGAAGCTTAAAATAAATAATGGTGAAACTACCGCTGACGGTTTGTTTACTTTAAAAACAGCAGAATGCCTTGGAGCTTGCGGTTACGCACCCATGATGCAGCTTGGCAAACATTATCAAGAATTTTTGACACCTGATAAGATAGATTCGATTATCGAAGATTGTCGTAAAGCGATCAAGTAAACTATCTTATTCCTAAATTATAATTTGGTAAACTTTTGAATATGTTTTGATGTCATTCCGACTTTATCCTCGTATTCAATGCTAATCAAGTAAATACCTTTTGCAAGAGAGCTAACATCAATACCTGATTCATAAGGGTTGGTTTCACTACTCAAAATCTTCTTGCCTTGCAAATCAAATATAGTATATCTCCAATTGCCTTGTAAGGCAAAGTTGAAAAATACATTGAGTTTACTAATCGCCGGATTCGGAGAAATACTAATTAAATCCATTTTATCAATACGAATCGTTACAGTATTGTAAATACACCCTGCCGAATCTTCAATGCTAGCAAAGTAATCGCCATTTCCGTAAGGTTGAATCTCTATTGAATTTTCATTCTGAAGAATTGTATTGTCTTTATACCATTTAATAATTTGGGAATGCTTAGAAAGTATAATTCGATTCCCTTTCAATTCAATATTAGGAATAGAATCAAGAAATGGATTTAAATTCAATAATTTATTGACAGGAATTTGGCATTGATTGCCATCGGTAACTGAAATAAAATTATAAGTATCAGGTTCAAATCTCACTAACGAAACACTGTCCGTTAGTACTTTTTCTAAATAGTTGTTTTGTTGAATATATCCTAATTTCCAAGGTGATTTTCCTTGTAGAACTAATTGTATAAAATACTCCTTCGCGTTACAATCAATATGTAAGGTATCTGATACTAATTTAACGGGAGCCTCATTGATATTTGTGGTTACGTTAACCGGGAAAGTGCATCCTGAAGAATCCGTTAAAGAAAGCCAGTTGTAAATGCCATTAGGAAATGAAAATTCATGATTATTTGTAGGAACGGTGAGGTTTTGAATTGGGCCTCCATTTACAGTATAATTTAGTGTTAAACCTTGCGTTTGATTAATATCAAATCTCACAATTGATGTTGAATTCAAACAGTCGTATGTGTAAGTTACTTGATTGAACTTGGACGGTTGATAGTTGGCCTCAAATGAATAATTGTAGTTAAGGGTACATCCAATTGAATCTGAAATTGAATTGAAGAAATAATTTCCATTGTTAAGCAACAGAGTATCTATGAAGTTTGAAGTTATATAGGTTTTGTTTATTGAATTTTCTGAATAATTGATTATGAAAGGGGGCAAGCCTGAAGAAACCACAAAGCGAAGAAAGTATTTCGAAGAATCACACGATACTTGTGGGTTTTCAAATGTTGAAATGAGCTTAGGTATATTATTTTTAATGGAGTCATTTATTGGCAAAGTACATTTCGCATCTTTAACTGATTCTATATTATAAATTCCATTCCCAAGAAATATACTCGCATTCGGTTGAGAGAATGAAAGGGTAGAATAAGTTCCTGTTCCTAGGTTTTGAATTTTAAATTGCCATGGTGGATTGCCTTGCAGCGTGTATTTAATTTCAATTTTGTTTGAATCACAATTGTAAAATGAATCGATGCGAGAATAGCTAGGTTTATTGAAGTTATTATGAACAACATGGCTTATAGCGCTAAAACATTTATTTGAATCACTAATTTTTGTCAATAGATATAAACCTTGCTTTACCTGCCATTTAAAGTTTGAATCTTCAGTTACAATAATTTTTTCAATAGATGGGAATGTATCTACCCTTTTATAATACAGATTCCAAGGCGTTTTTCCTTGAAGTTGGATTACTGTTTCCACAAAATCTGAATCACAGTTATAGTTAGATGGAGCAATAGTATATCCGAAGATTTTATTATTAATATTATGTTGAATTGGTGGGTCTATGAGTTTAGCGCAAATTGAATTGCTTATGGAATCGAATTGATAAAAGCCACTTGATAAATTCATGATAAAATTTGTATCTGTGGTAGAAATGACTTTGTTTAAACCATTCTCACGATAATGTAAATTCAATGGAAGATTGCCTGATAGGTTAAAATGTATTTGAGATAAATAAATGTCACAATTATACGATGGATTGCCAATTTCATATTTTATAATTTCATTATCAAATTGTAAATTTTCATTTATTGACAAGATACAGTTTGTCGAATCTTTTAGTTCTTTAAAATAGTAGTTATCGTTTAAGAGCATTAAATCAAATATTTTTGAGCTTTGTGTAATACTTTTTGGACTTCCATTCTGAAAGTATTCCAAAGTAAAAGGGCTATTGCCTTCTACTTGTAAATGAACCTTATTATCGCCATTAATACAATCAAAATTTGAGACTATACTTGAAGAGGATAATGGTTTGTAATCAAATACAAAAGGTATAAGGTTGTTTAGTATTTTGATACAAGTTGCATCCCGAATCGAATCAAAATAGTAAACGCCATTCTCGAAATAGTATTTATAAGCAGGATTCGAAGTGCTAAGTGTTTGCGGTATTGAATTTTTTCGATAATAAATCTCCCATGGACCATTGCCTTCTAAATTAAATTGAATGCTTGTTTTATTTGAGTCACAAACATATTCTGGTTCATTCATCACAATATTCAAAGGAAGAAAATTGAATTGATAAGCTTGATTTATCGTTTTAGCACAATTCAAGGAGTCTGAAACTTGTGTAAAGTAATATGCCCCATCATCAAGCAGGAGCGAGAAAAGTGTGTCGTAAGTCACAACTAATTTAGATACACCGTCTTGTTTATAAGCTATTTCAAATGGAGGATTTCCAATCAGTGAAAAAGCAACTTTGGATTTATTTGAATCGCAAACATAATTTTCGAATTCTAAATCTACTTGCAATGGAATCGCATAAAGATGTTGTATGGTGTCATTTATTAGCTTAGTGCAATTTGCGTCTGAGATAGAATCAAAAATATAATTACCATTCGATAGTTTGAGGTTGTAATTATTTACACTAAATGTGCTTGCCTTTTCTATGCCATTGTCACGATAATGTATGGTAAACGGAGGTTTCCCAAATACGGTGAATGGCATATTAAAAATGTTCGAATCGCAATCGTAAATTGGTACCTCATACGAATAAGAAATCGGCATATTTTGTATGGTCAGTAATTTGATAATTTGTTCTTCGCATCCTCTGGCATCTTTGATTTTTAAGAATAAATAATTCCCATTAGCAAGTTGTAATGTGTGATCGTATGAATTTATAGTTTCTATAATCATAGAATCGTTATACGTGTAGTATAATTCAAAGGGCAGAATTCCTGTAATTGATAGATCCAATGTTGTAACTAATGAGTCGCATGAGTATTTCGGTGCTTGAAACGTTATATTTAGTGGTTGATTAGAAATGGAATAAATCGTATCTAAAAAATCTAAGCTACATTTCGTATCATTTACAGAGTCGATTTGATAGTCACCATTCGCTAGAAATAGGCCTATATTTTGTTGATTACTTAAAATCGAATCTTGGACTGAATTATAACGATAAAAAATAGTAAACGGAGGATTTCCCGTTACCTGGAATGGAATGAAAAATTTATCTAAATCACAATTATAAATAGGTTGCTGAAAAGAATAAGAAAGAGGTGTTTTTTGAATAGATAATAGTTTTGAAATTTGATTTTCACATTCTCTAGCATCTTTAATTTTTGAGAATAAATAATTCCCATTCGGAAGTTGGATTGTATGATGGTATGAATTTACAGTTTCAATAATATTAGAATCGTTATATATGTAGAACAATTCAAAAGGTGGAATGCCTGTCATTGAAATATTCATAGTTGTTTGCGTGGAATCGCACGTATATTTCGGCTCTTCAAATTCTAAATTTAGTGGGTTATTGGTAATGTTATATAAAGTATCTGCCAAATTTATTTTACATTTTGCATCACGCACAGAGTCGAATTGGTAAATGCCATCAACGAGAAACAAATCTAGGATTTGCTGGTTAGTTGAAATAGAATCTTCGATTGAATTGCGTCGGTAATGTATGGTAAATGGAGCTTGTCCTTCTAAGTTGATACTTAATTTGGTCTTAGCACTATCGCAAATATAATTCGTGTTAGAAAATGTACTTGCGAGTAAATTATTATTAAAGACATATGAATCCCAAATATTTTTTGAACACAAAGTGCTATCCTTTATGCTAAGTAGGAAATAGATTCCATTGCCAAAATTTAGTGTTTCTTGATTAGTGCTTATTAAAAGCGAGTCAACATTACCGTTTTTATAATAAATTAAATCATAAGGTGGATTGCCAGTTAATTCAATATTTATTGATTCAAAATTGGAATCACATACGTATTGAGGTGATGCACTTGAATAACTGATTGGTGAATAGTTGAAAGAAAAATGTTGGTTTATATTTTTAGAACAGATAGAATCTGAAACTGAATCAAATTGATAAACTCCATTCGGGAAGTATAAATAATTTATAGAATCATGGGTGATGAGTGATTTGCTGATGCCATTTTCTTGATAGTAAATAATCCAAGGTGCATTCCCAGTAAGTGTAAAATTAACCTCGGTTTTATTACTATCACATATGTAGGTTGGGTTACTAAAGCTAAAGTCAAGGAATGAGTTATTTACGCTGTACACTTCATTTACAACATGAAAGCAACCATATGAATCTTGTATTGAATCAATTCGGTAAATGCCATTAGATAGTTGGAGTTGGGCACTATCTTCTGTAATAGCTATTAAGGTTGTAGTTAAATTTGAAATTTTCTTCAGCGTATAGGGCAACAACCCTGTATTTGTAATAATAATTTCTGTCAACCCTGTGCTACAATTATATTGCTCATTTTGGAAAGAGACAGAAGGGTTTTGTATTTCTATTTGTAATAATTTTCCGACAATAAATGTGTCTGTATTTTTAATCGCATTATGAATCATGAGATTATCACCTTGATTAAATACGAGAGAATCATTCGGTTGAGTAATGACTAAAGAACTATTTATGCCATTTAAAGCGTAATTGACTTGATATGGGAAACTGAAAGGGAAATTAAAGCCTGCGTGCGCAGTATTATTAGCACAATTGTAGTTAAACTTAACGGCATCAATTATGTGAAAAAGAATCTGCTTTTTAAAAACCGTATCTCCACCTCTTAAATAACAAATACTCAAAATAGTTCTCCCTTTTAGTGTAGCTAAAAATTTTTTCGTGTCTACTTGCTGAAAATAAGTTGAATCGTACAAATAGAAATACGCTCGTTCTAGTGAAGGATAATTGGGGAAAGGATGCTGAAGATTTTCAGATAGTTCTGTTAAATCTAAATTCTGATTTAATTGAATATATTTCACTTCTGGCAATGTGACGATACTCCCAGGCGGACTGTAATTGTTACTATTATCTTGGGCGAATACCCGAAAAGCAACTTTGTTCGAATCAGGTGTTACGACGAGAAATGGACTTGTTGTGACTGAATTGGAGACTTGAGTCTCATGAATGTATACAGAGGTTGGATTGTTAGTATTGAGCACCCTGTATTTAGTAGTCAAGGAATCAAGTTCATTTCGTTTCCAACGTAAATTTAATTTTGTCGAATCAGTTTTTGAGATTTCAAAATGAAGATTTTCAATAGCCATGGGCGCTCGTACTCGAAAATTCCAAGTATTACTCCAATTGCTCCATGCATTTCTTGTATCACGCAAACGCACACGCCAATAATAAATTGCATTATGATTAAAGAAAGTGTTCGCAGAATTTAATGTGTCGAAATACGTATAAAAATAGGCATTGTTTTTTTCTGTACTCAATGAATGATAATCGAAATTATTTGCTAGCACGTTTCTAAAATCAGGATATTCACTTAATTGAAATTGCCATTCAACAATTGAATCGCCTTCGAGGTCAGTATTTATTTGCTGCCATCTAAACGGCACATCTGTTTTGTTGATAACACTGCCATTGGCTGGGTAAATAGGAAATGAAGGTGCTTGTGGAGGTACATTATTATAATATTCTCGCCAAAAAATATTACATAGTACATTCGAATTATTAATATTATTGGAGTTGATTTGAATCTTGTTATTTCCTAATGAAAGACTAGGGAAAAGAAATCGTGATATTTGGTAATCAAGATCTAATTTCAAATCAGTCAGCACGGTTTCATTTGCATTTGATGTGACAAACAAATCACAAGCGATATAAATATTATATTTTGATAGCGTTTGGTTTGTCTTGATAAAAGCAGCCAAATCAATGGTGCATATGTCATTTCCATTCGTGAGTGTATAGACTGTTTGCCAAGAAATATTATCGAACGAAACCCTAATTCTAATAGAGTCACCTGCATCATTAAGTAAACCTTTCGCATAAATCTTACCATCCACCAATGGAAATTGAGAAACACTCTTTAAAGAAAATTGTCCCAAGGTATTGCTTAGTGCAGGTTGTATTTTGTGTTGGCTGAATGAATAATTCACATTATTCATTGTCAAGAATTTATCGAGTTGGTTTTGGTTAGTCGCAAACAAATCATACGAACTATGAACATTATAAATGGCAGGTAATGCGTTGTTGAGAGTAGGGATAGTACCGTATACGTTATTGGTGCAGTAATTAAAAGGATAATGATGTACTTTCAGATTACTATCCTGCTTAGATGAAATAATGATCTTTTCACCCGATTTGATTTTATAAAATAATTCATGCCCATAGTTTCCTATGGTGTCGTTTTTGTAACACGGAGCAGGGTGGTCTAAATAAGAAGGAGTCGCAAAATGAAGAGGATTATTGAGGTATTTAAGTGATGCATAGCTGCCGGATTTGGCTAAAGAATATCTTTCGCAATTTCCGAATGACTTCGTTCGGTAAAACAGAAATAAGTCTTCATAAACGTCGCCAAATGAAACGAGTTCTTTATTATCATAGCCTTTTACAAGCATCTCTTGATCTGCGTCAAGATAATAAAATTTCCCATTCAAATTTACTTCTGATACACCGTGATTGCCATCATCAATATACCATAATCTCTGATTACCTTCATTATATTTGTTCGCGATTAAAGTTGCACAATTAGCTATTGAGCCACAATGTCCGTAACCATATACTCCGAAATGGCGAGTAACTTCTTTAAACTCTCTTGATTCAATTTCAGGTACAAAATAATAAAAGTGCTTTGCAGCCACATAATTATATAAACTAATGATTGAATCTTGAGCACTCTGAGCCAAAGGTGAAATCGAGCTCTTTACAATACTATCTATATGATAAACATTATTAGACGGTGTAATAATTTGAAATTTCGTTACATCAGTCAAACCGCTATTCGTGACTACAATAGAGTCAATTGACTCAAAGACGGGTAGCCTTTTCGAATCAGGCCAGCCTCCTGCAATATAGAAATGCGGTTTTTGGCAATTGTTCCTGTCTAATAGCCCATTTAATACGAATGTAAAGTTCGTATCATGAGAGATATTAAATTGAGAATTAAAACTCTGACTAAATGTAAATAGAGGAAGAAATAACAAGCACAACAAACTCAACAGATTCCTTTTTGAACTAAAAACAGTGATGCAAACAAATTTCTGATGAATTCTAATGAAGAAAAGAATTGAAGGAAAAAATGTTTTTGAATTTTTCACTTTAGTTATTGTGTTGAAATTCAATTTCATAAAACCTCAAATATAAGCAAAATGCCACTCTAGATGTCTTTTGAGGTTGAAATTAAATCTAAAACAAACTCATAATTTCTTTCATTGTTCCATTAAATACATTTCTTCGCTTTGCCTCATCAAGAATCGCGCAAAATGTATTCCAATAATTTGGGTTTGTGAGGTAATTGGGATGAAAATTTAGCGTCAGGCATCCACCTACTTTTTCCACTTCATCCATCATGAGCAACGAGCGTTGGATAGCATGCTCTTGATTCAATTCTAAGGAGTTTGCCTTAAAAAGTGCCCCATCCATTATGATCATGGGTAATTCGGTAACTCCAAGTGCATTGCAGTGCTCGTCTGTCAATTGATACGGGTAGCTTGTACCAGCTCTAAATCCTATCGTTCTATTAAAACCAAGTGTTGAGTCATATAATAAACCCGCATTTTGTATCGTGGAGGGTGTTTTATGTATATCAAATTTTAGCCAATGCTGCCTGCTAGAAACAACTTCTTCTTGAATTACTTCAGATAGTCCTTCATTTTGTTTTCGCATCATGTCAGCATTATTATGTGTCTCGTAGCTACCATGTAATCCAATCTCAAAACCAGATTGATGCATCTCTTTGATCATATCGGTGACCTTACAAGTTGTATTTCTATAGGTAACGCGATCTGACAGTCTATAGTCGCAGTCAACAAAATTTAAATTTGAAAAGCTAGGTCTATTAAAATAAAAGAATGTTGATTTAAAGCCATGTTTGTCTATTTCATCAATCCATTTGTCATAAAGAAAAGTTTCTTTTTTGGCAGGATTTATTCCTTTCAAGATGCCAAATGCGGTTTCAAAAGGGAGTAGGATTTTTTCCTGTAAACTATTACTGAATTTTAATGTTTTCCAAATTCGTCTATTTATTTCTGGGAAAGAATGATCTACAATAAAGTCAACATCATGTGAAATGCACAAGGCAAATTTCTTGTTGTCAGGCCAAATTTGTTTTTGCTTAACTCCATGCTGCGTCAATAAATTGAGAATGTAATTATCTAAATAAGCTTCTTGATAAGGATATTGTGTAAAAGGGAATTCCCAATTGCCCCAGCTATCCCGCATCGAATTATTTCTTTCTTCATTTCGGAACAAACAATTACTGATGTATTGAATATTTGTTTCATTAAAAATATGTAATGCAGAAGTATCTACGAAATGAAGTAAAAATTTCTCAACAACACTATGCATATTTACCTATTTTATCGAAGCGTATTCCGTAGCTGGTTAAATAGTTGATGAAATCATTGGTGCTTTTATCGGTCGTATAATGCACTCTTTTATTTTTCAAATCAAGTACACCAATTTCTAATTTGTCATGCTCATTTAACTCAGTAAGTAATAGCTTATTTTTATTGGGGTTACTTTTTTCGTTCAAATCGTAGCATATTCTAAAATTATTTTGCATGGTTAATTCAATTATATGATTATTAGTTTCAATCTTGGCTTCTTGTCCATCAAATTCTTTTACATATAATTTATAATCGGCAAAAATTTCATTCATTAATTGTATCTTCTGCAATTCATTCATTTCCTTGATATACTCATGGTTCGATTTTATCACTTTTGCAGGGACTCCCACGGCAAAAGATCTTGCTGGAATATCTTTGCCAACAAGCGCATCTGAGCCTATGGTCGCATTTTCTCCAATGATAACGCCTGGCATCACGAAAACTCGCCAAGGTAACCATGCATTTTTTTTAATGGTTACGGGAGCAAAAGCAAATGGAAATCCTTCATAAGCATTTTGCCAAGAACCATGGGTGAAAATATAGGTACCACCACCTACGCCAACACCATCTTCAAGAGTTAGTGGCTTGGAGGTATTCAAAAAACAATCTTGGTATACATGCACTCTTTTTCCCATAAAAAACGAGGAGTCGTGAAATTGCATACCACCAATGGTCGTATTATTTCCTATCACACTTTCATCGCCAATAGTGACAAACTGCCTCGCCGATATATTTACGTGATTGCCTATCTCAATATCATTGCCTATTACAAGCTTTTTAGATTCTATTTTTACATGTTTGCCGAGTGATACATTTTCACCTATCGAAATATTCTTCAATAGTTTTACATTTATGAAACTTCCATATCCCATTTTGAAACCGCGCCCAATCTTTGCACCAAGCATACGATATGCTTTTATTTTGATGAAGGATGGTAGAATTTTGAAAATATTTTTGAACAATCTTGCCATTATGTATTTTCTAGTTTTGATTGTAAAACAGACGAATATATATCAGATATAAGAGACCCAACTGTTTTTGGAGAAAATTTTGTTTGGTGAGTAGCAGATATCTTATTTCTATCAAATTTTTTGTTACGTAATTTATCGAGAATATTTACTAAAGAATCATAAAATAATTGATCATCACCAATATTAACAGCAATCCCATTATCCTCATTAATTATATCTAGCATGATACCAGTTTTCATAGAAAGTACTGGGGTGCCGTAGCTTAATGCTTCAGCTACAATACAAGAGAAGGTTTCAGATAAAGTGGGATGCACCAATAAGTCGGATTGCTTGAGTAGTTGGTAAACTTCCATTTTGTTCAAACGCCCCCTATACGAAATATCAATTTCCTTATTGAATTTATGCTGAATAGCTTCATCATATAAACTTCCAAAACCACCCATCGTAATTTTTATTCCGTTTAATTCTTCTTGACTAAGTCTGTCTATAGCCTGCAAGAACAAATTTAAATCTTTGGGGTATTCCCAATTGGCGACTAGGCAAATCTTAATTTTTTCAGTTTCAGTAGATGCTGGTAGTTCATCAGATACAGTAACAATATTTGGCACAACAAATTGCGGCGTTTTAATATTATAGTAATTTATGAGTGTTTGTTCTAAATGTTTAGAAACTGGAAGTATCGCTTTTAGCATTGGCTGATTAAGCCATTTTTGTGTATACAAAATGAATTTATTTAACTCTTCACCTTGTAATCGATTTTGTGCTGGTAAATAGTATCCGCTATGTTCAGTTAAAACTTTAGGAATATCCTTATACTTTTTATCTGTGAAAAGAAACTCAAAATCGCTCGAGAAAACGTTCAAATGAATTAAAGGATATTTTGTTTTAGCAACAAGTATCGATGCATAATATTTATACAACCAAACAATTATTATTCTTTTGAAAACCTCAGTGTATCTATTATTGAATAATCTTCCTTTGGGGATTTTTATTTTTACTTCGCAAATTTGCATTCCATCTTCATTGTAATTTTTTTTTGAGAAAACGCTTTTATAGAATGTGCGAGTAGGTTCAAATTTTACGTTGAGTACATGAACTTCATGATATAATGCGATACTTTTAGCATGCTCCTTGATAAAAATTCCAGAATAGACTTCATCATTAGGCCACCAGTTTGCTATAAATAAGATCTTCACAAATGTTTTTTATTTTAAAACAATAATGCGGCAAGTATGACCTATTTTATTCACTTTAATGTATAGACTATCAAATGCATATGCGATTTTGCCTAAAATAAATCCTAATTTTTCAGATTGTATAGACAGCAATCTGTTGTAATATTTAAAGAAAAAATTCCAAGCTTTTTGCCAAAACCTTGATTTGAAATCAAAATTATTATCCAATAAATAGCTTCTTGCTTGTATGTGAACTACTTTTCGAGTTTGTTGGTTGAATATTTTAGTATAATCACCGTAAGTCCTTACCTTATTTACTGAGTTTTCATTTTCTGGGTAAGGTTTTGTAAACATAAAAAATGGCTCACTCAAAATAATATTACCGTTTTTTGTATTGAGTTTACAAATATTTGATACAGCATTTGCCCAAGCTTCGTCTTTCACAATATGCAAGAGTACTTCAAAACAAACTACCAAATCATATTCTACAGAAGTAATAGCTAGATCTAATTGTTCAAAGGGTAATGAAACATCCGCATGAATAAATCTAATATTATCGCGATGGAATCTTTCATTCAAATTTTGAATAGTTGCTTTACTGATATCAACACCCGTATAATTTGAGTTAGGATATCTTTTTAAAATTAAGTCTGTCCAAAATCCTACACCACATCCAATTTCTAATATATTCCTAGGAGCAACATCGATAAACTTCTCAAGCACATCTTGTGTTCCTTTGGCTGTTAATTTGTATCTCGCTTTATTATAGGCTTCAGTCCATTCGGGCCAACCCACTTCGCGCAATTGCATCGTGTTCCCAACCAAATTTTCCCAATATACTTTGTTATTATAACTCACTTTTTACTGATGTATAAGTTTCTCTAATATTAAATTTGAATATTTTCAACAAATGTACATCTTCATGTTTGCAAAATAAAGTAGTATAAAATATAGTTTGGAATGTATATATGAGGGTACTCGCACACGCACCACCAATTATTCCAAAGTGAGAAATGAGTATTGGATAAAGTGGCAATGAAAGTGTTAAACCAGCGACACTTCCTTGATAATTGTGTTTGAACGACCCTCTACCTGCATTGATATTGGTGATTATGGTTGCATAACTCAACAAAACACTGCCCACTAACAATATGAGCATAGGTATATAAGTTGGTGCAAACTGTTCGCCGTATAAGATGGGTAATAA
The DNA here is from genome assembly GCA_044234005.1 of Chitinophagaceae bacterium. Taxonomy (GTDB): domain Bacteria; phylum Bacteroidota; class Bacteroidia; order Chitinophagales; family Chitinophagaceae; genus OLB11. The sequence goes on along the minus strand of JBIIJE010000011.1, from coordinate 12,358 downwards.
ATAATAAACTAGCAAACTCCCGAACAGCGCGCAAGACAGCGTGACATAGAAAACGATAGGTATTATACTTAGTAATTTGTTCGGTAATTTTTCAGTACGTTCGAGATGTGAAACTTGACTATAAATTACTCCGCCAATTGAACTCGGAATAATCCATAACATTTGCGAAAATTGAACCGCCAATGAATAGATGCCTAGATCACTACTGCCACAATATTTATTTACGACCCATATGTCTAGCCTATAGGTAAGAAATTGAGCTACATTAGCTAGATAAGCCATGCCCGTAAACTTAATTACTTCTCGCAACATCTCAGGGTGATAAAGACTCGAAGAAAATGTAAGACTTATTTTATTGCCTAAGATAACAACGTAGGTGATGATAGAAAGAATAGCGGTTATTGTAGTTACTGATAGAACAAATAGTAAAGAAAAGTCAGCATTTATAGGTGGGATAAAATGATAGTATATCACATAAAAAATCAAGGGGAGCACCACAAAAGCGACTATGATAAGACTATTAATTTTGAAATACTTGTATGTCACAAATAATGAAGTAACTATGCCAGAAACGATATTTGTAATAAACAATAGTAACATCAATGCTAAATAGTAATCTACTTTAGCAGATTTTGGTACTACGTGTTCGGTTAAATTAAACATGTACAGTAAACCAATGGTTGCAGCCAATAATGCAGTGCTCACAAATACAATGAAAACCAAGCTTGAGAATAATTTGTCTTGCTTAACTTTTAGGGTATTGATAAAATACGTAATTGTTGAGTTGATACTGAATCCATATAAAAGAACAAAAAAATTAAGTGAGTTCATGAACAAAGCATATTCACCACGCCCTGATACACCTAATATTCTTGTTACATAAATGGAGGTTATAAAAGCAAAAATTGTGTTGAGTATTTGAGCTGAAAAACTAAATATTAAATTTTTTGAAGTACTCAAATCGATTTCGTTATTTATACATTCTTTCGATAATATCTACCACCTTCAACCCTTCAAGAGCATTGGTTGTTATTGTTGCACGATTTTTTAATACGTCCACTACATTTTCAATAATGTAATGATGGTTCGCTGCACTGCCTTTATAAGCACCATAATCATTACCTGGGTTTGTTGGCGAGAGGGTAGGCATCTCATAATTTTCAACATGACAGTATTCGACTTTATCCATGTACTGACCGCCGATTTTTACACTTCCTTTTTCGCCAATAATCGTCATGCTGCTTTCCAAATTTTTATCCCAAATAGAAGTTGAGAAATTTAGGCAACCTATTCCTTCATTTACAAAATCGAAATGTATTACACCGCTATCCTCTTTAAATTCGGTTAAATGCGAATGATTAAAATTTACAAATTTTGAATTCACATTTTTAATATCTCCAAACAACCAATAAAGTAAATCAATAAAATGTGAGAATTGTGTAAACAAAGTACCGCCATCTAAGTCTTTTTTTCCATGCCAGCTATCAGACTTATAATATCTATCATCTCGGTTCCAATAGCAATTAAGTTGTACCATGAAAATTTTACCTAGGCGTTTATTTTCAATCATGTCTTTAATCCAAACACTTGGTGGGCTATATCTATTTTGCATCACTGCAAATACTTGTTTGTGCACATGTAAAGCACTGTGAATGATTCTTTCAGCATCTTGTTTATTCAATGCCATGGGTTTTTCTACTACAATATGCTTCTTGGCATCTAAAGCTTTCAACGCATGTTCTGCATGAAAACCATTAGGTGATGCAATATTGATTACATCAATTTCCGTTAGAATATCATCCGATAAAAGATCGTCTATTGAGGAAAAAAATTTGGCATCACCGTAATTTTCAAGACCTAATTTTTCTTTGGGTTTGATATCCACTAAAGCAACCATCTTTGATTCAGGATTCCTTGAAATCATTTCAGCATGACGCTTACCAATATGTCCACAGCCAATAACGGCAAATTTTATTTTTGTATCACTCATTTGTAAATGTCGTATTCAAATTTAGTCTAAAGTCTTTGCAAATAGTACTTGTGACTTTATCTTGATTAATATTTCGTAACTTGGTTCTCATGCGTTAGCTTGTTCTCCTTACGGTATTATTTTCTAATAAATAATTTTGTTGGCTTTCCCCACAAACCGCTTTTCCATTCTCATCAAACTCTAATCTTTGTCCGTATTCACTCATCCAGCCTATTTGCTTGGCAGGATTTCCTACTAATAATGCATAATCAGGAACATGTTTTGTAACCACTGCGCCAGCCCCAATAAAAGCGAATTTTCCAATATCGTGTCCGCAAACTATGGTAGCGTTCGCGCCAATAGACGCACCTAATCCTACATGAGTCTTGTCGTATTGTCCACGTCTGTTTACACCGCTCCGCGGATTAATAACATTTGTGAAAACACAAGATGGACCTAAAAAAACATCATCGTCACAAGTTACGCCAGTGTAAATCGAAACATTGTTCTGAATTTTTACATTTTTACCTAAAACTACTTCAGGAGAAATAACTACGTTTTGCCCAATATTACATTTGTCTCCAATTTTGCAGTTTGCCATAATGTGACTAAAATGCCAAATTTTAACACCCTCGCCAATTTCGCAGGGCTCATCAATAACAGCAGTTTCATGTGCAAAATAACTCGTAGCCATAGTTTATTAAGCCGCGAAATTAATAAAATTAAGTGAAGATTTATGATAATAGACTATGCAAATAATTGCCGTATCCGCTTTTTAGCAATTTATCGGCTAGTTCTTTGAGTTCGCTATCATTTATATAGTTCATGCGATAGGCAACTTCCTCGATGCATCCGATTTTAGTACCCTGCCTTTTTTCGATGACTCGAACGAATTCACTGGCATCGTGTAAACTATCAAAGGTGCCTGTATCTAACCAAGCTGTTGTTCTATCTAGAATAGAGACCTTTAAATTATTTACGGCTAAGTATGTTTTATTAATATCTGTTATTTCAAACTCACCTCTTGCGGATGGTTTTAAATTTTTAGCAATTTCAACCACAGTATTATCATAAAAATATAGCCCTGGCACCGCATATTTAGATTTCGGTTTCAGGGGCTTTTCTTCTATGCTAATGGCATTCATGGCATGGTCAAATTCAACAACACCATATCTTTCAGGGTCGGAAACGGGATAAGCAAATACACAAGCTCCATCTACTGTATTTAATGCCTGTAATTGTCGTCCTAAACCAGCTCCATAAAATATGTTATCACCCAACACCAAGGCAACTTTATCATCTCCAATAAATGCCTCACCAATTACAAATGCTTGCGCTAAACCATTAGGGACCTCTTGTTGTGCATAAGAAATATCACAGCCAATTTCTTTGCCATCACCCAAGAGTCGCTTAAACTGATCACTTTCTTCAGGGGTTGTGATAATTAAAATTTCACGAATGCCAGCCATCATTAATACCGATAAAGGATAATAAATCATTGGCTTATCGTAGATAGGCATTAACTGTTTCGAAATTGCTTTCGTAATTGGATATAAACGTGTGCCAGAACCTCCTGCTAAAATTATTCCTTTCATAAATTCAATTTGAAGATTTGGTGATTTGAAGATTTAATATTCATAGAATCGAAAGCGATTTCGGTTCGTGACTTTATTTGGAATTTGAGGATTTTAACCATACTGTTCTTGATAATAATTTGCATATTCTCCACTTGTTACATGTTTGAGCCAATCTTGGTTACTCAAATACCAATCTATTGTCAAACTTAATCCTTCTTCAAAAGTAACGGAAGGTTTCCATCCTAAATCTTTTTCAATTTTTGAAGCATCAATGGCATATCGTAAATCATGGCCTGCTCGATCTGTGACAAATGTGATAAGCTTTTCAGAACTTCCATTTTCTCTGCCCAGTTTTGCATCCATTTGTTTACAAAGTAGTTTTATCAAATCAACATTGGTCCATTCATTATGTCCTCCCACATTATATGTTTCGCCTACTTTGCCTTTATGCAGTATGGTATCAATGGCTATGGCGTGGTCTATCACATACAACCAATCTCTTATATTTTCGCCTTTCCCATAAATTGGGATCGGTTTATGATTGATTATATTATTGATTGTTAATGGAATTAATTTTTCTGGAAAATGATTAGGACCATAATTATTTGAGCAATTACTTATCAAGATGGGTAAATGATAGGTATGGTAAAATGCTTTTACAAAATGATCGCTGCTTGCCTTACTTGCAGAATATGGACTTCGTGGATCGTAAGGTGTAATTTCAGTAAAAGAACCTTCATGGGTTAAGCTGCCAAAAACCTCATCGGTTGAAATATGATAAAATAGTTTGTCTTTATGATTTTCTTTCCAATAATTTTTAGCAGCGGTAAGCAAATTAGCAGTTCCTAATACATTCGTTTTTACAAATGCCAATGGATTCGTAATAGACCTATCAACATGACTTTCTGCGGCTAAGTGTATCACAGTATTGATGCTATATTGCGAAAAAATTTCATTCAATAAATCAAAGTCGCAAATATCACCTTTTATAAATTTGTAGTTGGCTGCGCGCTCAATATCCTTAATGTTTTCTAAATTACCGGCATAGGTTAAGGCGTCTAAATTAATGATTTGATAGTTGGGATAATTGGTTACCATGCGTCTCACGACATGAGAGCCAATAAATCCTGCGCCGCCTGTAATGAGTATTTTTTTCATTTAAATATTTAGTTCACAAATGTAATAACACATCCTTGCAAAAGTAAAGTAATCGCCTTAGGTAATTTAAATTGCATATTTTACAAATGAGGTTTCGATTTTATGAAAAAATATAACTGATACAAAGTACTGACCGAATACGAAACAATGCTCACATAAGCGGCTCCTAGTATATGATACTTCGGTACAAAAATTAGGCAGCCAATTAAAGTGACTATGAGTCCAAGTAGGCTTGAGAAAGTATTAATTTTTACACGATTGATACCTGCGAAATAGGCTCCCAATGGAATCGCTAAGCAAAAGATGCCGATCCCCCAAACTAAAATTTGAATAATCTGAACACTCTCGCGAAACTGATCGCCAAACAAAATAGGTATTAAGTAAGGTGACAATGCAATTCCGATTATGCTTCCACAGCATGCATATGATCCAACAAAATATAATTGCTTTTTGGTTTTCATGAATGTGTCTAGTGATAATGGATGTGCTGAAACATCTACATAAATAATATGATGTAAGGCCTGAGGGAGTAGCCACAATATTTGTGCAAGGCTCGCCGCTAAAGCATATATTCCAATGAGATGGTTGTTATGATGGTAGTAGTTGACAAACCAAATATCCATTTTATAATTTAAAAATTGAGCTAGGTTTGCGACAAAAAGCATAGAAGAAAATGTCAAGATGGGTTTAAGCGAATAGCTTGCTTTGGGTTCAAATGAAAGATAAGCAGCATTGGATTGATTTAAAAAAGTTAAAGACCATATCACTTGAAAAAGAAGCACAACCATTGAACTTACGATAATCCATTGTATTTGTGATGTATCGAAAATATTTTTTTGCAAGCTTATGAAGCTATAAACACCGAGTAGTAATAGACTACTTGTTATTTGTAAATAAGAAATTTTTTTAAACAATCCTTCAGATTGATTCGCTGCTTGGATCATCGCATAAGCCATACTGACCACAACATGTAAACATGAAATCAGCAACCATGTGACATCAGTAAGAAGTAAATTTGGAAAGAAAATTTTACCAAGGTTCGTATTAAATACTAAAATAGCAAATCCCAAAAAAGCAACCGAACCATATAATAGAATCTTAAAGACTAGTGGCATAAAGCTTGCGGGGCTTATTTTATGAGCGGACAAAAAATGGCTAAGACCCGCTGGAATACTAAATCCAAAAAGGAGAATTGCAAAACTTATATAATTATTGTAGAGCGCCAATTCGCCTTGTCCGGATACCCCTAATAATCGTGCAGCGATAATACTGCAAATAAAATTGGCAACGACACCAATTATTTGAGCAGTATAAGTGGCTATCACATTTTTTGCAAATGACATTGAGGTAAAAGTAATATTTCTTTATAAAAAAAGAGGCCATCTTTTCAGATGACCTCTTTTAGAATTCAATTGATATCTATTTAGAATTACTTCAGATAAATAATTCCGAACGAGAATTAATTGTTTTGCGTACTTGACTAGCATTTGTCAATTGACCATTTTCAAATAATTGAACTGTGTAGATACCAGCTGCAAATTCAGCCATATTTACTGTTAAGTTATTGATACCAGTAATTGTGTTAGTTTGTACTGTTTGCAACAAACGACCTGTCAAGTCATAAACTTTTACTACTGTGTTTGCATCAGCCACAGAAGTTATACCATTTTGACATTAATTTTATATTATACATTTCGCTTGACAAAAATGGTAAATGCCTTTGGATACAAATCTTTAGATTAAATGGAGGAATGAAATTTTAATCTATTACATTTGTCTAATCGGTATAAATATCAGCGAATAGATTTTTAACTAAAAAAAGAAGCCACCTTTTCAGATGGCTTCTACAATTGAATTATTAGTTACTATTCCTCATCATCAAATTGCAACATCTCTTTAGATTTTTGCAATATTTCGTATTCATCTGTAGAGCCTACAAGTACATTTTGGAATTCTTTCATACCCGTACCAGCTGGAATTAAGTTACCTGTAATTACATTTTCTTTCAAGCCCCACATGTAATCCGATTTACCAGCGATAGCAGCTTGCGATAATACTTTCGTTGTTTCTTGGAACGATGCCGCTGAAATCCACGAGAATGTACCCAACGAAGCTTTTGTAATACCTAATAAATTTGGACTCGATGTAGCAGGTTGTGCATTTCTGTACTGAGCCAATGTCTTATCATTTCTACGTAATAATGAATTTTCTTCACGCACTTCACGTAATGTTGAAATCTGACCTGGATTCATTTTATCTGAATTGCCACCATCGGTAATTACCACTTTATCAAATATCCAATCGTTCTCTTCTTGGAATTCTAATTTATCAACGATATCTCCTTCTAAGAATTTAGTATCACCTGCGTCTTCGATAGTTACCTTACGCATCATTTGGCGAACAATTACCTCAATATGTTTGTCGTTGATTTTTACACCTTGTAATCGATAAACCTCTTGAATTTCATTTACCAAATATTCTTGAACCGCATAAGGTCCTTTAATGGCTAAAATATCAGATGGGGTAGTAGAGCCATCGCTCAGTGGTGTACCTGCTTTGATAAAATCTCCTTCTTGAACAATGATGTGTTTCGTTAATGGTACTAAGTATTTCTTTATGATACCATCTTTACTTTCGATATTGATTTCGCGATTACCACGTTTTACGCCACCAAAAGAAACTACACCATCTATCTCGGCTACTACAGCTGGGTTAGAAGGATTACGTGCTTCGAATAATTCAGTTACGCGCGGAAGACCTCCCGTAATATCTCTTGAACGACCCATTACACGTGGTATCTTCACTAAAATTTGTCCACTTTGAACCTCATCGCCATCATTTACATTCAAGTGAGAGCCTACTGGTATATTGTACATTTTATTATCCTTACCTTCAACAATGATGGTAGGATTTTTAGTTCTGTCTTTTGTTTCGATAATTACTTTTTCACGCAAGCCAGATTGTTCATCCGCTTCTTCACGATAGGTAATACCATCAATTACATTTTCAAAACGCACTGTACCTGTAATTTCAGAAATGATGACCGCATTAAACGGATCCCAAGAGCAAATTTCTTCGCCTTTTTTTAACTTTTGCGCATTCTTTACTTTTAACGTAGACCCATAAGGAATTTCGCTTGTAACTAATACCACACCTTCTTCATTTACAATACGCATTTCACCCATACGTGTGATAACAATTGTATTTTCTTCACCTGCTTTATTCGTGTATTTTGTCGTACGAACACTGTCGAACTCAATCTTACCGTCGAATTTAGCTGTCATTTGCGATTCGATAGCTGATGAACTTGCCGCACCACCCACGTGGAAGGTCCGAAGTGTAAGCTGTGTTCCAGGTTCACCAATTGATTGCGCTGCAATAATACCTACTGCATCACCTTGCTGTGCCATTTTGCCGTTGGCTAAATTCAAGCCATAACATTTCGCACAAACACCTCGCTTGCTTTCGCAGGTTAATACCGAACGAATTTCAACCATGTCTATTCCAGCTTTTTCAATAGCTTCCGCTTTTTCAATGGTCACTTCATGTCCTGCTTCAACCAACACATTACCTTCATAATCTACCACATCATGCAATGAAGTACGACCTACGATACGGTCAAATAGAGGTTCAACAATCTCATCATTTTCTTTCAATGCCATAGTGGCTATTCCGCGTAATGTACCGCAATCTGATTCACGAATGATCACATCTTGTGCAACATCCACCAAACGACGAGTTAAGTAACCTGCATCAGCTGTTTTTAAGGCAGTATCCGCCAAACCTTTACGGGCACCGTGGGTAGAGATGAAATACTCCAATACATTCAAGCCATCTTTAAAGTTCGATAAGATCGGATTTTCAATGATCTCCGAACCCGTGCTTCCACTCTTACGAGGTTTAGCCATCAATCCTCTAATACCCGAAAGCTGTTTAATTTGTTGCTTACTACCACGCGCTCCTGAATCTAGCATCATGTAAACCGAATTGAAGCCTTGTTTATCAGCCGCCATTTCTTTAATCAATGATTCAGTTACTCTTGTATCAGCTCTTGACCAAATATCAATAATTTGGTTATAACGCTCGTTGTTTGTGATAAGTCCCATGTTATAATTCTCCCAAACTTCATCTACCTCAAGACCTGCATTTTCAATGGTCTTGTGTTTGTGATCTGGAATAATTAAATCCTCAGGGTTAAATGATAATCCACCACGGAAGGCCGTACGGAAACCTAAAGTTTTGATATCATCCAAAAACTTAACGGTAGTTGGAATATCTGTGAATTTAATAATGTCTCCAATGATATTTCTCAACGATTTCTTTGTCAATAATTCATTGATGAATCCGACATTTTCAGGTGTATTTAAATTGAACATCACACGACCTACTGTTGTGTCAATCAATTTATTTACAATAGTACCATCTGCTTCACGCACATTAGCTTTTACTTTAATCCAAGCGTGTAAATCAACGATTCCTTCATTGTTGGCAATGATTACTTCTTCAGCACTATAAAATATCATGCCTTCACCTTTTACAGGGTCGTTTGGTAAATTCTTTTTGCCTTTAGAAATATAGTAAAGTCCTAATACCATGTCCTGAGAAGGAAGGGTGATAGGTGTACCATTTTGTGGATTTAAAATATTGTGTGAAGCCAACATCAATATTTGAGCTTCTAAGATTGCTGCGTTACTCAAAGGTACATGCACCGCCATCTGATCACCATCGAAATCGGCATTGAAAGATGAGCATACCAATGGATGTAATTGTATCGCTTTTCCTTCAATTAATTTTGGTTGGAAAGCCTGAATAGATAAACGGTGAAGGGTAGGGGCACGATTTAATAAAATCGGATGACCTTTTAATATATTTTCAAGAATATCCCAAACAACCGCTTCTTTCTTCTCAACTAATTTCTTCGCAGATTTTACTGTTTTTACGATACCTCTTTCAATCAATTTACGAATCACAAATGGCTTAAATAATTCAGCTGCCATATCTTTTGGCAAACCGCATTCGTGTAATTTCATTTCAGGGCCTACGACAATTACCGAACGACCAGAATAGTCAACACGTTTACCTAATAAATTTTGACGGAAACGACCTTGTTTACCTTTCAAAACATCACTCAATGATTTTAACGCACGCCCACCTTCTGCTTTTACAGCATTTGATTTACGTGAGTTATCCATTAAGCTATCGATAGCCTCTTGCAACATACGTTTTTCATTACGTAAGATAACTTCAGGCGCTTTAATTTCTAATAAACGCTTCAAACGGTTGTTACGTATAATTACGCGTCGATATAAATCGTTCAAATCTGAAGATGCAAAACGACCACCATCTAAAGGAACCAATGGACGCAATTCTGGCGGAATAACAGGTATGTATTGCATAACCATCCACTCAGGCTTATTGTTAATATGTGAGTTTGCTTCACGGAAAGCCTCAACCACACTCAAACGCTTCAAAGCATCAGCTTTACGTTGTTGTGAAGTTTCAAAAGCAGCTGCATTGCGCAATTCGTAAGACAAAGTATCTAAATTAATGCGCGATAAAAGCATTTGTACTGCTTCAGCTCCCATTTTTGCTATGAATTTATTTGGATCATCATCGCTTAAGAATTGATTTTCTTTCGGCAATCGATCAAAAATATCTAGATACTCATCTTCGGTTAATAAGCTTAAATAAGTATCTTCATTTTCTTTCATAGTAAGCGCGGTACGTATCATGCCATCGGCTTCACCACCTTGTATTACGGCATAACGCTCGTAATAAACTATCATTTCTAACTTCTTAGAACCCGTGCCTAGTAAGTAACCAATTTTGTTGGGTAATGATTTGAAATACCAAATATGTACCACAGGTACTACCAATTTGATATGACCCATACGCTCACGACGAACTTTCTTTTCAGTTACTTCTACACCGCAACGGTCGCAAACGATTCCTTTGTAACGAATACGCTTGTATTTACCGCAATAGCATTCGTAATCCTTAGTGGGTCCAAAAATTTTCTCGCAGAATAAACCATCACGTTCAGGTTTATAAGTTCGATAATTGATTGTTTCGGGCTTTAATATTTCACCAAAACTTCTATCTAAAATAGAATCGGGAGACGCTAACGTAATCGTTATTTTGTTAAACGTGCTTCGCGGTTTGTTTTCTCTTTTGAAACTCATGTGTTTTAAAAAATATTTTGTGATACAATAGAAACATTTTTTTGCGGGAGAATATTTAGCTGGAGAACCGAGGCAGTAATCTTTGGTGGCAGAAATATGTTGGCTACATTTAATTCAGATACCGAAAAATACAATGTTACTGGTTCGCTTACTAAATTCTCGTGCTACGTGAAATGTTTCAAATACAAACGCAAGATAGTTGCATGATTACCGCGTATTAAGCGCGACTGAGCCCATCAGCCGATGAAGTAAATTGAATAAAATCTGAAAAATCTAATGTAGCCACAAAAAATGAAACGCGAATGTAGGGAAATTTTACAGAAAAAGGATAGTTTAGGCGCGAAGAAATAGGATTTTGCTATGTCGTTTTAATTTTTTTAACATCTCAATGAGCAGAAATTGTTTTTTTCAGAAATGAAAGATGTGTTTTTGGATTGCAACAACCGATGCAGATGCTTTGCTTTGAAAGGTGGCGGCATTTCCGTAGTGGGTTTTCTATTAATCTTCAAAATGGCCTAGACGAAATTTACGAAAGAAATTATTTTTTCTTTTGATTTTCCACAACGACTATCTTTTTAGGTTGATCAATTTCAACCCCATCTTTAAAGTATCTCTTTCTGAATAAAGTGCCGCCTTCTAATCTTTTAAAAACAAGCATGCCATTTAGAATGGGTGATATACTTTTAGTTAGCACTTTTTTTTGCGTGCCTTTCGCGGTTTCAACTGTAACTGTATCAGTCTTTACATAAGTTGCTTTCTCGAAATTACCTTCAATAATTATTTTGTACTCATAATCTGTATAGCTAAATTTCATTTTGCCATCAGGGTTTAAAAGCTTCCCTTTAAAGGAAAAATAATCTTTGCTTTCATAATTCAAGATTGAGTCCTTATCAGATTTTGTATCAATGGTAAATTCAAAGGTCTTTTTGCCCATTTTTACAGTGTCAATTGGTATCTCAATGTGATAGGTCATTTGAGCTTTGCTAAGCAAACTCATACATAATAAAAGAACCAAGGCTTGTATTGTTTTCATACGAGAATGATTTTAAATTTTCAACGCATTACCAAATTCGCCACAATTTGTCATCTCAAATGTAAGCTCTATTCCCTGAGTATGCAAGTATTAGTTACTTATTTAATGTTATAGATGATGTTAAACCCAGATTCCATGTTAGAAAATGTCGAAACGATTAAGAAATTCAAATTCTCACAATTATGTAATATATTCAAACATGGAATCTGTCACTTCAATTATCCCTAAATTTTCAACTATTTTTACACCTATAATTTTTATTATGAAACAAATCAGCCTTTTTATTTCTATTGCCTTACTCTTTGCAGCTACATTTTTTGTTTTACCTCAACAAGAAAAAAGTGTAAAGAAAAGATTAACATCTAGACCTGAGGAGGATTATTTCATTACCCCACAAATAGGTCATTTGGGCGAAGGTCTCGACTTGTATAAGCAAGCT
>JBIIJE010000125.1:0-7227 GCA_044234005.1 Chitinophagaceae bacterium | reverse complement strand
ACGACTGAGAAACATGGTACTTTGCTATACGACATGTTCTGCTTTGCGGCCCTCGCCCTCGCCCTCGCCTTGCGAAGCAGGTTGCGAAGCAGGTGTCGAATGATAGATATAATAGGTTCTGTGAACCGTTATTGCTTTTAATTTTTTTTATATTTGATTGATGGGATTTGCTTATAAAATATATGACCAGCATAGTATGTACTTCGTTACTTTTACTGTTCATCAATGGGTGGATATTTTTACAAGAAAGCTATATATCGAAATTTTAATAGAGAGTTTAAAATTTTGCCAACGAGAGAAAGGACTAAAAATTTTTGCTTGGGTGGTGATGAGCAATCACGTACATTTAATATTGAGAAGCGATAAAAATAAATTAAGTGATATAATTAGAGATTTTAAGAAGTTTACTTCAACAAAAATCGTTAAATTAATTGAGGAGAATAAGAAAGAAAGCAGAAGGAGTTGGTTACTTTGGCTATTTAAGAAAGAAGATAAAATTTGGTTTTGGGAGGAAGGTTATCATGGTGAAGAAATTACGACACCTGATTTTTTTGAAACAAAGTTAAATTACATTCATTTAAATCCAGTAAGGGCGGGCATAGTTGAGAAAGGAGAGGATTATATTTATAGCAGTTGTGCAGATTATTTATCATTACGAAAAGGAATGCTAGATGTTGAGTTTATTTAAATGTGCAAATTGGTTCAAAGAACCACAATTATCTGTAGTTCGGGATACGCAGAGCCTAACATCCCGAACAGCGGATTAGTTGGTCTATTTGAGTACTTATAAAATTCTGCTTCGTGTGAGCCCCAATTTTAAATGAAGATGATATTACTTGTTCCCTTTACTTATCCAATACTCTTTTAAGCGAGAATTAAACAAAGTATCATTCTTACTAATTGTGTTACTTGTTTCTTTTGGATATTTTTGAGTAAGCCAAGCGTTAAACTCTCCATCTTTCACCTTTAACTCTAACAAATACTTTCTGTAATTGGTAGTTGTATCGATTGATGTGAATAATACTTTGTCGCCTTTAGTAGAAATTGTTAGCTTCCAATTCGGACTTTTTAAACCTAAGTACTTAAAAAAATTACTTTCATCTGCCACAAGATATTGCCGAGGTTCCTTTATACTTATTTCTTTCAAGACAATAAATTTAGCTTGACCCGCCTTTGACTTATCAATATATTTCCCAAGAAACGACTGCTTATCATTTGTATATTTCGCATAAGTTCGTGTCATCAAAAAATCATCATCTAACAAATTCGCCAAACTATCGCGTTGATAATTATTTAAAAATTGTATAAAGCGATTAGCAGGATGTTTTGACTGAGCAGCAGCACAGAGACAAGAAATCATGAATAGGTTTATAAGAAATGTTGTCTTTTTCAAATGATACTATTGGGCTTTTAACAAATTTTGCATTTCGGTGGCTTTATCAGCTTGACCTAATACGTTGTATGATTGTTGCAAACCTAACAACACTTGACGATACATTTCCTTATTTTCATCTTTAGTTCCACCTTTCTCAATCAAGCTTTTTGCTTTTAAAAGATAAGGTAACGATTTATTGATTAAAGCCTCGCGTCCAGGTTTCATGCTCTCAAAAGTCTTATCATCTGCTTTATTCATCACTTTAGTCATCTCCACCACTTGATTAAAAAATAGCATGCCTAAATTAGTTGTGGCAAAAATATTAGCAGGCTCTAATTCTTCTGCCTTTTTATAAGCTGCAATCGCATTTTCCTCTAATTCTTTCGCATTGCTTGGTTTTTCCTTACCAATAGCGCTAGCCATGTTCGCATAAGTTTGTCCAAGTAACACATATAAATCTACCTTTTCAGGATCGACGGCTATACCATCCTTTAACTTTTTTACAAGCTCTTCACTTTTCCCTTGCTTTAAAAAATAATTAATTTCTGTGGTGATAATTCTTTTTTCATTAGGAAATTTTGCTTTTGCGGATTTCATAATTTCATTCCACTTTGCATCATTTTTCTGCTTTTCAATAATATCCAAAGCCATGATATATACATCAGGTTTTTGTGTGATTGGATTCGCAATACATTCTTCGAGCAAAGGCAAAGCCACATCATTTTTATCAAGACTATAAGCACTATTTGCTTGGTACATTTTTGCATTTATAAAAATAGTATCCATCATGGTGTTCCCTTTAAAGAATTTGCCATTGTCGAGAGAAGCAAATGAACTTACTTCCGAAAAACTTGTCAATGCTTCATTATATTTCGAGGCATTCATATCCGCTATACCTTTGTTGAAAGACATGAAAACCATATTCGAAATTAATCCATTCAATTCATCCTTTGCATACTTAGGATCTAGCGACATAGCAGTTTTATAAGCTTCTAAAGAAGTAGCTATAGCATTTGACGTGTTACTTTGCAGTTTATTTGCATCCGCTAAATCAATTAGGATTGGATTATCATTCACAATAGCTTGTAATTGAGGCATTGCATCAGAAGCTTGTGTACCGATAGCTTGATAAACAACAGCTTTGAGCAACCAAGCTTTCGCATTTCCTTTTGTTGATCCATGAACGGTTGCTTCGTCAATTAGTTTTTTCGCTTTGGCCACCTCATTATCCTTTAAATAATTCAAGGCGCTTTGTATAGCCGATGTTTGAGCATTCGCATTCAATAGTAATAATGAACAAGCTGCGAGAGCAATAATTTTTTTCATCATGTTTTTTATTTTTTTTATAAATGTATTATTTTTCTGTTTCATCCGAAGAATTTGCATCGCTATTCTTGGTAGAATCAGTATTTTCTGGATTTATATTATCAGTATTATTTTCTTCCGCTGGATTTTCACTATCAATTTCTTCAGAAGTTATATTTTCATCTTCCTCTTGCTCGGCTATTTTTGCAATTGCAGCTATTTGATCACCTTCATCTAAATTAATCAATTTTACGCCCTGTGTTGCTCTTCCTGCTGCTCTGATATTTTTAACATGCGTTCGAATAGTAACCCCCGAAACACAGGTAATAAATAAATCGTCTGTTTCATCCACTGCCAAGAAGCCTACTAATTTACCTGTTTTTTCGGTTACGTTCAAGGTTTTTACACCCTTACCTCCCCTATTGGTTATGCGATAAATTTCTTCCCAAGCTTGTGTCTCTTCATTAAACTCATCTAAATTCGTACGCTTACCAATTCCTTTTTCAGAAACAACCAAAACTGTTTTTGTTTTATCATCTTTACTTACGCAAGCCATTCCTACTACTTCGTCGGTTGAATCATCTACTTCAATACCTGCTACGCCGATTGCACCTCTACCAGTAGGCCGCACTTTTTCTTCGAGGAATCGAATTGAACGACCTGAACGAACTGCCATTAGAATAAAACAATTACCATCAGTCAATTCAGCTTGTAATAATGTATCCCCTTCATTGATGCTAATTGCATTGATACCATTCGCTCTAGGTCGAGAAAAATCTTTTAAACGAGTCTTCTTTATAATCCCGTGCTTTGTGCATAAAACGATATAGTGATTATTGACATATTCTTCATTCGTCAAATTCTTAACGTTCAAAATGGTCATTATTTTTTCACCTTGCGGCAATTGCAATAAGTTTTGAATAGCTCGCCCTTTGCTATTTTTTTCACCTTGAGGTATTTCGTAAACTTTTAGCCAATGACATTTTCCATTATTCGTAAAAAATAGTAAGGTGGCGTGAGTTGAAGCAACGAACAATTGATCGATATAATCTTCCTCGCGGGTTTTGCCAGCCATTGAACCTCTTCCACCTCGACGTTGCGTACGATACTCTGTGGCTGACGTTCGTTTGATATAACCTAAATGCGAAACTGTAATGACTACATCTTCTTCTTCAATCAAATCTTCAATGCTTATTTCACCTGATAAATATTCGATTTCAGTTTTGCGTTCATCACCAAACTTTTTCTTTACTTCTTGCATTTCATCTTTGATCAACTCAAAACGCATGCCTTCATTGCTTAAAAACTCTTTCAAGTGAGCAATAGTTTTCATGATAGCTTCAAACTCTTCATGAATCTTTTCACGCTCCATGCCTGTTAAACGTTGCAAACGTAATTCCAGAATCGCTTTTGCTTGTATGTCACTCAATGCAAAATTAGCCATTAAGCCTTCTTTGGCATCGTCAGGTGTTGCGGATTCGCGAATAAGCTTGATTACAGCGTCTAAATTATCAAGTGCGATTAAGTAGCCTTGCAAAATATGAGCGCGTTCTTCTGCTTTCTTTAAATCAAAGTTTGCGCGACGCACCACTACTTCATGACGGAATTTTACAAACTCAACAATTAAATCTTTGATATTTAAAATGCGCGGTCTGCCTGCAACCAATGCAACATTATTGATACCAAATGAAGTTTGCATATCTGTAAACTTGTACAATTGATTTACGATGACGTTGGCAATCGCATCCTTCTTCAAATCAACAACCAAACGCATGCCATCCCTGTCACTTTCATCACGCACATCACTAATACCTTCTATCACTTTATCGCTCATGAGTTGAGCAATTTTTTGATGAAGAATCGCTTTATTCACCTGATAGGGCAATTCATAAATAATAATTTGCTCCCGTCCTGATTTCAAGGTTTCAATATTTAAACGACCTCGCACTACAACTCTTCCACGGCCCGTTTCAAAACCTTGCTTAACACCATCCATTCCATAAATAACACCACCGGTTGGAAAATCAGGTGCTTTTATTATCTGCATGAGTTCGCTTATGGTAATATCTCTATTATCAATATAGGCACAAATACCATCAATAGTTTCGCTCAAGTTATGCGGCATCATATTAGTTGCCATTCCCACTGCAATACCCGACGAACCATTTACAATGAGTTGCGGAATTCTAGTTGGCAATACGGTAGGTTCTAATAAAGTATCATCGAAATTATTTTGAAAATCAACTGTTTCTTTATCGATATCCTCGATCATGGCTTCTGCCATTCGTTGCATACGAACTTCGGTATAACGCATTGCAGCTGGACTATCACCATCCACCGAACCGAAATTACCTTGCCCATCAATAAGCATGTAACGCAAACTCCAAGGCTGCGCCATACGTACCATCGTATCGTAAACACTCGTATCACCATGCGGGTGATATTTACCTAAAACCTCTCCTACAATACGAGCCGATTTTTTGTAAGGCTTATTAAATGTATTACCTAATTCATTCATACCAAACAACACCCTTCGGTGAACAGGCTTTAAACCATCTCTAACATCAGGTAAAGCACGACCCACTATCACAGACATTGAATAATCAATGTAGCAAGATTTCATTTGCTCCTCGATGTTAATTTGAATTATTTTGTCGTTTTCTTGACCATTTATTTGGCCATCAATTTGTTCATTTTCCATATATCTAAAAGTGGCTCGAAATTACTAAAAAATAAGGGTTTTAGTGCGAATTGACCCTTCTTATTTTATACACATTTTGGGGATGAAAATACATCTCTTTTAACGCCTCATTATGAGTTTAAATAGGGTTCTAAACAAGCTTAAATATTATAAATGAATGCCGCATGATTTCCTTACTATTTTCGGTTCAAATAGGAGAACAATTCAAGTTAATCAACAAAACAAAGACAAAATATTCGAACTCATAATCAAAATAAGCGATATCAATAATCTTCCCATAAATTGCATAAAAATTTATTGACAAATCAAGCATTATGTGGCAATTATGTTGTTGGGTCGGTTTAGGTGGCGCCTTAGGTAGTATCATACGCTACTTGTTAGCCAATCAGTTTAATAAAATAAATGAAATCCCATGTGGCACCCTGCTTGTAAATGTTGTTGGCTGTTTATTAATGGGTCTGATAATGGGTTTTATAAGTAAATCACAATTCGATAATCAACAAGCAAAGTTGTTATTAGCAACCGGATTTTGCGGTGGTTTTACTACCTTTTCCGCTTTTTCATTTGAAAACATTCAACTACTTCAGGAAGGCAAAGTAACTTCAGCTTTCATTTACATAGCCGCTTCTTTGATTTTATGTTTTTCAGCGACTTGGCTTGGTTTAAAACTTCAGTCGTAAGAGAGAAATAAGTTACTCGTTTTTTTCCTAAATTTGCCACACAAAATTTTGTTTGCCTTATCAGCATCCTTTGTCGAACCTTCGGGTAAGACCTAAAATTTTAACATATGCCGCAATTACACAATCGAATTTCACATAAGGAATTACGTGAAAAATTAATGCTAGAAACCGAGCTTCGAGTTACGATTTCATTTTACAAATACTTTTATATTCAAGAACCAGTCATTTTCAGAAATGAAATGTATAAGCAGTTTGCTGCATTAAAAGTATTTGGACGAATTTATATCGCGCATGAAGGAATCAATGCTCAGATAAGTGTTCCCACATCTAACTTCGAAGCTTTGAAAGCATATATACTTGCACTTCCTCATTTCGAAAACCTTCGTTTGAATATTGCAGTTGATGATGACGGGAAATCTTTTTTTGTTTTAAAAATTAAAGTCCGCGAGAAAATAGTTGCAGATGGATTGAATGATGCAACATTTGATTCGAGTAATACAGGTAAGTATTTAACTGCTAAGGGATACAATGATTTAAGTCAAAATAAAGATGTAGTTATTGTCGATATGCGCAATCATTATGAGTATGAAGTGGGTCATTTCGAAAATGCAATTGAGATACCTTCAGACACATTTCGTGAGCAATTACCTATGGCCGCAGAGATGCTAAAAGATAAAAAGGACAAACCTATTATCATGTACTGCACAGGTGGTATTCGATGCGAGAAAGCAAGTGCTTACATGAAACATCATGGTTTTGAAAACGTGTATCACATCGAGGGAGGCATTATACACTATGCACAAACAGCTAAAAAAGAAAATTTACCTGTTAAATTCATTGGTAAAAATTTTGTGTTTGATGAACGTAGAGGTGAACGAATTTCGGAAGAAGTCATTGCTAAATGTCATCAATGTGGTGAAGCAGCTGATACGCATGTGAATTGCGAAAATGAAGCTTGTCACCTACTATTTATTCAATGCGACAATTGCAAAGAAAAAATGAATGGTTGCTGCAGTGATGATTGTAAAAAAATGTATGAACTACCGATTGAAGTGCAAAAAGAATTACGAAAGGGAATTGATAAAGGACAAATGATTTTTAACAAATCGAAAGAAGGAAGAATAAGACCCCGATTGGATGAAATAATTAGGTCGAAATTAGAAAGC
>JBIIJE010000118.1:0-7764 GCA_044234005.1 Chitinophagaceae bacterium | reverse complement strand
ATTCAACCACTTTTTGTAGCCCACCCGATTACCTTGTCTCACCTCGATAAGGTAAAGCCCTTCTGAGAAATTGGGCAGCGAAATATTTACTCGGCTTTTATTGAGTATCATTATTTCGCTCCATAAGATTTTCCCAGTGATATCAAAAACTTTGATTTGTGTCGTGTCCCGAAAGATATTTTCGAATTGAAAAATAAGTTCTTGATGCGTTGGATTTACTAAAGTAAAATCAATATTCTGTATGCTTCTTTGTGTTGAAATCGAATTTGGAAAATCAAAACTAAAAAAACTTACAACAGGCAAATGATCACTTGTGGTTGATTCGAAATTAGGAATATAACTAAGTACTTCCTTAAAAATAAATGTAGAGCTATCGATATAAATATTCTTTGCTTGCGGACTCACCACAACATTATCAATAATGTGATCTGAACTATACACATAGGTTGTTTGATTCGGAAATAAGGATGCCAATGTAATTCCTGAATAGCCTTGATTTAGTAAATATTGATAGGGCGAAACTGATTGAGAGCTAACACTTGTACCTTCTAAGTAATCATTAAAATCGCCTACAACTGCTACCTTTCTACTTGGGAATAAGGTAAGTAAACTGTCGGTCATGGCTTCTGCAGCGCATTTGCGACGATCATAATCGCTTGTGCCTCCACCTGCTTTGGCATGAATATTTGCAAAATACATCGTATCAAGATTTCCATTTTCCAAGACTACTTTTGCGTGCATCATAAATGGGTACCTGCCTGACGAGAAACAATTATAAGGCGAGGTACTTCCGGATAAAGTTGGATAAGTACTTGCCAACAATCCATAACTAGCAGCATTCTGAATTTTACTTGTCTTGTATATGTAAGCTAATTTTTGGGCTTCATCATAATCTTGACTTAATGGATTCAAGGCAAAACTTCCATATGGGGAAACAACATAACTATAATCATCTCCAAGTTCATTTTTAAGGGCCTCGAGTTGAGGTACACTTACCACTTCTTGCAAACAATATAAATCAGCATCAATATCCTTCATAATTCGAGCCGCGTTTTTTCGAGATAAAGAAGTATCACAATTGCAATTAATACCATCGCCAAACCAAAGAATGTTCCAATTACAAACACGTAAGCTTTTATCGTCAGGAATGGAAGTGCCTAAAACTAGTATTGTGGGTGCGAGTGTGATAGCATTATATTCAAACCATATTTTATCACGATACACTTTATTGGATATATTAGGATTGATTCTTACATAAACCGTTTGTTCAAGACCACCTGCACTATTGGAATAACTAATTTGGTTACTAAAATTTACATTATCATTTGACAATTCAAAAGGTGAATTACACTTAATCAACAAACTCCCCGAAATTGTATTTTTAGTAAATGTGAAT
This sequence comes from Chitinophagaceae bacterium, assembly GCA_044234005.1. Lineage (GTDB taxonomy): Bacteria > Bacteroidota > Bacteroidia > Chitinophagales > Chitinophagaceae > OLB11. The sequence continues at coordinate 6,368 of JBIIJE010000118.1, read as the reverse complement.
GTCTGTGCATTGGAATAATTTCCTGCTGCGGCATCACCGGCATTGATAAATTTTTTACCCACGACAATATCAATATCATTAATTTGAATATCATCTAATCGCCAAAAGGCTGCGCTTGAATTTGTACTTATATATCTAAACGCAATGTGGCAAGGTGTTCCTTTGTAAGGATTAAGATTAATACCATTAGTAATTAGCCAAAAATCTGAATTAATGGTTGGGAAAAGCGCGTTCAAATTTATCCATGTAGCTAAATTCGGATTGCCCGTTCCAAGGTAATTATTAGAAATATATAATTGTAGCGGATTCCCCGCAAATTTAGTTCTACTCCAAAAAGTTAAAGATGCATCACTTATGTTCGCCAGATTCAGCTGCGGAGATATGAGCCAATCTTCATTGGCACTGTATGTATTATTGTTAAATCCATTCATACTTACCCCATTCCCATTATAGCCTGAGGAATTACAGCTCCACTCATCATTACCAACTACACTAGAAGATGTCCATCCGTTCGGCAAGTTAGCGTTACATGAATTAAAATCTTCTTGTAAAAAACCTACCTGAGCCCACATGGCGTTTTGGATAAAAACGAAAAGTAGTGCTAATATAAATTTGGACATATTGATAGAAGAGAAAAAAGGATAAAGTTACTTGATACTTTATCCTTTTTCATATGAAATATTATAATGTTTTTTAATTTTTCAAACTTGCACGAATCACGTTCAAAGCGCCGCCTGCTTTAAACCAAGCTATTTGTTGATCATTATAACTATGACCTACTTGAATAGTTTCATTGCTTCCATCTTTATGATTCAATACAATTTGTAAATTTTTATTAGGTGCAAAAGCTAATAATCCTTCAATATCTAGCGTATCATCTTCTCGAATTTTATCATAATCTGCTTTGTCCACAAAAGTTAGGGCAAGCATACCTTGCTTTTTCAAATTAGTTTCATGAATACGTGCAAATGATTTTACTAAAACTGCTCTAACACCCAAATGACGAGGTTCCATTGCCGCATGCTCACGAGATGAACCTTCGCCATAATTTTCATCGCCTACTACGATACTTCCAATTCCAGCTGCTTTGTAAGCGCGTTGTGTATTAGGCACTGTACCATATTCACCAGTTAATTGATTTTTTACAGAATCAGTTTTTTCATTGAAAGTGTTTAATGCTCCAATCAACATATTATTACTAATATTATCTAGATGTCCTCTAAATTTCAACCAAGGACCTGCCATAGAAATATGATCTGTTGTACATTTTCCTTTTGCTTTAATAAGCAACTTTAGACCTTTTAAATCAGTGCCTTCCCAACTAGCAAATGGATCTAGCAATTGTAAACGTTTACTATCTGCTGCCACCAATACTTGCACACCACTACCATCTTCAGCGGGCGCTTGAAAACCTGCATCTTCAACAGCAAAACCTTGCGGAGGTAATTCATAGCCTGTCGGTACATCTAATTTTACTTCTTCTCCCTTATCATTTGTAAGTGTATCTGTTAATGGATTAAAACTTAAATCACCCGCAATTGCCATCGCCGTAACTATTTCAGGACTTCCAACAAATGCTAGTGTATTTGGATTGCCATCTGCACGTTTGGCAAAATTTCTATTAAACGAATGGACGATCGTGTTTCGCTCTTGCTTTTCAGCACCCATTCTGTCCCACATACCAATACAAGGTCCGCATGCATTTGCAAAAACGGTAGCTCCAATATTTTCAAATATATTTAAAAAACCATCACGCTCAATGGTGAAGCGTACTTGCTCAGAGCCAGGTGTAATTGTAAACTCAGAATTTAATTTTAATCCTTTTTCTTTCACCTGTTTTGCCAAGCTTACAGCACGGCTAATATCTTCATAACTGCTATTCGTGCAACTGCCAATTAAACCAACTTCAATTTTGGTTGGCCAATTATTTGCGGCAGCCATTTCTTTCATTTTCGAAATTGGAGTAGCTAAATCTGGTGTAAATGGTCCATTTAAATGGGGTTCTAATTCGCTTAAATTAATTTCTATTACCTCATCAAAATATTTTTCAGGGCTTGCATACACTTCTGCATCGCCAGTAAGATGTTCTTTAATTTCATTCGCCATTTCGGCTACGTCAGCTCTGCCGGTAGCTCGTAAATACCTTTCCATACTTTCATCATAACCGAAGGTAGAAGTTGTAGCACCAATTTCAGCTCCCATATTACAAATTGTTCCTTTACCGGTACAACTCATGCTTATTGAACCTTCACCGAAATATTCAACGATTGCATTTGTGCCGCCTTTCACAGTGAGAATACCTGCTACTTTTAAAATTACATCTTTAGGTGCTACCCAGCCTGATAATTTACCTGTGAGTTTAACACCAATTAACTTCGGCATCAATAGTTCCCAAGGTAGTCCAGCCATAACATCACAAGCATCTGCGCCACCAACTCCAATAGCTATCATACCCAATCCACCTGCATTTACGGTATGACTATCAGTGCCTATCATCATGCCTCCAGGGAAAGCATAATTTTCAAGAACAACTTGATGAATGATACCCGCACCAGGTCTCCAGAAGCCAATGCCATACTTATTACTCACACTGCTTAAAAAATCGAAAACTTCGCTACTTTCATTGACAGCACGTGCCAAATCAGTCTCGCTATTTACCTTGGCTTCGATGAGGTGGTCACAGTGAACTGTGCTTGGGACTGCAACCTTTGGTCGACCTGCTTGCATAAATTGCAACAATGCCATTTGTGCAGTTGCATCTTGCATCGCCACTCGATCTGGGTTAAAATCAACATAAGAGTGAAGCCGAGGGTAATCTTTTAACTCCATACCTGCATCCAAGTGAGTATAAAGAATTTTTTCGGATAAAGTTAAAGGTCGACCTAGCGCTTTTCTCGCTGCAGCTACTCGCTCGGGAAATTTTGCATAAGTTGCCTGGATCATTGAAATATCAAATGCCATATTATAAAAAATTTAAATTGTTAATTCTCAAATTGATGCGAAGTTAAGAAAAAATGTTCATCCAGAAAATTGGTTAAATCAGTCGATTTTTTCAGCAAATCAGATTACTTTTTATTAGATCCGATTTCAACAGTAGAATAGAAATTTTCCACCTATTTGTGTATAACATAGACTCGTACCATGCAACAAATAAAAATATATTTGTTGCAATGGCTAATAAAGAATTAAATAAATACGACGAAGATTCCATTAAATCACTCGATTGGAAGGAGCATATACGCCTTCGACCTGGTATGTATATTGGAAAACTAGGTGATGGGAGCAGTGTAGATGATGGCATTTATGTGCTACTTAAAGAGGTCATGGATAATTGCATTGATGAGCATACGATGGGTTTTGGCAAACAAATTGAAGTGGTTATCCGTAACGGAATTGTAATAGTACGCGATTTTGGCAGGGGTATTCCATTAGGAAAATTAGTGGATGTTGTGAGCAAAATCAACACAGGAGCCAAATACGATAGTAATGTTTTTCAAAAATCAGTAGGCTTAAATGGTGTAGGTACCAAAGCTGTAAATGCTTTAAGCAATTCATTTAAGGTAACTACATTCCGTGATGGAAAAATGAAAATCGCTGAATTTGAAAAAGGCGAACTCATAAAAGAACATAAAGAAGTTGCAACCGAAGAAGGAAATGGCACAGAAGTAGTTTTTATTCCTGATGACACTATTTTCAAGCATTATAAATTTATTGATGAATATATTGAGAATCAAATTTGGAATTACTGCTATTTGAATGCAGGTTTGATTATCAATTTTAATACGAAACGTTATGTCTCTAAAAATGGATTGCTGGATTTATTAGAAAGAAAAACGAATCCTGATGAAATAAGATACCCAATCGTGCATATAGCCGGTGAGGATATTGAAATTGCATTCACTCATAGTGGTGATTATGGTGAGGAAATCTACTCATTCGTCAATGGACAGCATACTACACAAGGCGGCACACATCAACAAGCATTTCGCGAGGCATTCGTAAAAACTATTCGAGATTTTTATAAAAAGGATTATGAAGCAAGTGATATTCGACAAAGTATTGTGGCTGCGGTAAGTGTTCGTGTAGTAGAGCCCGTTTTTGAGAGCCAAACCAAAACCAAACTCGGCAGTATCAATATGGACATGAAAGGTCCATCTGTGAAAAGTTTCATGATGGATTTTTTAGGGAAAGAACTAGATAATTATTTACACAGAAATCCAACTTTAGCAGAAGCACTTAAAAAACGAATTGAACAAAGCGAGCATGAAAGAAAGGAATTAAGCGGGATTAAAAAAATTGCGAACGAACGTGCTAAAAAAGCCAACGTCCATAATCGAAAGTTACGCGATTGTAAATATCATTTTGATGAAGTTTACGAAGGAAAAAATAAAATTGAACTCGAATCTAAAAAACTTGAATCAACCATTTTTATAACAGAAGGTGATAGTGCAAGCGGTTCGATTACCAAATCTCGAAATGTAGAAACCCAAGCGGTATTTAGCTTAAAAGGGAAGCCTTTGAATTGCTATGGCATGAGTAAAAAAATTGTGTATGAAAATGAAGAAATGAACTTGCTTCAACATGCCTTAAACATTGAACAGGGTATTGAAGGGTTGCGTTATAACAATATTGTAATTGCTACAGATGCGGATGTGGATGGTATGCATATACGTTTATTGATCATGACTTTCTTCTTACAATTTTTCCCTGATTTGGTCAGAAATGGTCATGTATATATTTTAGAAACACCACTTTTTCGTGTAAGAGATAAAAAAGAAACCATTTATTGTTACACGGATTTAGAAAGACGCAACGCGATTGAAAAGTTAGCAGGCAAACCCGAGATTACTCGCTTTAAAGGTTTGGGCGAAATTTCTCCAGGTGAATTTGCAGGATTTATAGGAGAAGATATGCGCAAAGAACCCGTATTGCTGGCGGGTGAAGCACATATTCAGAAGTTGTTGGAATATTACATGGGGAAAAATTCGATGCAACGTCAAGAGTTTATTATTTCAAATTTGCGCTACGAAAAAGATGTTGAAGAGGAGTTATTGGCTGTTTAAAAAAATAAATAAATATGATACATATTATAGTGGGTGAAGAAGGTGCTCAAAAATTAGGAGAAGCTTTTTTACTAGATGAAAATTTACAAGGCGAAGTTCTAGTGCTACAAGACAAACTCGATATTGGGAGCCTTCAAATAGAAGAAGAAAAAAATCATGACGATGCCAGAAATGAGGTTTGGAAAAAAATTTCGATGTTTCATGAAAACTCATTACAAGATAGAAATCAATTGAAATTACTCGTTGCAAAAGCTTTACGTGAAGAAGAACCCGTATGCATGTGGCTTGCTCCTAATGCAAGTGATGTATGCGCTTATTATTGGTTACTACCCTACTTTAAAGCATATCCAGAAGTGTTGCACACCATAAACATTATTGGATTACCTTTTCTGAATGAAAAAGGCCAACTATTTTATCCAAGTCACTTCGGGCAAATACCTGCTAAAGAATTTTTAAAAACCAAGCGACTTTTAAAAGAAGTTACACTTTCAGAGTACGAAGTTGATGGAGACGAATGGAAACGCTTGCAGGATGACGATGAAGTTTTAAGATTATATGATGGAGGTAAAAAAGTAAGTTCTAAACCTGCTCATCATTTTGATATTTTAATTAAAAATTCTATCACTACTGAATTTCAAAAAGGAAGTAAGGTGGTGAATGAAACGCTTAAAAAAATAAGTCTCCCATTTCATCCAGCTTATATAGAATGGCGTTTACGTGAATTAATAACTGATGAAAGTATCACCTATCAGGGCGATACCAATAAAACTAGTAAAGATTTTGAAGTAAAAAAAGTTGGTAAACCTGAAGAAGTTATAGAAGAAGCTTAACTTCTTTTAACATTTTCTATTGTGGAATATAACACACATAAACATCATTCATGTAAAATGATTAAGATCTTTATAACCCCATTACTTTCAATAGTAATCTTAGCAGCCGCTTGCGATAATTCTCAAAATCCGAATCAGACACAACAAATCCATGAAACCCTTGTTGTGAAGGATGAAAATAAGATTGCTCCTTCACAAAATATTTCAGAAAGGTTTCCAACACCGGATAATTACTTATGTGCCAAACATACTGAAAGTTCTTACTACAACTTTTTGAAATACTTGCCTTTAGAACCTGAAAATACAAAGGTTCATCTGTACAATGGTAATCTAAAGAGTAACCAAGCAGCACATGCAGCTGTTATTAAAATGGATATTGGCACCGAAGATTTACAGCAATGTGCCGATGCTGTAATTCGTTTAAGAGCGGAATATCTATTTAATTCAAAACAATATGACAAGATATCTTTCACAT
>JBIIJE010000189.1:0-4158 GCA_044234005.1 Chitinophagaceae bacterium | reverse complement strand
CCAAATGTATAAGTTGGACCAAAAGGTGAAAATGTAGGATCACCGTTACAACGATTTCTAATTCTCACATCATACATGGTATTAGGCGTCAAACCCGTTAGTAAAAATTGAGTGGTAGCACCACCAAACATAAGCGTGAACCAAGATGCGTCTGAAGATTTCTTATACCACACACTGTATTGCGCCACATTAGCGAGTCCATTCCATTTTAAAAGAGCCGTCGTATTCGTGGTTGTAAATGCTGTAATAAAAGTTGTTGCAGTGGCACAGGGGGCATTCAAGGTTGTGAAATTTTGTACAGGCCCAAACACACCAAACTGATTACATGCCGCGTTGTTATTTCTTATTTTACATTCATAAATAGTATTAGGTATTAAACCCGTTAAAAACAAGGATGTGCCAGCTGTAGTAGGCGTTGTCCAAGGTCCACCACTTACTGGCCTATACCATAAGTAATAGATAGTTGCGCCAGGAGTAGCAGTCCAAGTTACTGTGGCAGTAGTCGATGTCGGAACAATTGAAGTGATATTCGCAGGTGTCATGACAGAATTTGTAACTGTCGCAGGACTACTTGTGACCGTGCATCCTATTGAAATATCGATATAAGTATATGTATAACTCGTATTTGGCCCTAAATAAGGATTAGAGATACTAAATAATCCTCCTCCTGGAGTACCTACCAAATTAACGGGTACACCTGGGCAGGCAATTACATTACCAGCGGTTACACTTGGGCAAGGCAAGGCAGGTTGTTGCACACCTTGATTGGCATTGCCTCCAGCACCTGTTTCAGTAATATAATCAATTTGCCCAATGGAATATGAAACCGAACCTCCAGCTCCTGTCGCATTGCCTCCACTGGCAGTGGTATTTTGTTGTGCAAATACCGATGTGCCGATGAGCAAATAGAATGAAGTGCCAATTAACCAAAAGACGTATGTTCCAATTAACTTCACATGGCAGTTGATGGTTTTCTTTATGATTGTACTATACATGATTTTTATTTTTAAAGATTAAATTTATTAGGAATTAAAACATTCTAAATGCTAAAAAAGGAAAAGGACCATATCCACTTCCGAAGCCATTATAAGATGGTTGAAACACAAGTACATTTTGATTCAAAGCACCGTTTGTATTGGACGTCAAATAGGAGCCATTAGTTTGAAGCGTCAACAATGAATTATTGGTATTCACGGCAAGCCATTCGTCAGTACATGGTAAAAACCAATCGGAATACGAATTTAAAACTAAGTTATCACAAATTTCAGCGGCTGTACCTGGTGTGAAGCATGCTGCTAGGATATTGGTGGTATTACTTACACCACTTCCAATAAGTGTTCCAAAGGGATTGGGGTAAGTAATATTATAACAGCCAAAATCTGCATTGCCAATTATATTTTGAGAGATAATTATTCCGTGTGGAGTACTTGAACTGTAACCTGGATCGCTTGGCTGTAAATAGTAGGCTAATATGCCTCCTTGATAATAACCACCCAACGAAAGAGTGTTGGTTGTAGTAAAGCTTATTTGATTCCCATAAGCCGTGCCAGCAATATTAGTTGCATACGATCTAACATAATAAGTGGTATTGGTTAGTAAGCCATTTACGATACTTGGGAAAGTTCCACTACTTGTTGCAAATGTAGTATTATTATCAGCAATAGTTGGCGATGGCAATGTGCTCCAACACACACCACTTGCTGTTATAGCAGCGCCTCCATCATTTACAATAGTGCCTCCTGAAGAAGCCGTACCACCAGTTATAGCCGTAATAGCTGTGGTAGTTAAGGTTGGAATACTTGGATTAAACGTAGTGTAAGTTACCTCATTACCATAGTTAGTACCGGTTGCATTAATTGCAAAAGCTTTTACATAATAGGTTGTATTCGGGATTAAGTTATTGAGTTGAGTATAAAAATTACCTAGTCCTGTTGTATTATTTACTATTGAATAAGAACTTAATATGGTTGGATTAGGTGTTGTACTCCAACATACACCATAGCTGGTAATAGGTGAACCACCACTACTTGTGATGCCCAAATTAGTAATATTACCCCAAGCATCATATCCAGAAGTTGGATTAAAATAAGTTTGATTTGCAATAGTATTCGTGCTTATACCTAAAAAATTACCACCCGACCAAGTAGGTATATTGGATGAATTGAGTTGTAGAAATTGACCTGGCGTCCCAACAGGTATCATCACCCAAGCTGCTCCATTCCAAAATTGCATATCGCCAACATTCGTTCCAGGAGGCACATTACTATTGGCAGCAAATAATGCATAAGGCACACTACTTAATTGGCTAGTGCTTGTAATTGAATAGGATATACCTCCTAAAGGGTCGGTTTCTGTTTTGATAAAATAGGGCCCACCTGTTGCCCAATTAATGGTGGCAAAAGAACCTGACACAACTGTTCCTCCACCTATCTGCACACTTGCCAAGCCATTGGCATTGGTAGTTGGTGTTTGAGTTTCGACATAAACAGGCGTACCTGTGGCACTTCCTTGTAAAATGCTTATTCTCATACCAACCAGTGTATTTGCTACCAAAACATTACTCGCATTTCGTATCACAGCTTGGTAGCTCATTTTTTGGGGTGCTTGTGCAAACGTTGATATACCGATGAGCAAATATGCTAATGTACAAATTGTTGTTAGTATATATTTCATGTTATTATTTTTATTTTTAGTAAAGGCATTGATTAATCAGTTTGTACGGTATTGCCATTCGAAATCAAGGTAGCCTTTGCAGTGATACCTGCTCCTGAAGGAGGTGCAAGCGGCGTTTGAGCGTTGAGATATATAGATTTTCCTGCAACAGGTGCTACGCTTAATAATTGAATTAATAGTGAATTCACTTGGACAACAGGCAAAGCATTATGGTCAAGAACAAATAAAGTATTTGAAAATGTTAGTGCATTAAATGCAGGTATTGAAACTGAGCTCAGCATTGGATTATAGCCAACAAGAAACATTCCGACTCTTTGCAATAACGGTAATGAAATACTGGTTAGTAAAGGATTGGTATTGATTTGAAAACCTGATAAGCCTCCTTTTACTAATTGTGGCATTGAAAATGAAACTATTGAGGTATTTGACATCGTGAAACTTTCAGCATATTCTGTCAATGATAGAAATGTACATGAGTTTAGTAAGGGGCAAGTCATAATTGAAATACTTCCTCCTGCTTTTGTAAGCAATGGAAATGATAAGCTTGTCAAAAGAGGGTTATCTGATATTGACATTGCACTTAATCCATAGGGACCTACAGTACCCGAAATATTTGTTAGCCCATTTAAATTGAGGGTATTCATCACAGAATTATTCATTATTCTTAGTTCAGCTAATTCTGAAATGCTACTTAAATTAACTGTTGTCAATGCCGTAGTATTTTGTATCCAAACAAACTGTGTATTGGGACCTACTTCATTCGCAATTTTAATGGCTGCTTGTGCATCAGAAATATCGCCAGTTAGAATTAAATGTGATTTGCCAAGAGGTGTTGTTAAGCCTCCCGATTTTTCAGCATATAGTGAATAAGGCGTGCTTAGCATTTGGCTAGTGCCTGTAATAGTATACACAATACCACCTAAAGGATCAGTTTCTGTTTTAATAAAATAGGGTCCACCTGTTGCCCAATCTATTGTAGCAAAAGTGCCTGATACAACCACTCCGTTTCCTATTTGCAAACTGGCTAAACCATTTGAATTCGTTGTTGGTGTTTGTGTTTCAACATATACGGGTGTGCCTACTGCACTACCTTGCAAAATGCTGATTTGCATCCCCACTGTTGTATTCATTACCAATGCATTACTCGCATTTCGGATAACTGCTTGGTAAGACATTTTTTGTGGTGCTTGCCCAAAAGATAATGTGCTAATTAGTAAATAGGCTAATGTGACAATAATGGTTTTTAATTCTATTTTTTTCATGTTTTCATTATTTATTTTAGAAACTCCGCACAGCTCTTACTTTAAAATTATTAAAACTCTTATTGCTATTGCTTGGGGTAATTCCATTTACATATCTTGCTTGTGTGGAGCTCACTTCTGTACTAGTCCAAATATTTTCCACCGGAAAATAACCAACTTGACCTATGAGGATAGCCTCGGCTTCGCTGGGTAAATACCAATCTGTAAAGCCACTTAAACTAAG
>JBIIJE010000090.1:0-11058 GCA_044234005.1 Chitinophagaceae bacterium | reverse complement strand
AGATTATCACAAATTTTAGCAGCAATGCCTGATGTAGCACAGTTGGTTACAATGGCTGTTGTATTGGCTTGTCCGGTTCCTGTGGTAACGCCAACCGCACCCATTGAAGTACCTTCGCATCCATATTCTGCTGTGCCTTGATCCGTTAATGCAGCTATGATTCCATTTACACCATTTGTGGAAATAATAATTCCACCTCCAAATTTTTGACCAACTACATAAGGAGGTGCTGCGGGTGTGGTAAAACTTAATATAGGTCCATAAGTTACGGGCACACAACCATCCCCACCATAACCTTGCCCATAAGCTCTGTAATAATATGTTGTTGAGGCAACTAAACCAACAATACTCTTCGAATAGGGCTGCGGATATGCTGATATATAAGACATTCCCACAACATTGTCGGCAATGGTCGGTGTTGGAGATGTGCTATAACAAAAACCCATAGATGCATATCCACTATTCATAAAGATTTCACCGTTAAATGTAGCCCCTCCTGCATTAACTGAAGTTGCAGGATATGTATTAAGTGAAGTAATTCCAAGTGGTGTGGTATAATTTATTTCATTTCCATAATAAGTTACCCCATTACAATTTGTGGCATAACCACGTATATAATAGGTAGTATTCGGAACGGTCGGAATAGTATTATTATAACCACCCAAGGAATTTGAGATAGTTGGATTTGGCGAAGTATTGTAACAAACACCTTGTGCGCTAATTGGACCTCCATTGTTTGAATTTATTACGTTACCAGTATGATAATTCAAAAGACAAGGCGTAATACTTTGGTAAGTTCCTGTTGTCAATGTAATCACCCCATTTAAGGTTGTAAAACTTATTTGAGGTCCATAAGTTGTACCCGCACAATTGGTTGCAAAACTGCGCACATAGTACAAAGTGTTTAACGTTAAACCAGTCAAAGTCAACGGAAGTCCATAACCCGGATAACTACCATCAATATTTTGATAATTAGGCCAACCGGGATTAACATTTAATACCGAATTAGACAATGTAGGATTAGTTGAAGTGCTATAAACTAAGCCGCTATTTGTCAAAGCTTCTCCACCCGTGTTGGTAACTAAGTAATCAATGGTAGCATTGCAACCACCAATAGCAGTAGCTGCCAAAGTTGTTAAAGTAGCCACTCCACTGGTTGTTGTAAATGTAACTTGCGGACCGTAACTAGTACCAGCACAATTGGTAGTAAATGAACGAACATAATAGGTTGTACTTGCTACTAAACCTGTTAATGCAATAGTAAAATTAGTAAGTGTATTCGTATAAGGTGGTTGATTGTAACCTACAACTGTATTTGATATGGTAGGGGCTGGTGTTGTCGAATAACAGAAACCACTATTTGTTGGTGTGCTTCCTCCATTAGCTATAACAGTCCCTGTAAAGTTTGCCTCACAAGCCGTATTGCTATTCAAGCTATTTGTTAATGTCGCTATTCCATTTTGGGTTGTAAAATTTAATTCATTGCCATAATAGGTTCCTACTGAATTTGTTGCATAGGATCTATAATAATAGGTTGTATTAGCAGTTAGTGAACTTAAGTAGGTTGTAAAAGCCGGAAATGCACCTGAAAATGATACAGAATTTGATGTAGTTGGATTCGGACTTGTATTATAAACAACCCCAGTCATTAATATTCCCGAACCTCCATCAGAAACGACATTGCCACCTGAAATGACATCACATGCATTAATGCTAGATGCCACCGTTGTAGTTAATGTCGCGATACCATTCATGGTTGTAAAATTTAATTCAGCACCATAAGAAGTACCTGCAATACTGGTTGCAAAAGCACGAATATAATAGGTTGTTGCAGCAGTTAAGCCAATTAAATTGACATTAAAAACACCCACTCCTGCACCCGATTGAACTATGCTATTTGCAACGGTTGGGCTTGGACTTGTAGAGTAACAAAATCCTCTTGTGATAATTAATTCTCCATTGCCATTTACGGCAGTGCCTTGCACATTGGCACTTTCTGCTTGAATGAAGGAAATATTATCTGTCGTCACTGTTGGTGGCGAAGCAGCCGTTACTGGTGCTACCCAAGTAGGGATTCCACTCGGATCTATTTTCAAAACTTTACCAACCGCATCGATGGGTAAAATCACCCAAGCCGTTCCGTTCCAGTAAAGCATATCGCCATTGCTAGCACCATCAGGAATGTTGGCTTTTGCAGCTAACAAAGCATAAGGCACACTCATAAGTTGGTTGGTTCCAGTTATGGTGTAAGTAGTTCCTCCTAAGGGGTCAGTTTCGGTTTTAACGTAGAACGGACCATTTGCCCAATTTATTCCAGTAAATGTTCCAGTAACAACAGTCCCGGTTCCAATTTGAATACTGGCCAAACCATTTGCATTGGTAGTGGGTGTTTGGGTTTCAGCATAAACCACTGTTCCTGTGGGCGTTCCTTGTAAAATACTAATCTTCATTCCTACAGTGGTATTCACTACCAAGACATTGCTAGGATTGCGAATTACAGCTTGGTAGGACATTTTTTGTGGTGCTTGCGCCAATGCGGACATGCTTATTAAGAAGCTTGCCAACGCAAAAAATAACGCAAGTAAGAAACTTGACATGGAGAATTTCTTATCTAAAGAATTCTCAATACGAATTAACTGAAATGACATTTTCATAATGATAGTTTTTTAATGATTTCTTATTTGAAAATTTTACCAAAGCTATTCTTATAGTATTAAAATTTATATCCCTAAATGTAGGGATACAGGCCCTAACTGGCGCAAGAATGAGGCGTTGCCATTGTGCACTTGCCTTCTTGTGCCTTCCCTGTCTGCGTTAGTGTTTGTGGTTACTTGCGCAAGTGCAGTTACAAACCTGCGCCAGCTCGAGTTCCAATAAGTATAATTACATTTATTGCTGAAAGCAATAATATAAAACTACGAAGCGAAGACGCTTTGTAGAACTTTAATTTCATTTTTGAATACCACGAAGAACTGGGCTTCGTATTCTTACATTACGCTCTCTTCAGAGCTTGAATCATTTCGCTAGGGTTCTCGGCTGAAAATACCGTATTCCCTGCAACTAACACATCTGCCCCAGCATCGATAATAGTTCTTGCATTGGCAAGCGTAACGCCGCCATCAATTTCAATGAGCGTAGATAAATTTCTTTTCCTAATTTCTGCTTTGAGCAATTTAATTTTTTCTAACGTATACTCAATAAAGCTTTGCCCACCAAAACCAGGGTTTACACTCATTAAGCAAACCACATCAACATCATGTAATACATCAAAAATTTGTTGCACCGAAGTATGCGGATTAATGGCAACACCTGCCTTCATACCTAATGATTTTATTTGCTGTAAGTTCCGATGTAAATGCGGGCATGCTTCTATATGCACACTTAAAATATCTGCACCTACTTTTTTAAAGTCCTCGGCAAACTTTCCAGGCTCTTCTATCATGAGATGCACATCTAATATTTTTTTTGACTTACGCTTAATAGCTTGAATGACTGGCAAGCCAAAACTAATATTGGGTACAAACCTACCATCCATTACATCTAAATGAAACCAATCTGCTTCTGACTGATTCACCATTTCAATATCTTTCTCGAGGTGTAAAAAATTTGCGGATAAAATAGAAGGTGCTATAAAATGCATAGTTTATTTGTTCATTTTTTGTTGTAATCGATTTTGTGCGGCTTTCAATCCTGTCAATTCAGGCCTGAAATTTTCTGCTTGTTCATAATCTATTTTAGCCGCATTAAAATTTTCTTGAATCTCTTGGCAAATCCCTCGATTGTAATAGGCTTCGGCATAATCGGGTTGCACCTCAATGGCTATGGTAAATTGACGTATTGCCTTTTCGATAGAATCTTCTTGCATAAGCATCCAGCCCATATTATAAAACGACTTTGGATAATTTCTATCCAATAATATCATCCGAGTAAAAATACTTTTAGCTTCTTTATAATTATGCTGGTTTTGCCAAAACATAGCTTTACCGTACAAAGGTTCTAAATCTGAGGTATCTGCTTGATATGCATTTTCATAATAATTTAATGCTAAGAGATCTTTTCGGGCTTCATGTATCAAGGCCAATTGCAAATGGGCTTCGGCATAACGGGGTTCAGTTTGAACGGCTGTTTGCCAACTCGATATAGCCCGTGAAGTGTCCTTCATATATTTGTAACACATACCTTTTAAAAAATAGGCTTCTGCATTATGTACATTTTTACGCAAAACGGTATTTATTTCAACAAAAGATTTCGAATATTCTTCAGTAAATAAAAACATACGAGCCATTTTCAAATGAGCTACCTCATCCAAAGGATCTAATTGAATCGCCTTCTGGATATAGGTCAAACTGCCTGTAACATCTTTATGATCAAATAGCAAATCAGCCAAAGCACTATAATATTTGGCTTGTGTTGTGTCTATAGAAATTGCTTTCTTATAATCTAACAAAGCCAAGGAATCTTCTTTTAATAATCTGTATCTATTACCCCGTTTAAAATACAAACCAGATTCCTTTGGATTTTCATTTATTTGTTTACTGATGTCGATAATTTCATTTGACTTACTAGCTTCAGTTGCTTTGCCTGTTGGAGGTTTCTTTGAAAAAAAATCACAAGATTGTAAACTCCCAATACCCATCAGTATTATAATTAATTTGCAGCTAAACACGTTCTTGCTTTGCATAAATTGCTGCAAACCTACTCAAAAAACGATTCCAATAACCATAGATTTCAACAAGTTGAGATATTCTTTCAACATTTGTACTTGAATTGTCAATAGTTATTACATTTGCCTCTCCAAAAAATTAAATAAAATATAATATTTATGCCGTATTTATTTACTTCCGAATCTGTATCTGAAGGACACCCTGATAAAGTAGCCGATCAAATTTCGGATGCCTTAATCGATCATTTTTTAGCCTTTGATCCACAATCGAAAGTGGCTTGCGAAACCTTAGTTACTACAGGACAAGTAGTGCTAGCTGGTGAAGTAAAATCAAAAGCTTATTTAGATGTACAAGATATTGCCCGAGGTGTGATTAAAGAGATTGGTTACACCAAATCCGAATATATGTTCGAGGCTAATTCTTGCGGTGTATTTTCTGCCATTCACGAACAAAGCTCAGATATTAATCAAGGTGTTGATAGAAGCGTAAAAAAAGCAAACTTTGAAACTTTAGCCAATGCGCAAGGTGCTGGCGATCAAGGTATGATGTTTGGCTATGCAACCCGCGAGACTGAAAATTACATGCCCTTAGCACTTGACTTAGCACACAAAATATTACAAGAATTATCAAAAACAAGACGCGCAGGTAAAGAGCTAAAATATTTACGTCCAGATGCGAAAAGTCAAGTAACTATTGAGTATGATGATAACAACAATCCGATAAGAATCGATACCATTGTTGTATCAACACAACATGATGATTTTGACAAAGACGCTAAGATGTTAGCTAAGATTAAAGAAGATATTGTAGGTACAATTATTCCTCGCGTGAAGAAGCAATTGAAACCTAATTTACAAAAATTGTTCAATGACAAAATAACCTATCACATTAATCCTACAGGAAAATTTGTAATTGGAGGACCCCATGGTGATACAGGTTTAACAGGTCGTAAGATTATAGTAGATACTTATGGAGGAAAAGGCGCACATGGCGGTGGTGCATTTAGCGGGAAAGACCCAAGTAAGGTTGATAGAAGTGCGGCTTATGCAACTCGTCATATTGCTAAAAATTTAGTTGCAGCTGGCTTATGCGATGAAGTGTTAGTTCAAGTATCTTATGCGATTGGTGTGGCTAAACCTTGTGGTTTGTTTATTAATACCTATGGAACTTCAAAAGTAAAAATGACAGATGGTGAGATTGCTCGAATGGTGGAAAAAATATTTGACATGCGCCCCTACGCGATTGAGCAAAGATTGAAATTACGAAATCCTATTTATTTAGAGACTGCTTCTTACGGTCATATGGGAAGAAAAAATCAAGAAGTAACTAAAATATTCAATAAGGGCAAAGCCAATGAATTAAAACTAAAAGTTGAACTATTTACTTGGGAAAAATTAGATTATGTAGATGCTGTTAAAAAAGCATTTAAGTTGTAATTGCATATCATAAAATTAAAAATCGAAAAGCTTGTGTTATTCCAACACAAGCTTTTTTCTTGATATATTACCACGCTCATCTTTCAATTCAATGATGTAAATTCCTCTTGGCAAGTAGCGTGTTAGGAGAACTTGTTTTGAAGACGAATTCGGCATTTCATGCACGCATTGTTGGCCTGCTAAATTAAATAGTTTCATCGATGTTATTTTCGTATCACCACTTGGTTGAATCGTAATTTGCTCAGAAGCAGGGTTAGGATATAGAGAGAAGTTGATTTCCTCAAATTTAGTATTAGAAAGCACCACATTATTGCACACATCGGCTGATTTCATGTTTACATTTGTTTTCGTGTAAGTGGTGGTAAAGGTTGGTGTTATATTACCCGAAATAATACCTGTGCGCACTTCTGTAATCGTTAAAGATGATTGGCTTAGTGCTTGATTATAATCGCCGCAGCCTAATTCTAATGAATTATCAAACTTCACACATTCCATTTCATAACCTCCATTCCAATATCCGAAATGTGATCCTGCACCAAAAGCGGCATAACCTTGCGGGCGAGGATGTAAATCAAAAAACAGAACCCCAACACCTGCCTGCTCGCCATACGTTTTTGTTTTAAGGGTATCGTTATTATTCGACATTCTAACAATAATACCATTTCCTCCACAAGTTTCATGGGGCTTGCACAAACCCGATAGTATAAATCCACTTTCCAGCGCAGGAATAACATCATAAAATTGATCCCAATATAGATAGGATAACTTAGTATTATTGATATAATTACCACCACTATCAATAAGAACACTTAACGCATCGGATGTAGAAATATTAGACATGTTTGCTGCGTAACCTGCAATTAAATATCTGTCTTTTGAATTCGATTTTGCAACACCGTTTGCCACCATACTGATGCTCGAGCAGCTTAAAGTATTTTGCCAAACAATATCTCCATCTAATGAAAGTTTTA
The DNA here is from genome assembly GCA_044234005.1 of Chitinophagaceae bacterium. GTDB lineage: Bacteria > Bacteroidota > Bacteroidia > Chitinophagales > Chitinophagaceae > OLB11. Next base: position 3,987 of record JBIIJE010000090.1, on the reverse strand, counting down.
ATATGCCTATTTTATTCTTAGTTGAAGTGGTATTGACATAAGTGCCAGATCCAACTAAAAGCAAGTTGCCGTCATCTGTTAATTCAAGTCCACGACCAAAAAAATAATTAGAACCCATGTTAAATTTCTTAGCCCAAATTAATACACCTGTAATTGAAAATTTGTACAAGGTCATGTCTGCCGATTTATTACCAGCTGCATACACATTGCCATAGCTATCTGCTACTAAGCCCTCAATCGAATGCGAATCGCTTGTCTTTTTATACCAAATAATATTTCCTTGTGAATTAAATTTAAAAAGTATTGAACTCACTCCTGTGCTAAATGATGTCACATATTCACTATTTGATACTTGAACTACTTTACTTCCTACTAAACCAGTCTCATTGAGCGCAAAAGCCCACTGATGTGCATAATTTGCGTTAAAAAGACTTACAATTGGATTCTCAACATTTTGTAAAAACGCCCTTCCAATCATTACATGATTACCTGCTGCATCTATCAGCCCACGATCAGACGAGGCTTGCAGCGTAGAATCTCCAAAGGCTATCACTGCATTTGTTTGTGCGAAAAGATTTATGTTATACATAACAAACAGAGTAAGTAGCAGAGCGTATTTCATAAAGAAAAAAGTTTATTTGAGAACTTAGACGTGAAATAATATTTCGAGGTTAGGCAAGTTTCAAAAAAATAAAATTATACTCTCATCAGTTTTTAATACTTTAGCATTATGCCAACAATATCACATCGTGGTGAAGTAATGCCACCCTCTCCAATTCGAAAATTAGTTCCGTTTGCTGAAGCTGCAAAAAAAAGAGGAATTAAAGTCTTTCATTTAAATATCGGGCAACCAGATATTGTAACACCTAAGCCAGTCTTGGATGCCGTTCGAAATTGCAATATGACCGTATTAGAATACAGTCACAGTGCAGGGTTTGAATCGTATCGAAATAAACTCACTGAGTATTACAAACGCTTTGACATTGATCTTACTTCAAATCAAATTATAGTTACTACAGGCGGCAGCGAGGCAATTCTTTTCGCTATGATGTGCTGTTTAGATCCAGGCGATGAAATTATTATTCCTGAACCTTTTTATGCGAATTATAATGGTTTCGCTGTTGCGGCACAAGTCAACATCAAACCTATTTCTTCGAGTATACAAGATGGATTTAAGTTGCCCCCAATAGAAGATTTTGAAAAAAATATTACTGCCCGAACAAAAGCCATAATGATATGTAATCCGAATAATCCTACTGGTTATTTGTATTCACAAGCAGAAATGAATGTATTGCGGGATTTATGCATCAAACATAATTTGTATTTATTGTCAGATGAAGCATATCGAGAATTTTGTTACGATGGCGAAAAGTTTATTTCAGCTATGAATTTAGAAGGACTTGATGAGCATGTAATTTTAATGGATACAATATCGAAACGATATAGTGCTTGTGGTGGCAGAATCGGTGCATTCGTTACAAAAAACAAATCGGTATATGATGCGGCTATGAAGTTTGCCCAAGCAAGATTAAGTCCACCAAGCTTTGCTCAAATTGCAGGTGAAGCCGCGGTAGATTTGCCACTTGATTATTTCGAAGAAGTGAAAGCGGAATATCTCAGAAGAAGAGATGTACTAGTGAATCGACTTAATAAAATTCCAGGTGTAATTTGTCCAACCCCTAAGGGTGCATTTTATGCGATGGCAAAATTGCCGGTAGATAATGCTGAAAAATTTTGCCAATGGCTACTCGAACATTTCTCTTACAATAATCAAACCGTAATGATGGCACCCGCAGCAGGTTTTTATGCCACCAAAGGTTTAGGCTTAAACGAAGTTCGCTTTGCTTATGTATTGAATACGGTCGATATAAATGCAGCCATGGATTGTCTCGAAAAAGCATTAGCCGAATACGTTAATTAAGATTTATAACTTTTGTACTAATTTATCTAATCGGTGGGTATTTTTTGTTAAAGCATTATGTGTTTTAACATATTTTTTATACTTTGGCTTTTAAATTTTTGAACACTCAAAGCTATGAACAAGAAATACTTTATTTTGTTACCCCTTTTATGTTTTGTATTGTACGTAACCCTTACCTCTAGTAGCGGTGGCATCAATGGTGTAAGTGTTTCGGGTTGTTCCTGTCATGGCGCAGCTTCGAGCAATACGCTTGTTAGTATTACTGGCTTGCCCGCTGGCGGATATACAAATGGAACAGTATATCCAATAACGGTTTCGGTAACAAATACTGTTATTGTTTCTGGTGGAGCTGCAGGGTTAGGCGACGGATTTAATATGACTACAACTTCAGGTGCTTTTACCGCTGTTGCGGGAACTGCCTTAAACGGAACCACTGAAATAAGACACACTGCAAGAAAAGTTCCCGTAGCTGGTACAGCAACTTGGACATTTAACTGGACCGCACCTGCAACTGGAAATAGCAATGTTTCGTTTTTTGTTGCTGGCAATGCTACAAATGGAAACAATGGTACGTCGGGTGATCAATGGAATCAAACAAGCACTTCCATTATTAAAAATGGACAAGCTCTTGCAGTAACAGCAGGATTAAACCCAATAACTTGTAATGGCGGAACAGCGACTATTTCTGCAACAGGAGTTGGTGGAGTTCCACCATATACTTATCAGCGAAATTCAGCAGCTTTCCAAGCATCAAACATTTTTACAAATAATAGTGCTGGGACTTATACAATAACAGTAAAAGATGCAAACAATGCAACTTCAAGTACCGTTGCCACATTAGCACAACCTTCCTTGATTGTACCCGCCGCCTCAGCATCGGCAATAGCCTGTAATGGAGGTACATCAACCATAACTGCGAGCGCAACAGGCGGCACCGGTGCTTATAATTATAGATTAAATACAGGTACTTTTCAGGCCTCTCCAACATTTGCAGGTAATCTAGCAAGCACATATACAGTAACTGTGCGTGATGCGAACTTATGTACTCGAACTACTACCATTAATATTACACAACCAACATTACTTGCCTTTACTGTCCCAACAATTACACCACCGGCATGCAATGGTGGTACAGGTTCAATTTCAGTCACCGCAAACAATGGTACAGGTACTAAAACTTATACCATTTCCCCATTAGGACCGCAATCGAATACAACGGGTTCATTTACTGGTTTAACTGCACAGCCTTACACTATTACAGTTGCAGATGCTAACAATTGTACACGTTCGACAACGGCAACAATGACGCAACCAACTACAATCAACTTTAATTCTCCAACGATAGTTCAACCCTCTTGTTCAACCAACGGAACGATAAATATTACTGCAAGTGGTGGAATCGGTGCCATGAATTATACGATTAATCCTTTGGGGCCGCAAAGTAATTCAACAGGTGCTTTTACTGGACTCACACCACAAACATATACGGTGACCGCAAAAGATGCGAATAACTGTACAAAAACATCGGTTATAACACTCAACACACCTCTTTGCAATAGCATTTTAAATATTACTGCCTTCATAGAAGGTTTCATGGACCCGAATGGAACAAGTATGGTACCTGCAATGTTTGTAGGTGGTGTAGCAAACACCAACAACACTGATGTAGATGATATAACAGTAAACTTGCATAACAGCGGCTTCCCATATAGCATTATTGCAACCACCACAGCAAGACTAAAAACAAATGGAACAGCTATTTGCACTTTCCCTCCTTTAAGTGGTAGCTATTATATTTCTATAGTTTCAAGAAATGCACTTAAAACTTGGAGCGCTAACTTAGTGACTGTGGGTAATTCTCCATCCAATTATGCATTTCATCAAAATAGCAGCGATGCGTTTGGATCTAATCAAGTATTTATTGGTTCAGTTTGGGCGTTCTACTCTGGCGATATTGATCAAGACGGTTCACTTTCGAATGCCGATTTTTCAATTTGGGAAACTGATGCCAATGATTTTGCATCAGGATACCTCATAACTGATATAGATGGTGATGCCGCTGCGAC
>JBIIJE010000164.1:0-4286 GCA_044234005.1 Chitinophagaceae bacterium | reverse complement strand
CTCAAACAGTGGATAAAAGTTAAGCTCCGATTTCAATATTTTTATATGCCTCAAATCTTAGGCCGTATCTTACATTAAAACTTTTACTTGATACAATGCTTTGAAAAAATTAGGTACTCAATTGATGTCATCTCTATTCATTCACCATATTAAGGTAGTTTAACGGATAATCATTCTTTCCAACGGTCTCAACTTAGGAGTTCTTGTTCTTTTCGATAAATACCATAGATTATACGTGAAAAACTAGAAATACAAATGATAATCCTAATTCTTGGACTAGCAATCCTACTTAAAATTTTAGATTATATTCTATCATTACTTCATCATACCTCGCACCAATTCTTTGCTATGCTTATCAGTATTTTTGCCGCTTAACATTTCTGAAAGCACATCAACACGTTCTTCATCATTCAATTTTTTTACAGAGGTTTGTATGCTTCCGCTTTCATTTTCATGCTTATAGATATAAAAATGTGCATTTGCTTTACTCGCAATTTGTGGTAAATGCGTAATGCAAATAAGCTGGTGTTGGCTCGACAATTCCTTCATGAGTTGTCCAACTTGTATGGCAGTTTCTCCAGATATTCCAGTATCGATTTCATCAAAAACAAGGCTTGGTAAGGCTGTTGTTTTCGCAAGTAAAGATTTTATGCAAAGCATGAGTCGGCTTAATTCACCGCCCGAAGCTACTTTCGAAATACTTTGATAAACCTCTGTTTTATTTGCATCAAACAAAAACTCAATATTATCCATTCCTGTAGTATTGGGAGCTATTCTTTTTTGGTCAATCGAAATCTTTGCATTCGGCATTCCAACTTGAAATAATAATGCATTTACTTTCATTACGATACCGGGTATTGCTTTTTGTCTTAGATCGCTTATGACAAGTGCATGTTGCTTGACTAATTCTAATTGTTTATCAAGCTCAACCTTGAGTTGAATAGCCGATTCATCCGCGCTATTTACTTTTTCTATTTTGCTACTGAGCTCTATTTGCAATTGAACTAAATCTTCTGAGGACTTCAGCCTGTGTTTGGTTAATAGCCGATTGCCTTCATTTACCCTTTCAAGCAAGTAGTTCGCATGTTCTTCATTAAAATCAATATGTTCAAAAATGCCTTCTATTTCATCATTTATATCTTTCAACTCGATATATGTTGCTTTGAGTCTTTCGGTAATGGATTGCAGTGAAACTAGTTTGCTAGCATAAACTTCTACGGTTTGCAACACTGTTTTTAGAGAAGGTAAAATGGGTTCGCTTGATTCGTTAAGTATGTAAATTGATTTTTGCAATCCAGCTTTTATAGCCTCGCTGTGTTGTATGAGCGTCAACTCTTTTTCAGCGTCTTCAATTTCGTTCGGTTTTACTTTGAATGCTTCTAGTTCACTATACTGAAATTGTAAATAATCAAGTTCCTGTTTGATAAGTTCATTTTCCTCCAATAAGCTTTTATAGGTCTGTTCAATTTTTTTGTAGGATAGAAAAATACTTTGGTAGGTTTGAACTTTTGCAACATGATTTGCTATTTCATCTAACATATTCAATTGATTATGCTCAAGTTGCAAATCAATCGTATCAAATTGGCGATGCAAATCAATCAGCTTTGCAGCTAAAGGTTGAAGCGTTTGTAAGGTACTCGGAATATCGTTAATAAAAACCCGTGATTTACCTTGAGCGCTTATTTCTCTGCGAATAATGAGCTCATCGCCATCATACAATTCCAACTTTTTTAGCTCATCTATAACGGTTTTAATTTTTGAAATATCAAAAGAGGATTCTAAAACGCATTTATCGGACTGTTTTGAGACAATACTTGAATCGGCTCTTTCGCCAAGTATGTAAGACAAAGCACCAATTAGTATGGATTTTCCTGCACCAGTTTCGCCTGTAATAATATTTAGTCCTTTCGCAAAATCAATCCGAATTTCTTCGATGATTGCAAAATTTCGTATGTATAAATATTGGAGCACAATCGCAAATATAATAGCTTTAAAGCTTGCATGTGCTGAACTTTTTCAACATCATAATCTGTTTAATGCAGACTTTGCACGCTGGTCTAACGAGTTCTTATAATCATGGTCATCTAAATCAAGTACCAATTGAAAGTATCTTTTGGCTTCCACTATGTTTTTTCTATTTGCATAAATAAAACCACACTGCAACGCGGCACGAGCTGCATAATATTCTGTCGATTTACTTCCTAATGCAATTGTTTTCTTGTAATACTTTATGGCTTCGTCAAATTTACTTAAATCGTCATAAACCCTTGCCATTCGGTAGTTTAACTCTAATATATCGTTTGATGAAAGTGTATTTGATTTTTCTAATTCTAGGCATATTTTCAACGATGATTGGTTATTACCACCATCATTTAATAAGCGTGCCTTTAGAATTTCGACATTCGGAAAAATACCTTGTTTCGCAAATTTTTGTGCTTGTTTATCAGCATCTGATTCTGTTTTGCCATTCGAGATAATCTTTTTTAGATATATTTTGGCGGCATCGTGATTCCCTTTTAAATACTCAGCTAATGCCAATTGATGGTAGGAATCCTTTACGTAAAAATGCCCTTTGTATTCTTTTAAAAAAGTTAAAAAATAAGTCGAAGCTGAAAAGTCTAACTGCCTCAATTTAGCGCAGCCCATTTCATAATCTAGCATGGGAAAATTCATGTACTCTTTACCTTTCGTTCGAGCTAGTAAAATGCTTTCTGTTTGCATAGCATTTTTATTATTTAAGGCGATATTGGCAGCCATAAAGGCAAATAATTGATTATTTTTAATATCTAAATTTGCATCTTGAATAAATTTATAAGCACCTTCTACATCATTTTCTAAGTAAGTTTTTAAGTACACATAATAAAAGCAAGCTTCTTCTCTAAAGGCACTCTCGTTGGAATATAGGTATAATCGTAAGTTGCCAATTCCATTTTTCATTTCACCATGCATGCCAAGTAAGTTAGATACCCATTTGTAACCATTGGGAATTGTGCTTATAAGCGCCTCTTGGCTTCCTAAGAATATTTTATTCGGTAGAAAATTAGGGAACATTTTGTGATTCTCCTTAAACAACGCATGAGATTTACGAAAATCCCAAACACCATCCCAGTAATCATTATGTTTGATACGAATGATGCTCCATTGATAATATAGAAGTGCTTTACAAAATAAGAAGTAAGGTGATTGTTTATCTGCTAATTCAAGTAATTGAATTCGTTTAGAAAGATTCGTTTTTTGAAGTTTATATTGCTCCTGATTCTCATTGAAAGTTAGGGAAATAAAATCTTCATAATTGATTAAAATATGGGGTAAAATATTTTTCGGATGTTTGTCAATCTCGCTTCTCAAAAACGACTTTCCCAAGTCAATTTTCATGGCCATAAAAGCCTGATATGCTTTTTGGCAATCATTACTCATTTGAAATTCTTGCGCCTTGAGATGCACTGACACAAGTTGTGTGCAAAATAGTAAGATCGAAAATAGTTTCAACTTCACATTGCAAATAACCGATTTTACTGCCATAAAAAAAAGAGGTAAGTCCGACAGACTTACCTCAATCATATTAATATAAAAATTATTCTTAGATACTCACTGATTCGCTCAATTCACTATCAATCATGATACGACCGCAATGTTCACAAACAATCATTTTCTTGCGCAAGCGAATATCAGATTGTCTTTGAGGTGGTATAGAATTGTAACAACCTCCACAAGAATCACGCTCAACAGCAGCAACGGCTAAGCCATTTTTGAAGCTTCCACGTATTCTTTCGTAAGCGATTAATAAGCGTGGTTCTACATTAGCGGCTGCACTTGTTCTTTTAATATTCAAATCTTCTTCCTCTTTCTCGGTCTCTTCAGTGATCTTCTTCAACTCTCCTTGCTTAATTTTCAGAACTTCTTGTTTCTCAGATATGAAACCTAGGGTTGTATTTTTGTGAATATTTTGCTCTTCTATTTCAACGCGAGCATCCTTAATTTTTTTATCGCAGGCTTTAATTTCCAATTCTGCCAATTCTATTTCTTTATTAATGGCTTCAAATTCTCGACTATTCTTTACGTTTTCTTGCTGCTTTTCATATTTCTTTAAAGATTCAGCACATTCAGCTTGTAAATTTTGCTTACTCTTTATATCATCCTCAATAAAACTGATTTCATTTTCAATACTCTTCAATCTTGTATTGAAACCTTCGATTTCATCTTCTAAGTCTTTAACTTCTATCGGTAATTCACCACGAAGTTTGTTAATTTCATCAATCTTTGAGTCAATCTTTTGAAGTACAATG
>JBIIJE010000163.1:0-4346 GCA_044234005.1 Chitinophagaceae bacterium | reverse complement strand
CTAACACCTTCATTTACAATTTTATTGACTTCATCATCCATCGCTTTCTCTAATTCTTCAGGTTTAGTGCCTACGTTACCTACCCCATACATAATTGCCAATCCTGGATCTTCGGTTGGATAACTAAATGCGCCTGCCGCAACAGCTTTTTGTTGTTTGTCTACAATTTCTTTTTGCAATCTTGAACTCTTACCTTGCGATAATATCTTGGCTACCATTTCAATAGCATAAGCTTCTGAGCTTCCTTGTGCGGGTGTATGATAAGCAAATGAAATCAATGGTAATTGTACTTTATCTAAATAGGTTACGCGCTTCTCTTCGGTTTGCTGCGGCTCAACAATAGTCGGTCTTGGTATTTCAAGTGTTCCTTTTGGTATGGTTCCAAAATACTTTTCAATCCAAGCTTTCGCTTGCGCAATATTTAGATCCCCTCCTACGGACAAGGTCGCATTGTTTGGTACATAAAATGTTTTATAAAAATCCATAAATTCAGGTAATGTCGCTTGATCGATATACTGAGCTTCGCCGATCGGAGTCCATTGATATGGATGCTGAGTATATGCATTCTTAAATATTTGTTCAATCAAATGGCCATATGGTGTGTTTTCGTATCGTTGCTTTTTCTCTTCCTTCACCACCTTACGTTGCGTTTCCAATCCGATATCATCAATTTTTGCATGCAACATTCTTTCTGCCTCCATCCATAAACCTTGCTCCAATTTATTAGAGGGTAAGGTTTCAAAATAAAAAGTTCTATCGAAAGATGTATTCGCATTAATGACACCACCGTTATTTTGTATCAATTTCATGTACTCGCCTCTCTCAATATTTTCAGAGCCTTCAAATAAAAGATGCTCAAAAAAGTGAGCAAATCCTGTACGAGATGCTTCCTCATTTTTAGAACCCACATGATACAATACGGATATCGCAACAGTTGGTATTGTATGATCTTCATGTAAAATGACATGTAAACCATTAGGCAAATCGTATTCAGTGAATTTAATATTGACCGATTGTGCACGTGATGACATGACAGCCAAACATGCAAACATGGATAAAAAAAGTTTCCGCATAGTTGTTAAAAATATTTTTCACAAAAGTAAAGACTAGCATTTATAAATATAAGATAAATGTATGAATGGCTATAAATAAGGACGAATGTAAATAACGCTAATTTAGTAATTGAATTTTACCATTCATCAATTTCGCACTAGCTTCAGAAAACATAAGATATGCTTTTGAACCTCAAGATTTAGAATATGTGAAATTTACGTGTACAGCTTTACTCTTATTGATAATCGGAAGTTCAATCAATTCATTCGCAGGAAATATTCAAGGCAAGGTAAGCGACTTTGATGGCAAACCCCTTTCCTACGTAACCATTTTACTTTTAAAATCAACAGATTCTAGTTTAATAAAAGGCGATATCACCAATAATGAGGGTGAGTATAGTTTTGAAAAAATAGATGCAGGTGAGTACTTAATTAATACAATTAATCTTGGCTTCATGAAATATTATTCAGCGCCACTTACTCTAAATGCAAGCACAATTACACTGAATATTAAATTGACTTCTTCTAATAAAAATATCAAAGAAGTAAAAATGATGAGTAAAAAACCCATGATAGAAGTGAAGGCGGATAAGACTGTTTTCAATGTGGAGCAAAGTATTAATTCGGCAGGAAGCAACGCGTTAGATTTATTACGTAAAAGCCCAGGCGTTCGAGTAGACAAAAATGACAATATAGAAATGCGAGACAAAAACAATGTGCTGATCTATATAGATGGGAAACCTAATTACTTGGGAAGCCGAGATTTGGCAGCTGTATTAAAAAGTATGCAAGCGAGTGATATTGAAAGTATTGAATTAATTACAAATCCATCTGCAAAGTATGATGCATGGGGTAATGCGGGTATTATAAATATTAAATTAAAGAAAAATAAAAAATTCGGAACTAATGGTAGTGCAAATATAGGTTTTGCTCAAGGTCTTCGATTTCCTAAATACAATGCCGGCATACAACTGAATAATAGCAATAAGCAAGTCAATATTTCTGGAAATTATGGAATCAACTTTGGCAAAAATCATAACGATCAAAATTTAGATCGTCAACAAAATGGTATCCGATACGACCTCCGAGCAGATAACATAAATGATGATGTAACACATAACGCAAAATTTGGAATGGACTATTTTGTAGATGATAAAAATGTAGTTGGCTTTATGCTAAACGGCATTTTAACAGATGGAAGATTTTCGAGTGCAAGCAAAACTTATATAAGCAATGGAAGTTCACCATACAGTGAAGTACTCATAGCTTCAAACGAAATGCCCATTTCACGCAAGAATGGCTCTATCAATCTAAATTATAAATATGAAGACACATCTGGCAGAAGTTTCAACATAGATGGTGACTATAGAATTTTCAATAGTCAAGCGCATAGCTATCAGCCCAATACTTATTGGGATAAAACAGAAAGTATTATTCAAAGCAGAAATATTTTTAGAAATAATACACCAACAAGTATTGACATCTACGCAATTAAAACTGATTACGAACAAAATTTTCTAAAAGGAAAAATTGGTTTGGGTGCCAAAGCAGCATATGTTAAAACAGATAATGATTTTCAATTTTACGATGTGATTAATAGTGTTGATATTTTGAACAATAATCGTTCTAACCATTTTATTTATCATGAATTAGTAACAGCTGGTAACATTAACTATTCGCGACAATTTAATACTAGATTCTCTTTGCAAACAGGTTTACGAGCAGAGCAAACCAACTCGAAGGGTAATTTAAGCAGCGGCATGGTTGGTAAAGACGATATAGTGAAGCGTTCCTATTTGAACTTATTTCCAAGTGCAGGCTTTTCATATACAATCAATCCAAAGCACACATTGGGCATGACTTATAATAGAAGAATTGACAGACCAAGCTACCAAGATTAAAATCCATTCGAGAATAAACTTGATGAATTAACATACGAGAAAGGTAATGCATTTTTAAGACCGCAATACACAAATTCTTTCGATCTTACCCATTTATTCATGCAATTTTTTACTACCTCACTCAGTTACAGTAGGATTACCGACATGTTTATGCAAACAACCGACACAACTGTAGTTCTCAAGAACCTATGTCACACAGAAAAATTTTGCATCTATGGATGTAGCAGGCATCAATATTTCATTTCCTGTTCCAGTAAAAAAAAGGTGGATGATTTATGCGAATGTGGCAGCGAATTACAATGATTTGCAAGCCAATTTTGAAGGTAGAATTTTACGGAATAAATATTGGACTTACATGCTCTATGCCGACAATAATTTTACATTGCCGAAAGATTATAGTTTAAATATTTCAGGATGGTTTTCAGGACCAACCTATTGGGGCGGTACTTTTAGAACTAAACCGATGGGCTCACTAGATATTGGGTTACAAAAATTATTATTGAATAAACAGCTAACTGTTCGCTTGGGTGCTACAGATGTCTTTGCATCATCACGATGGTTTGCTACAAGTAACTTTTCAGGCTTGTATATTAAGGGTAATGGAAATTGGGAAAGCCGTCAAATAAAGCTAAACCTAAGCTATCGATTTGGAAATAATCAAGTAGCAAAACAACGTGAACGTGAATCGGGTGCTAGCAAAGAAAGTAATAGAATTAAGGGGAAATAATTTTAAGTTGTAAAATATTAAATTCGAAAATACGAAACTCGAAAGTGAGGAATACGAAACTCGAAAGTGAGAAATTCGAAGGTGCCAAATTTGAGAACCAAAATACAAAGCACAAATTTTTAAAGCTCGAAATACTAAATCACAATATATATTCTAAGCGTCAAACCTTTTACATACAATGCTTTCTTGAATTATATGATTACTTGAATAACTAAAATCATCGATCCCAACCATATACATCTTTCAGGTACATAACATTACCTAAACTATCTAAGGCATTAGTAAGATACACTATATGTACATTCACATTTCTTTTAAATGGAATATAAATGGTTGAGCGTTTTTTACAAATCGAATCAATTTTTTGGTATGAATAATTCACTGTATCTCGCAATAAAAATTCAGCGAATTGTTTAGGCTTATGCACGCGAATACAACCTGAGCTATAAGCACGAAATGATTTTACAAAATCTTCTCGGTGTGGCGTGTCATGCATATAAATGGCCCAAGGATTTATCATGTTAAATTTTACTTCGCCCAATGAACTTCTATATCCAGGGGCTTGTGAAATGGCAAAGGTTTTATAATTCTTTGAATTAATCATACTCGGATTCACGGGCCTTCCTCCTCGATAAGCTTTCAATCCACGTCGAGCTAAATAACTAC
>JBIIJE010000162.1:0-4352 GCA_044234005.1 Chitinophagaceae bacterium | reverse complement strand
GCATCATGTAATGGCAATGGATAAACTATAGTATCAAGGTTGTGGTAACCATCATCACGTTTATTCGTAATGCGTAAGCCTAAATTTATTTTACAGTTCGGGAATTGTATCAAAACTTTGTAAAAATAGATACAAAAAAAATACCCTTACGTTTTATAAGGGTATTTTTTATTTCACTTTAGTGAGTCGCCATTTGTTTTTCTTTATAACTTTTTATTTGGTCAATCACTGCTTTTAAAGCCAAGTCAAATGATTCTTCAAATTGCTTCGATTCGTGTTTAACAAAAAATGTGTGTTTGGGGATGTGAACTTTTATTTCAGCGATTTTGTCTTTTATATGATGCACCACATTGTCAACTTTCAAATAGACGTCAATATCAACAATACTATCATGATAAGTTTTCAATTTCTCTAATTTTTCGTTTACATGTTCAATCAATTTTTTGTCAGCATCAAAACGCTGCGTGCGAATTTGTACGTTCATTTTTTTTAATATTTTAACGGTTAAATAAAATTTGTTCAAAGATCTAGGCTAAAGGTACAAACCTTATGATAGAATCAAAATTTTAGTCCTCTTTTTTATTGACTTTAAATAAAATTTATGATAAAACTTGGCTCATTTACTAAATTAAGCCAGCATCAAATTAATTGATTTAATTTCGCTGCAATGCAAAATTTTATTGAAGTTACAGGTGCACGTGAACACAATTTGAAGAATATTTCTATTAAAATCCCTAAAAATAAACTCACGGTAATTACAGGTATAAGCGGAAGTGGTAAGTCTTCCTTGGCATTCGATACTATACATGCTGAAGGACAACGTCGTTATATGGAGAGTTTCTCCGCCTATGCTCGTCAGTTTGTTGGAAATATGGAAAGACCTGATGTTGATAAAATTGATGGACTTTCACCTGTGGTTGCCATTGAGCAAAAAACAACAAATAAAAGCCCGCGCTCCACAGTAGGGACCGTAACTGAAATTTATGACTTCTTACGCTTATTATTCGCTCGTGCTGGAGAAGCATACAGTTATAATACAGGGAAAATGATGGTTCGATATTCTGAAGAAGAAATGCTCGAACATATTATCTCGCATTTTAACAAACAAAGAATCATTTTATTAGCTCCCATAGTAAAAGGACGAAAAGGTCATTACCGTGAATTATTCGAACAGCTTCGCAAACAAGGCTTTTTACGAGTTAGGATTGATGGCGAATTATTGGAGTTGAAAGAAAAAATGCAAGTAGATCGTTATAAGGTACATGATATCGAAATTGTTATCGATCGATTGGCAGTGGATGGTAAAGAACGCTTGCGATTAATTGAAAGTTTGCAAAGCGCACTGAAACATGGCAATGATCAAGTCTTAATCGTAAACCATGATGATACAAGTAATTCACAACTTTTATCCAAGCTCTTAATGTGTGCAGATACTGGTATTTCATATGATGAGCCAAGCCCGAATTCATTTTCATTTAATTCGCCCTATGGTTCTTGCCCGCAATGCAAAGGTTTGGGTACTGTATTCCTAATTGATTTAGAATCTGTAATTCCTGATAAAAGTATCAGTATTGCAGATGGAGGAGTTGCTCCTTTAGGTCTAGCCCGCGATACATATACTTATCAACAAGTGCAAGCCTTAGCCAAAAAGTATAAATTCGATGTCAACAAGCCTATTGCCTCTATTCCGGAGAAAGCGCTAAATGTATTATTATATGGGACTGAAGATGCGAAGATTGACTTGACAATCGATTTTGATGAATCATCTACATTTTATCAAACTGAATATGAAGGTATAGTAAATATGGTGATTCGATGGTTCAACGATACAGGCAGTGATTATGTGAAACAATGGGCAGAAAAATTTATGTTTAGTAACCATTGTCCTAGTTGCCACGGCGCAAGACTGAGAAAAGAGAGCTTATGGTTTAAGGTGAATGAGAAGAATATTGCCGAATTGAGTCAATATAATTTAAGTGAATTAAAACAATGGTTCCATGGAATTGATAAGCGTTTAAGTAAGAAGCAAAACATGATTGCTGTTGAAATTGTGAAGGAAATCAATGACAGATTAAATTTTTTATTAGATGTAGGCTTGGATTATTTGACCTTAGACAGAACTTCGCGTACATTAAGTGGTGGAGAAAGCCAACGGATCCGGTTAGCCACTCAAATAGGTTCAAAGCTAAAAGGAATAACTTATATACTCGATGAGCCAAGCATCGGTTTACATCAGCGTGATAATCAAAGATTGATAATGGCGTTGCAATCTTTACGCGATGTCGGTAATACCGTCATTGTGGTAGAGCATGACAAAGATATTATGTTGCATGCGGATCACCTGATTGATATTGGTCCAGGTGCAGGCAGATTAGGTGGCAATATTGTAAGTGAAGGTGCACCAAAACAATTTTTAAAGCAGAATACACCCACTGCTAACTTTTTAAAAGGCACTCAAATAATTGAAATACCAGCAGAACGACGTAAGGGAAACGGCAAACATATTGAAATCAAAGGCGCAAGTGGTCATAACTTAAAATCAATAGAAGTAAAATTTCCTTTGGGTAAATTTATAGCTGTTACGGGAGTCTCGGGCAGTGGTAAATCCACTTTGATTTCTGAAACCTTATATCCAATTCTATCTAAGCATGTTTATAAAAGTAAAACTCAGATCATGCCTTACAAAACTGTGAAAGGCTTGGAGCATATTGATAAAGTAATTGAAATTGATCAATCACCCATTGGTCGAACACCACGCAGTAATCCTGCAACTTATTGTAATTTTTTCAATGATGTGAGACAATTGTATTCGGTAATTCCAGAAGCCAAAATTAGAGGGTATAAACCAGGTAGATTCTCATTCAATGTAAAAGGGGGGAGGTGTGAAACTTGTGAAGGTGCCGGCATAAAAACAATAGAAATGAACTTTTTACCTGATGTTCATGTTCATTGTGAACGTTGTAATGGTAGAAGATTTAACCGTGAAACTTTAGAAATTAAATACAAGGGTAAGTCTATTTCTGATGTTTTAGAAATGACAGTCGCAGAGGCAACTGATTTTTTTAAACATATTCCTTCATTGTATCGGAAAGTGAAAACCCTCGAAGAAGTGGGTTTGGGATACATCACGCTTGGGCAAAGTGCAGTTACTTTAAGCGGTGGAGAAGCGCAACGCGTAAAGCTTGCAACTGAATTGGCAAAGAAAGATACCGGCCAAACATTTTATATTTTAGATGAGCCAACAACGGGTTTGCACTTTCAGGATATTCAAATGTTATTACTCGTTTTACAGAAATTAGTAGATCGTGGAAATACAGTACTCGTAATTGAACATAGTATGGATGTAATCAAAGTGGCAGATCATATTATCGATATTGGTCCTGAGGGTGGAAGTGGAGGCGGAACTTTGGTAGCAGAGGGAACACCCGAAGAAATAGTAAAATCGAAAACAAGTATTACTGGTAAATTTCTGAAAGCTGAATTAGCACACTAAAAAAAGCAACCTCGTTAAAGATTGCTTTAAGTTTTTATATAAATTAAGTTAGAATTAATTTGTTTGTCCTGTTGGGGCTGTATTACCAGTTGGTGGGGTTGCATTAGTTACAGGCGCAGCTGGTGCTTGCGGAGCAACAGGTGCTGGTGCAGCAGGAATTTTGTTCGCTTTTGTAGCTTCTTCTGCTTTTGATTTTTGATTTTTTGCTGTACCACCTTTGTCAGCCATTACAAATGAACCAAGTACTAATACCAATAATACAGCAGCACTTACCCAAGTTCCTTTTTCTACAACATCAGTGCTTTGTTTAGCACCCATCAATTGTGTACCCATTCCGCCAAATTCGCCTGATAAACCTCCTCCTTTAGGATTTTGTATTAGTACGAAAAATGCGATTACAGCACAGGTAATGATAATTAAAATTAAAATTGCGATATTCATATATTAAATAAATTAAGATTTAAGTTCATTTATAAGGTTGGCAAAATAAGCACTTTTTTCGGGATTTCGCAAACTTAATTTCTTGTACATATCAATTGCTTTATCAGTTTTGCCTTGTTTAGCCAAAATACTTGCTAAAGCCTCACTTGCGGTATCTGTTTCTAATGAAATTGAGTCCATAGCTTGTTTAAATATACTCTCTGGAATTTCATCACTTTCTTCTTCAATAGCTGCTTGTAATTTTTCTTTTTGCCAAGCTGTTTTTAAAGCTTTTTGCGATTTTTCTTCTTCCTTCTCTCTTGTGGCTTTTGTTTTGAAGTGATTTAGCCATTCTGTGAAACTCATCATGACCATGAGTGACTTTTTATCATCATCTTCTGGGTCAGTTTTTGATTCAATTGGTTTGTCAATATCCATC
>JBIIJE010000058.1:0-15652 GCA_044234005.1 Chitinophagaceae bacterium | reverse complement strand
GCTCGATAGACCCGATCTAACCGAATCACCATTTCTGACACCTGAAAAGTATATTCAAGTTGAATCAGGCAGCAATTATCAAAAAATAGATGAAGCCAATCAATTAACGATTCCAACCATATTGACTAAATATGGCATCAATGAAACTTTTGAATTACGATTGATTACAACGCTTCAATCATTTAGAATGAGAAATGGTTCATCATCGCAAACAGGTTTGATTCCAGTTTGGGTGGGCTTTAAATCTAAGCTCATGAAGGAAGAAGGCTTTCTGCCAGAAATGGCTTTCATTGGTCATTTAGCGATGAATAAAATGGCGTCGAGTGATTTTCAAACAAGTAATATAGCACCTCAGTTTCGGTTTGTGATGCAAAATACCTTGAGTGATAAGGTTAGTCTCGGTTATAATTTGGGTATGGAATGGAATGGAAACTCACCGGTCGGAAGTTTTATTTATACGGTAACATCAGGCATTTCACTGACTAAGAAATTAGGATGTTTTCTAGAATTCTATGGTAATAAATCTTCACAAACTTCGTTTAATCATAACTTCGATGGTGGGTTTACTTATTTATTGAATAATAATAGTATGCTCGATACTTCCGCTGGTCTTTTGTTATGGGATGGATCGTTGAATGTGGCGAACAGTTTTTTTATTTCATTGGGATACTCTTTTCGTTTTAATACGATTGATAATTCACAATTTAAACAAGTGGGTACTTCAAAGTAGGTTGATCTAAAGAATTTGATTTTCCCAATTTTTAAACCTTCCATTACTTAATTATGCAACAACCCATAAAACTCATAGAATGTCCCCGTGATGCAATGCAAGGTTGGCCAACATTTATAGCAACTGAAAAGAAGATTGAGTATCTGAATGCTTTACTTGAAGTAGGCTTCGATACCTTGGATTTCGGTTCATTTGTTTCTCCGAAAGCGATTCCGCAATTGGCGGATACTAAAGATGTAATTCCTCATTTGAAATTGACTAACACGAAGCTCTTGGCGATTATCGCTAATTTACGAGGTGCTGAAGAAGCAATACATTATGATGAAATTAGCTTTTTAGGTTTCCCATTTTCAATATCAGAAACTTTCCAAAAACTAAATACCAATAGCAGCATAGAAGAGTCAATTCTTACTTTAGAAAGAATTCAGAATCTATGTATAAAACATGGTAAAGAATTAGTGACTTATATTTCAATGGGTTTTGGCAATCCTTATGGTGATGAATATTCAAGTGATGTTGCAATTTATTGGGTCGAAAAATTGGAAAAATTAGGATTGGGTATTTTCGCAATTTCTGATACGGTAGGCGTTTCAAATCCTCAGAATATAGCCCACATATTTTCTAACTTGGTTAATGCATTTCCCGCTGTTGAATTTGGAGCTCATTTTCATTCAACAACACAAACAGCCGTGGAGAAACTAGAAGCGGCTTATAAAAATAATTGTCTTAGATATGATGGGGCTTTACTTGGTATTGGTGGTTGTCCGATGGCGCAAAACGATTTGGTTGGCAATATCCCAACTGAAACAAGTATCTCTTATTTTAAACGAATTGGTGTTCCCATTAATTTTAATGAAGAAGCCCTAACTAAGGCGATGGTATTAGCGAATGAAATTTTTGGTACACATTAATTCAGGAGATAAATCATGGATAGTACGGTATTATTATTAAAAAAGGTACAAGGCGAAAATTTGATATTTTGTATCAAAGAATCATGATCTTCTAAACCACATTGTTTTTTAACCTTAGTTACGAAATAGAATTTGCGGAATAAAATTTCTTGCTTGTTATACCATTTTGACATTAATTTTATATTATACATTTCGTTTGACGAAAATGGTAAATGCCTTTGGATACAAATTTTTAGATTAAATGGAGGAGCGAAATTTTAATCTATTACATTTGTCTAATCGGTATTAGTTGGTCTCGACTCTTATTAATCAAAAGATTTAGTCATTTTTTGATTACAGAACCTGTGCGATCAGAAACTTTAAGTAATTCGTATTCTCCATATTCCAGAGAATAGGATGGTCGCTTGCTTGAGTACGAAATTCTACCTGCCTTAGCGAACGTTTCGCATCACGAGCTGCTAAGGTAATAGTATTTAAAAAAGCATCAGGCTGTACCAAATTTGTACAGCTCGCAGTGACTAAAAATCCTCCAGGTTTTACCAATTGCATTCCTCTTAAGTTTATTTCTTTATAGCCGGTTATCGCTTTTTGAATGTTCTCTCGATTTTTTGTAAATGCAGGTGGGTCTAAAATTACAACATCCCATTGTTTACCTTCACGGGTATATTGCTTGAGTTTATCAAAAGCATTACAACATTCAAATTGCACCCTTTCTGTTAAATTGTTTAGTTCAGCGTTTGCTCTAGCTTGTTTCACAGCTTGTTCGCTAATATCAAGACCTAAAACCGATTTTGCACCATAAAAGCCTGCATGCAAACTGAATGTGCCTGTGTAAGTAAATGCTTCAAGTACATCAGCATTTTTTACAATACGTTGTATCGCTTTTCGATTGTCTTGTTGGTCTAGAAAGTAACCTGTTTTTTGCCCATTTTCTATATCCACGTAAAATTTTAATCCATTTTCTTTAATCATAATTTGAGTATCAAAGGCTTTACTCAGAAATCCTTTCTTTTCTTCTAAGCCCTCTAGTTTTCTGACTGGCACATCATTGCGTTCGTAAATGCCTTTAGGATTAAATATTTTTTCAAGCGCTTCCACAATCGCATCTTTCCAAAGATCCATGCCAAGCGATAAAGTCTGTATCACGAAGTAATCATTAAATTTATCAATCACCAAGGCAGGTAAGCCATCTGCTTCACCAAATACCAATCGGCAATTTTCTACATAACCCAAGGTTTGACGATAAGCCCATGCTTCTCGAATTTTGTTTTCAAAAAAAGTCTTGTTTATAATCTCGTCACGTTCACGACTTAGCAAGCGAACTTGTATTTGCGACTGCGCATTGTAATAACCTTTGCCTACAAACTCTTTTTTGGAATTATAAACATTTACAATGCCGCCTGGTTTTATGTCCTCATCAACTTTATCCACTTCATTCGCAAAAATCCATGGATGCCCATTCGTAATTCTATGTCCAGCTCTTTTATTTAAATATACCGATTTCATATGTCAAGATTAGTTAATAATTCTGGCTTTGGTTAGATTTTTATCGAGCATATTTTTGGCGGCATACACCCTTTTGCTGCAAGTCCTCGCCCGATTACGAGCAACAATCTGCACTTCGTCGTTAGGTTCAAGCAGCGGGCTGAGGCTATTCGCGATTCTGTATGGACGGGAACCGAAATGCATCATAATAGAATAGAATTTCATCCCAGATTTTGCAGTTTGCATTTTCAACTGCAAAATGCGGAATCAACAGCAAGGATTGGGTTCATGAAGTAATACAAAGTCGTTAGTATATAATCTGAGCCTGCATCTTCAATTATATCTAGATGTAATCTTGAAAATTAATATTTAACTAAAAAACTAATTATCAATTGTCCATTTGGCTTTTGACTCATAGTAATTTCGAATCCAAACAGGCGCGTAAAAAATTAATGTTGTGAATCCTAGTGCTCCATATATGTCATAAGAATAATGAACTCGCATACATAATATCATAAAAGTCATTAAAACAGTAGCGAAAATCATGTAATTTTTTACCCACTTCATATCAGCACATAGGAAGTAAATCCAAATACTAGCAACGTGTCCACTAAAAAACAAATCTTTTGTAAGCGGAGAGTGCCTTGGATAAACTGTATTTTCTAAAAAAATATCTCGCAGCACAATAATGCCTGTGGGAGGTTCAAGCGCAACTAACAAAATACAAATTTGACGTGCGACAGCCACGTAGAAATGCATTTCAATAACTCGTAGTATTAATTTAGGCTTATTTAAATGAGTTATAATGATTAATACAATAGAACCATAAAGCAAAAGAAATATAGTTACTGAAAAATCTAGCGCAGGAAAAAAATCTAATATTTTATCATCTAATAATACGCCTTTACGCATTTCTATATAATTGCCCAAACGTTGTGTGATGGCAGAGTATAAGAAGAAGAGGGCAGGAAACAACACAATCCTGTATCGAAAAGGCTTTTCCAACAAAGCGGCTCGCCAAGCTTGATAGGAATGTATTATATATTTTTTGATGTTTTTCAATGTCAAATAAGGCGGTAAGTTACGCAATCATAACGTTTTTATTATCAAATTGTGAACATTTGCAAAGAAAAAGCCTTTTGACTAACAATTCAACTGATATATGTTAGTAAAATGATAAAGCATTTCTTGAATTTAGGAATTTGTAGGTATCCCAGATTTTAAATTTTAAATTAGCAATGAAGTTGAAATGCGCTACAGATTAGGTTTAGCAAATTCTATTTGATGTTGTAATTGTTAACTCGCTGTGCTGTAAATAAAAGGATTCTCCCCTTATGTATTTCGCTTTTTTATGTCTCATGAAGACTCGAATCTAAAATCTGGAATTAGTGCTTCACATTAATATTTACTTTTCTCAATTTTTAGGATCTAGCTTCAACGCGTGAAGTTCATGTTATTATTTTAAAATATCAGCACCCAACTTTTTATGCCTTCGATTGCTTTACTTTCAGAAGCTGCAGCGCTATGCTTTCATTTTCCGAGATTAGCTTCACGCGACATCAACCACTAAAACTTTCCAAACATCTAGCCTAAAAAATATTGTCATTCCAATCCTTTCCTTACTTTTGTTCCACTTTAAAATTCAATTATGCGTGAAATAGCCTTTAGACAAGCCTTACGTGAAGCCATGCAAGAAGAAATGCGTGCCGATGAGAAAGTATTTTTAATGGGAGAGGAGGTTGCAGAGTACAATGGCGCTTATAAGGTAAGCCAAGGTATGCTTGAAGAATTTGGTGAAAAACGAATTATTGATACCCCTATTGCTGAGCTTGGTTTTGCAGCTATTGGTGTTGGGGCTGCGGCTAATGGCTTACGACCTATCATTGAATTTATGACATGGAATTTTGCAGTGTTGCCACTCGATCAAATTCTTAATCACGCATCGAAAATGCTTGCCATGAGTGGCGGACATTTCAGTTGTCCGATTGTTTTTCGTGGACCTAATGGCAGTGCTGGACAATTAGGCGCGCAACACTCAATGGCGTTTGAAAGTTGGTATGCCAATATTCCAGGTTTAAAGGTGATTTCTGTTTCAAATCCTTATGATGCTAAAGGTTTATTAAAAAGTGCAATTCGCGATAATGACCCTGTTGTGTTTATGGAGAGTGAAGTTATGTATGGCGATATGGGACATGTGCCCGAGGAAGAATACTTCATTCCAATCGGTAAGGCAGATATAAAGCGAGCAGGTACAGACGTGACTATTATATCTTTTAATAAAATGATGAAGGTTGCATTGGCGGCTGCTGAAGAATTACAAAAAGAAGGTATCAGTGCCGAAGTCATTGATTTGCGCACTATTCGTCCTCTTGATATTGATACAATTGTTGCATCCGTAAAAAAGACGAATCGATTATTGATTGTGGAAGAGCAGTGGCCTTTTGGTTCTGTTTCCACTGAAATTACTTATCGTGTGCAACGTATGGCTTTTGATTATTTGGACGCTCCAATTCGTCGTCTGTGCAGTGTAGATGCAAGCATGCATTATGCGCCCACACTTGTAGCTGAATTTTTGCCTGATGTTTCCAAAACAGTAAGAGCTGTTAAGGAATTAATGTACGCCATTAAATAATTATTTGTTGCTTGCCTGATGTGTGGAATTAGGAATCATAAAGTGTTGAGAACCGACACTTGAAATCCGACATTTAAAAAATGAATTTACTTCAAGACGAAACTTCACCCTATTTATTACAGCATGCCAATAATCCTGTGCATTGGATGCCTTGGGGAGAAGAGCCTTTCATTAAAGCTAAGGAAGAAAATAAACCTATATTAATCAGTATTGGCTATTCGTCATGCCATTGGTGTCATGTAATGGCGCATGAAAGTTTTGAGGATGAAGAGACTGCGAATCTGATGAATCAACTATTTATCAATGTGAAAATCGATCGGGAAGAATATCCCGATGTAGATCATCTTTACATGGATGCGGTACAAGCGATGACAGGCAGTGGAGGCTGGCCTCTTAATGTATTTGTTACGCCTGATAAAAAAGCTTTTTATGGAGGTACTTATTTCCCTCCGAAGCGCATGCACAGTCGAGCAGCTTGGAAAGAAATTTTGATAAATGTTTCTCAATATTTTCAACAAAATAGAAATGAAGTTGAAACACAAGCAGATAAATTATTGACACATTTAAATGATTTAAGTCAATTAACTTATAGTGCTAAAGATGAAAACGAGTTACATGTTCCTGCTGAAGAGACTTGCCATTTGATTGCAAAAAAAATATTAGCGCAAGCCGATACTGAAGAGGGAGGTTTTGGAACAGCGCCGAAATTTCCTTCCACATTTTCTATACAATATTTGCTCGATCATTACGCGCTTTTTAATGATGAAAACGCCATCAAACAAGTCAAAATTAGTCTTGACAAAATGATGATGGGTGGTATTTATGATCAAATTGGTGGCGGTTTTTCGCGATATAGTACCGATAGGTATTGGCAATCACCACACTTTGAGAAAATGCTTTACGACAATGCCTTATTACTCGAAGTATATGCAAGTGCTTATCAAGTGACTAAAGAAGAAAAATATAGGTTTGTGATTGAACAGACAATTGAATGGTTACAACGTGAAATGCTACATAAAGAGGGTGGTTTCTTCAGTGCACAAGATGCTGACAGTGAGGGCGTGGAAGGCAAATATTATACTTGGCAGTGTGAAGAAGTGAAAACTATCTTAGGAGATGATTATATCGATTTTGCTGAATATTATCAGCTAAGCGAAATCGGCAATTGGGAACATACAAACATACTTTGGACTAACTATGATTTGCAAGCAAAAGCTTCAAATTTATTTTTCAAAAAATTACCTCAACTGCATGAAGCATTATTGAAAGTAAGGATGAAACGAATCAAACCTTTAACTGACGATAAAATACTTCTGTCTTGGAATGCCCTGTTATGTAAAGCTTTGGTAAAATGTGGAACACTACTGAACAACTCACAATACTTGTTATTAGCCAAGAATAATCTTGATTTTTTATTGCATAAATTTTCAAGTAAGAATTCATTGTATTATCATACTTACAAAGATGGTATTGCGAAAATTCCTGCTTATCTTGATGATTTGGCGTATTTGGCCGATGCATGTATTGCTGTTTCTCAGGCGCATGCCAACACCTTTTATACGCATCAAGCGATTGAAATATTAAAGTATATTCAACAACATTTTTCCGCAAAGGCAAATCATTTATTTTACTTCACGAATCAACAATTTATGCAAGTCGAAGTAGCGAAGCAAGATATATACGATGGCGCTTTACCTTCGGCTAATGCGGTTATTTGTAAACTAGCTTATTATCTAGGTCATGCAAGTTTAAATGTTTCATGGCAAACACTTAGCAGCTCAATGTGGCAGCAAATGCAATCTTCTTTTCAAAAATATCCCGCTTCATTTGCAGTTTGGGCGAATCAGTTTCAATTGCAACATATTTTTCCTAAGGAAATAACTTTACTTGGTGACAAGGCTGATCTTTTTTATCAACAAATTTATACCGATAGTTACCGGCCTAATATTTTATTTATCACGAATAAAATGTTCGATGCAAAATTGAATCTCATCGCAAATCAATCTAAAACAAATGAGATGATATTTCGTTTATGTCAAGAAAACGTCTGTTTACCGCAATTTGACAAGCTTGATGATTTATTGTTGGCAATTAAGTAGGTTTTTTTTTTGAGAGTCAACATTTATTTCATTATTTGGCTTTTTGTTTAAGTAAGTAGTTCTAAATTTTTCGAAGAATAAATAATATTGTCCAATTTTAAGTTCAAATTGAAATTTCTACTTTAAATTGTGCCTCTATTTGAATTAACATAATTTTTTAGATATATTTGCTTTCTTGTTAAAAAAACAAAAACGTACTATGATTAAACAATTTTCGTTGAGATTATTAGCACTTGGATTAATAGTAACAGCTTGGGGATGCGCAGGAGATGGGCCAAAAGGTCAAGTAGTAGGCTCTAAATCACGTGTAGCAGGTCGTCAAACGGCTCCTGTTGGGATGACTTGGGTTCCTTCTGGAGTTATGCACATGGGTGCTAGCGACCAAGATATTAGAGGAGCCAACGATGTAAAGAATAGAACCGTTCAAATGATTGGGTTCTATATGGATGCAACAGAAGTTACAAATGCCGAATATCGTCAGTATGTAAATTATGTGCGCGATTCATCGGTACATGCGTTACTTGATCATTATCGTGAGGATGGTCCAGATGCAGTGCAACGCATTGACTGGCGTAAGAAAATTAAATGGACTTCTGAAGAAACTCGAGATGCCATCGCAGGTTTTCTAATTCCTGCTTCTGAAAGTATTTGGGGCCATGAAGAATTTGACAATAGCAAACTTGAGTATGAGTTTGATGCGATCGATTATGATGCAATGGGTAGAGCCAATAAATATGGTAGTAACGTTGTCAGAAGTTCTTACATCAAGCGTGAAAAAGTATTTGCCTATCCGGATACAACAGTTTGGATGAAGATGTTTTCATACTCTTATAATGAGCCAATAACGCATCAGTATTTCTGGTATCCGGCTTTTAATAATTACCCTGTAGTAGGTGTAAATTGGAACCAAGCTAACGCATTCAATATTTGGAGAACTAGGTATTGGAGAAATTATCGGGATAAGAAGAAATTATATTTAGAAGGTAATTTTAAATTGCCAACAGAAGAACAATGGGAGTGGGCTGCAAGAGGTGGTCGTGCCCAATCTCCTTATCCATGGGGTGGACCTTATATCGTAAACAAAAAAGGCTGCTACCTCGCAAATTTCAAACCTAATCGCGGTAATTACAGTGCTGATGGAGGTTTGTACACGGTTCGCGCTGATGCTTATTGGGCAAATGATTACGGTTTATATAATATGAGTGGTAATGTAGCAGAATGGACAGAATCTTCTTATGAGGCTAATACTTACGGAGCGGTTGCAGACATGTCACCACAAGTTCGAAATAAAGCCGGAAAAAATGACCCAACTTGGTGGAAGCGTAAAGTAATACGAGGTGGAAGTTGGAAGGATGTTGCAAGCTACTTGCAAGTAAGTTCACGTGATTATGAATTTGCAGATACAGCAAAGGCCTATATTGGTTTCCGTTCGATTATCGAGTTTATTGCGCCAGCATTAAGCAATAAGCCACCTAAGCGCAAGTAATTCTTTATTTTCGCAACAAATTATTATTAAAAACACTATACATTTTTAAAACAACAAATAAAACATGAGATCGATAGCCTTATTTTTTGAGACAACTACAGGCAAATACGTTAAAAATTTAATTATTGGATTGGGTGCTTCGGTAGTATTGGTAGGTGCTTTAGCTAAACTAATGCACTGGCCATGGGCAGGTAGTGCCCTAATGGTTGGAATGCTTACTGAAGCTTTCATTTTCGCCATGCTTGGTATTTTACCTCCACATAAAGACTATTACTGGGAGAAATTTTATCCAGGAATTGACGAGAATCCACATGTAGAAGCTTACAGAAAAGGTATTAAGTTCACACCATCATCTGTAGCGATTGGCGGAGGTGGAAGCGGATCTTCATCTACAGCAGCAATGGATAAAATGCTTGAAGAGGCAAACTTGAATCCCGCAAATATCAAAAAATTAGGAGAGAACTTTCAACGATTTGGTGAAACGGTATCCCAAGTGAAAGATGTTACTAACGTAATTTCAGCTACGAATGATTATGCAGCTAAAACGAAGGAGGCAAGTTCAGCTTTAGTTCAAATGAAAGATACATTTATAGGAGCTACAGCTACCTTGGCATCATTCAACAATGCAGCTGACGAAACAGCTCGATTCCATAGCCAAGTTACTACATTGACTAAAAACTTAGGTTCATTAAATCAAATTTATGAAGTAGAGTTGCAGGACGCGAATAACCATTTAAAAGCTATGAATAAGTTCTACAGCAATTTGGTAAACGCTTCCGAAGCCATGCAAAATAGTGCGGATGATGCAAATAAGGCAAAAGAACAAATTGGTTTATTAGCACGCAATTTAGGCACATTGAATCAGGTATATGGCAATATGTTAACTGCTATGCAAGGTCGCTAGGTTTGGCGAGCATACCTAGAATATTTAAAATAACGTTAATCTAATAAGTAAAATTTAGCAATAGATGTCTTTACCTAAAGAACCGAGGCAGTTGATGATAAACTTGATGTATTTGGTACTAACAGCCCTGTTAGCCATGAATGTATCAAGCGAAATTTTAAATGCATTTAAAACCATTGGAAAAAGTATAGATCGTTCCAATAAAGCACAGAAAGAGAGAAATGAGGCTACTACTGGCGCATTTGATGGATTCTTAGAGGATCCTAAGGCAAGTGCGCCCAAAAAAGCGAAAGTAGAGAAAGCGAAGTTATTAGTTACCCAAGTTAACGATAAAACGAATACTTTAATTTCCCAATTAGAAGGATACAAAGTGAAAATAATTGAAGCAAGTGGAGGCTATGAGGTAGTTGACGGTGTAAAGCAAATTAAAAAAATTGATGATTTAGATGGCGGAACCCATGTGATGGTTGAAGGAGGTAATGGTAAAAAAATGCTTCAAGCCATGATGGCGTATAAAGAAGACCTAGCTGGCTTAGTGCCATTAGATTGGGGCGAGGATGTGATACCTGCTGGCAATGGTAATAACCCTGAATTTTTAAAGAAACTCCCGCTTACTTTTGAAGTTGAGAAGAATTCTGAGAACAAAGGAGATTGGTCAATTTATAATTTCCAAATGTCACCAACAATTGCAACAACCACTTTAATTGATAAGTATATAAGTGATATTAGAGCCTCTCAAGCTGCTGCTTTGGATGAAATATGGTCAAAAGCAACAGGTGAACCGCTTGATAAAGCAGAAATCAAAAAGGAAGACTACATACGTACACAAGCAAAGCCTCTTCCTGACTATGCGGTTATTGTAGCTGCTGATAACAACTATGTACTGCCTGGTGAAAGGTTTACAGCTCGTATTATGTTGGGAACATATAACAAAAAGGCTAATAATTTGAGCTTTACAGTTAATGGTCAAACCATACCAGTAGTTGAAGGAATAGGTCAGTTTTCGGCAATAGCAACAAATGAAATTGGTCCACGCCAATTGAATGTAATTGCGAAGTTTACAGATACTATGCCAGGTAACTCGACACAGCTTGTTCAAAGAACCATTCCGATTACTAAACCCGCACAATACTTTGTAGGTGAATCACAAGCTACTATTTCATTAGATAAAATGAATGTATTCTATGTGGGTGTTGATAACCCTATCACAATGTCAGCATCAGGTATTCAAGCGAGTAAGCTGACTTACTCCGCTGAGAATTGTACCGTAACAAGAGATGCTGCGTCTGGCGTAAACAAATACATAGTCAGACCAACAAAAGCAGGCCAAATGGCTAAAATTACGTTGTTTGGTGAATTACCAGATGGATCTAAAAAGTCATGGGAAAATAAGTACCGCGTTAAGAATATTCCGGATCCTTACCCAGTGGTTGCTGGCAAAAAGGGAGGAGCAGCCTGTGCCAATGAAATTAAAGTTCAAGAGGCAATTTTTGCCAAGTTAGATGCTTTCGACTTTGATGTAAAGTTTGAAGTTATCTCATATGAAATATTTTACGTGCCTAAACGAGGTGAACCATTACAAGGGAATGGACGAAATAATTTGTTGAATGGAGCCGTAGATCAAAGTGTTCGTGCGGTGATTGAAAAATTAGCGCCAGGAGGTAAACTTTATTTTGATAATATTAAAGTTAAAATGCCAGATGGACGTATTAGAAATGTTGGTAGTATTGTATTTAATATTAATTGTTAATTTCAATTAGATAAGAAAATGAAAAAAGTATTTAGTTTAATGTTAGGGTTTGGTTTGATTCTTTTAGTGAACCAAAAGAGTTTTGCCCAATCTGCTACAAGTGGAATCCCAAGTGCTACAGATCCTTCCACACCAGGAGGTAAAGCAAACATAGTAAAAGATGGCTATGCCCCTTCTTTGCGTAAAGATGGAGCTATAGATAAGGAAGAGCATAATAATTATGCTGTTCCTTGGCAACCCATCAGGGAGGCTGACGTATTAATGAAAAAAAGATTGTGGCGTGAGATTGATACTCGCCAAAAACAGAATGTTGCATTCCGTTATCCAGGTGATGATGAGAGTGGTGGAGGAATGTATATTGAGATACTACTTGATGCAATCAAGAACGGCAAGATAACTGCATTCTCTGATGATAGATTTACAACACCTATGAAACCAGAAGACGTGATGAGTAAAATCATTGGGGAACCGGAGACTATAGAGGTTGAGCAAGCAGATGGTAGTATTATTCAAAAAATAATTAATAAAAGTTTCGACCCAGATGATATAACAAAATATCGCTTAAAAGAAGATTGGATTTTTGATAAGAATGTAGGTAGAATGGTAGTTCGTATTATTGGCTTAGCTCCTTATTTAGATAAAAAGAATACTGATGGAAGTTTCCGTGCAACGGTTCCCTTATTTTGGGTTTTTTACCCAGATATTCGCGGATACAATGCTCGATTTGAAGTCTACAATCCAGAAAATGATGTATTTAGGATTACTTGGGATGACTTTTTTGAAAAGCGACATTTCTCAAGTTATGTTTTAAAATCAACATTCGATAATCCTTTGCAAGACGATATTAAAAATTATAAGAGTGGTATAGATGCTTTACTAGAATCAGAAGCTATACGTGAAAAATTATTCAATAAAGAACATGATATGTGGGTTTACTAAAACCTCAACAGATAATATTTAAAAAGCATCCTTCGGGATGTTTTTTAATTTAAATACTTCAATATGAAAATTCTATTTGTTTGTCTAGGTAATATTTGCAGATCCCCAATAGCCGAAGGAGTTATGCGAAGCCTTATTCAAGAGCAACATCTAAATTGGCAAATTGATAGTGCGAGTACGAATACATTTCACACAGGCGAATCGCCACATAAACACTCACAACAAGTTTGCAAAGAACAAGGTATTTGCATAAGTCAACAACAATCTCGAAGAATTCAGCAAGGTGATTTGGAAAAATATGATAAGATTTATTACTTGGCGAAAGATGTTTTGCATGAAATGAAAAACATAATCGATATGAATGGATTTGAAAATAAGATAAAATTATTTCTCACTGATTTGTATCCCCATGAATCTTGTGATGTAAAGGATCCTTGGTATGGTGGATTAGATGGTTATTATCCTGTGTTTGATGAGATTAAATTGGGTTGTATGGCAATTTTAAAAAAGGAACTTGAATTGATGAACAATTAGCTCTGAATTGCTACCACAGGTTTGAGTCGAGAGGCACGACGAGCAGGCACAAAACCGGCAAACATGCCTACTAATATACTCACAATTATACCTAGCATAAAATTAAAGCTAGATAGAGTAATTGGAAATCCAATAGGACCCGATAATAATTTGCCCAGAAAAATGACAAGGATTATTCCGAAAAGACCACCTATAATACAGAGAATAATAGATTCAATCAAAAATTCAATGAGAATTACCTTGGATAAAGCACCTAAGGCTTTTTTTATACCAATTTGGCGGGTGCGCTCTCTCACTGAAACAAACATAATATTTGCTATGCCAAAACTTCCTACCAACAGTGAAAAGAATCCAATGATGAACCCAAAGACCTTGATATTTACAAAAATATCATTGATGCTATTTTGAATCGCGTCTAACTGATTAAACGAAAAGTTGTCTTTCTCTTTGGGTGAAATTTTTCGCTGAGCGCGAAGTATCGATTTAATTTGATATTTCATCTCTTCAAACACTGAGGCGTTTTTTGACTTCACCATAATCATCGGATCTGCAAAACCATTTTTATCTGCATTATGCATAGCTCTAAAACTAGCTAAGTATGGATAAGATAAAATAATGCCTCCATCAAAATCAAATCCTGTAAAGGTTTTACCTTGCTTCTTCATAACACCGATAATCTGAAAAGGTTTTTGGTATATCATCAACATTTTTCCAAGTGGTGAAATATTTGCTCCAAATAATTCTTCAGCCACCGCGGTACCAATCACCAAACCATTACTATGCCCCGATTTTATTTCTGAACCTGAAAAATATCTGCCTAATTCAATATCAATAGGTTGTAATTTCTCGAAATGTTGGCTCACCGCAAAAAGCATCACACTATTTAATTCGTTGCCGTTAAAGCTAATTTTCTGAGATTCATCTGTGTAACAAAAAGTTGCGAAAGAGGCGTAACTAGCATTTTTTTCTATTTGTTTTACTTCATCTAAGGTATTCATAGGTCTTGCTTTGTACTTCCACCAAGCATACTCGCCTTTGTCTTCAGGAATCCAAGGAAACTTGCCGATGTATAAAACCTGACTGCCTAAGGTTTGCATGCTGTTTTGAATATTGTTTTGTAAACTCTCAAATACAGTTAAGACACTTATCACGCAAAAAATACCAATAGTTATTCCTAATAATGAGAGAAAGGTACGCAATCGATTAACCCTTAGTTCTTCAAAAGCAGAAACTGAAGCTTGTGTAAGAGTTTGAAACATGCGTTGTAAAGTTAGGGATTGTGATTTATTTACGAACGATAAAATTTTAGTATCGTAAAAACGAGAGAATATTAGAAGTATATTTTGAGCATTCACACACTATGATTTTAATCAATTAGTTTTGCGCGAATTCATGGTTCGACAACATCCTTTAGTTTTATTGACAATATTACGAGAAAGAGAATTTTCATATTTTCTATCTACACGATTTTTAGTTATCTTCTCATTGTACATGCAAACAACAGTATTGAGTTATTTATTGTACAAACTCACAAAAGACCCTTTGTCACTTGGACTTTTAGGGTTAGCTGAAGTAATACCTGCTTTTAGTGTTGCTTTATTCGCAGGTTATTTTGTTGATAAAAATGAGAAACGTACATTGTATTTACGATGTATTTTGTTTTATATTCTCAATGCAATATTCTTCATAGTGATTACAAGTCAATTTTTTTTACAACATTATACTGTAGCAACAATTTCAACTTTCATTTACATTGGTATGTTTACGAGTGGTTGTATTCGATCATTTTTAGCTCCTTCTTCATTTAGTTTAATTCCATTATTGATTAAAAAGACTGATATGCCAAATGCGATTACATGGAGCAGCACGACTTGGATGTTAGGTTCTATTTTAGGCCCATTAACTGCTGGCTTCCTGATGACTTTTATGTCGGTTACGTCTATTCTAGTCATTACAGGTATCGGATTAAGTCTTTCTAGTTTTTTTATTTTTAGAATAAAACCTAAGGAAATTTCTTTGCAACAAGATTTAGGTATAATCAAAAGTTTAAAAG
Source organism: Chitinophagaceae bacterium (assembly GCA_044234005.1). GTDB lineage: Bacteria > Bacteroidota > Bacteroidia > Chitinophagales > Chitinophagaceae > OLB11. The sequence continues at coordinate 129 of JBIIJE010000058.1, read as the reverse complement.
AAGGCTTTCGCTTTGTTTTCAAACATCAAATTATTTTGGCAGTATTAAGTCTTGATTTATTTGCTGTTTTATTTGGTGGTGCGGAAGCTTTACTACCCGTTTTCAGTACCGATATTTTAAAAGTCGGCG
>JBIIJE010000010.1:0-46732 GCA_044234005.1 Chitinophagaceae bacterium | reverse complement strand
GCAGCAAATAATACAGTTAACTCGAATGTAATAGGAATAAAGGCTGGTAATGGAAAGGTAGGTTTACCTCCAAAGTTTTGAGGCCAATCCTTTGTGAAAATCCAACCCATAAAACCCAAGGCTGTGCATGTTCCTGTAATACCATAAATGAATCCAGCTATGTGCAAATCACTTTCTTTTTGTCCTAATGCTACATCTAATCCATGCACCGCAAATGGCGTGTAAACATCATGTATTTTATGTCCAGCACTGCGCACTTTTTTTACTGCGGGAAACAACACGGCTTCATCGCTATAAATGGCTACTGCAAATTTTTTAATACTCATTTTTTTTATTTTTCGATGTTCGTAATTCGATGATCGATATCTATTTTTTTCTTAATCAATTAATGGTGATGTGATTGTTCCTCAATGAAATGCTCATCATTTTGTGTTTCAATCGTTGCCATTTCGTTCTTGTAATTTTCACCACTGGTTTTTAAAATAAATTTAATTTCAGCAATCGCAATAACAGGGAAATATTTAGCAAATAAGAAATAACATGTAAAGAACAAACCAAATGAACCTAAGTAAAATCCTATCTCTGGCCATGATGGTGTATAATAACTCCAACTACTTGGTAAATAATCACGGTGCAATGCCATGATGATTACAAAACGCTCGAACCACATACCAATATTCACGATAATACTCATGAAGAAGGTAAACCAAACATTACGTCGTAACTTTTTGAACCAAAACAACTGAGGAGATACCACATTACAAGTCATCATAGCCCAGTATGCCCACCAATAAGGTCCCATTACACGTAAACGGAAAGCTTCTTGCTCCCATAATACGCCTGAATAATATGCAATAAATAACTCTGTTAAATAAGCGACACCTACAATGGAACCTGTCAATACGATAACTTTATTCATCGCTTCCAAGTGACCAATTGTGATATACTCTTCTAAATTTAATACTTTACGTGTAATAATTAATAAAGTTTGTACCATCGCAAAGCCAGAGAATACGGCACCTGCAACGAAGTAAGGCGGGAAGATTGTAGTATGCCACCCTGGAACAATAGAAGTAGCGAAGTCAAAAGATACTATGGTATGTACCGAAAGTACAAGCGGCGTACTCAAACCTGCTAATACCAATGATAACATTTCATGACGTTGCCAATGTTTTGCACTACCAGCCCAACCAAATGATGCAATACCATACGCGTACTTTCTAAATTTAGTTTTAGCTCTATCACGCAAAGTTGCAAAATCAGGAATCAAACCAGAATACCAGAATAATAACGACACGGTGAAATAAGTTGATATCGCAAATACGTCCCACAACAAAGGAGAAATAAAGTTAGGCCATAAAGGACCCCTTGTATTACCGTAGGGTAAAACGAAAAATGCATTCCAAACCCTACCCATATGCCAAATCGGGAATTGACCCGCACACATTACCGCAAATATCGTCATGGCTTCAGCGGCGCGGTTTACACCTGTTCGCCAACCTTGCCTAAACAATAGTAAGATGGCAGAAATAAGTGTTCCTGCGTGACCAATACCAACCCACCATACGAAATTGGTAATATCCCAACCCCATCCAATGGTTCTATTCAAATTCCAAACACCTGTACCCCAATATACTTCCCATGTTACACTAAATGCTCCAAAAAGCAATAAGGAAGCTGAAATTAAAAATCCAATTCGCCATAATTTGGTGGGTGGATTCTCAATAGGAGCGCAAATATCTTCGGTAACTTGATGATAGGTTTTCGCACCATCTACCAAAGGTTCACGTATAATCGATTCGTATTTTAAATGCATCTCGTTTATTTCTTTTTATTCAATAGTCAGGATTTAACCCTTGTTTTATTTTTTTCTTTATTCAAATATTAAGCGTGTGCTTTTTCGGCAACATGTTCAACCTTTTCAGGATGAATACTTTGTTTGGTATCAGAATTTCTAATTTTTGATAAATAATTTACATTCGGTAAAGTATGTATTTCTTCCAACACATGGAATACACGCTCCTTTTGATCTTCATATCTCAACTTGTAAATTGCACTTTCTTTATCATTTACATTACCAAATACAATAGCATCTGTAGGACAAGCGGTTTGACAAGCGGTTTTTGCTTCGCCATCTTTCAACACTCGACTTGCTTTTTTAGCGGTTGCTTTGGCTGCTTGTAAACGCTGTACACAGAAACTGCATTTTTCCATCACACCACGGCTTCGAACTGTTACATCTGGATTTAATACCATACGTGTGATATCGTTATTGAGATCATCACGACGACCATCTGTAAATACATTGTCTGCGAATGAATCTGCCTCATTCCAATCACGCCAGTTGAAGCGACGAACTTTATAAGGACAGTTATTCGCACAATAACGTGTACCAATACAACGGTTATAAGCCATTTGATTGATGCCTTCGTTGCTATGATTCGTTGCATTTACAGGACATACATTTTCACAAGGAGCATTATCGCAATGCTGACAAAGCATAGGCTGGAATAAGGTCTGAATAGAGTCAGATTTTGTTGGATCTCCTGTGAAGTATCTATCGATACGAATCCAGTGCATGTCGTGTACTAATTTAACTTGCTCCTTACCTACAACTGAAACATTATTTTCAGCTTGACAAGCGATGGTACATGAACCACAACCTGTACAAGTATTCAAATCAATACTCATACCCCATTTTAAACCTAATGGTTCGAAGTTAGGATACAAAGTTCCGTTTTCACGGTAAGCTTCTTGCCAATCTTGTTCGGCTTTGGTAGGAGCTTCCGCACCATGCGCAGCAGCATGTCCTTCTGCACCATGCGCATCTTTAGCATGTGCATCATGACCTCCGTGTGCTTCACCATGACCTTCACCATGATGTGCTAAACCATCTGGTGTTGTATAATGGCCAAGTAATTCTTTTCTTTCGTTGAATAATTCCATCGGATTTTTCTGAAATTCAGCTAATGTGAATTCATGAATAATCGGACGGTCATTTTGATAACTATGATGTGTTTGTGTAATCGCTAAATCAAAAGTTTCTGTTGTAGCTGTTACTGTAGCGGTAGCAAATGGATTACGATTTCCATTTTCATCTTTTCCTAACAATGGATACGCATTGGCTCCCATCATCTTATCTATCGCGTAGGATGCCATGCCCACGCCTTTATCACGACCATAACCTAATGCAATAGCTACTACATCATCGTGCATACCTGGCATTACCAAAACAGGTAATTTCACCTCTGCACCATTTGCTTTTACTATAAATACTTTTTTATCTCGGAAAACTTCATTCAAATCCGTTAATTCCGCGTCGTTTTTCTTAGCTGTATTCGGCGACATTAATACATAATTGTCCCAAGTACATTTTGTGATTGGATCTGGCATTTCATGCAACCAAGGATTGTTACTCCATGCTGCACCTCTACCAATACCCACTTTATCATAAATTACCAATTCCATCCCCGATGCTTTGTAAGCTGCAATTTTTGCACTTGCTTCCGCTACGTTGCCGCTAAAGCTAGCCGCTGACATCGTGATTTCGCTTGGTTCGTTAATTCCTTTTTGTATTGCTGCATCATAAGCAGCTTGTCCACCTAAACTTGTCATCCAAAAAGAAGAAACAAAGTCGTAATGGCTTGTGCTATTACCTGACCATTTTAATAAACTTTCTTCCCATGCTCTTGTTTTGAACAATGGATTTATCGTAGGTTGTATAAATGATATATAACCGCTATGATGTTCAGCATCGCCCCAACTTTCAAGCCAGTGATGAGAAGGCGCTGCAATTTTACATTTTTGTGTAGTCTCATCCATACGATCGTTGAAGGAAACGGACAATTTTAATTTGCCGATTTTCTCGCCGATTATGCTGCCTTTGGCGTTTTCATAGACAGGGTTACAATCGAAAAACATCACACCGCCAACTTGCCCATTTATTAAGGCATCTACAAATGCATTCATGTCGGTATCGCTACCCCTTTTAGTGCGGTTTGTGGTGGCTAAAGAAATGGTTGAACCATATGCACCAATCGCTGCATTGATAGCGTTTACAATTGTTTGCACATCTACATCATTGCTACCGCATACAACTAAGGCATTTCCGCGTGATGCATTTAAGCTCGCCGCCATTTTTTTGACTGCTGCATCAATGCTTGGTGTTATGCTTGAAGCTCCACCACCATTAATGGCTGCTAATAAAGCCAAAGCTACAGCACCATATTGCGACGGTTTACATGTAAAGCGCTCATCGGCACTCATACCTGTCAAACTCATCATACCTTCAACTTGATAATGCTTACCCATAGTAGGGTTTTTCGCACTAATACGACGAGTTGTGGCATATTGTTTCGCGTAAATTTCTGGAGAAATCCAAGTACCTAAGAAATCTGCTCCTATGCTAATGACTGTTTTCGCATTGTCGAAGCGGTACATTGGAATGGCGCGTTGACCAAATGATTTTTGATTTGCATCTAAAATACCGCTGTAAGAAATTGCATCATACATCACGTGCTTGGTATTCGGATATTTTTGCGTGAACTGCGCAATAGCAGCCTCGCTGCTAGGGCTATTGATTGTAGAAGTAACAAGATATAAAGGCGCGCCAGCTAAACCATTTAAGGATTGAGCCACCAAATTATCGACTGCTTGCCACGAACTTTCTTTTGCGTCAACTGTTGGAAATTTCAATCTTGCCGCATCGTATAAATTTAATACAGAGGCTTGTACGCGAGCTGTTGTAGCTCCTTTGCTAATTAAACTGTCTGTGTTCCCTTCAATTTTAATAGGACGACCTTCACGTGTTTTCACAAGAACAGGCACTGCCTCCCCGCCATCTACGTAAGTAGAAGCGAACATTAAGGGAACTCCAGGTGTTACATTTTCTGGTTTGATAGCATAAGGGATGGCCTTTCGAACTTGAATTTCACAACTTGCAGCCAAGGTGGCAGCAACAGTTGTAAAGCCTAAATATTTCAAAAAATCTCGACGAGAAGAAGTAGTATGAGACATACTTTCCAACTCATCAAATACATGAAGGTCTTCCTGAAATTCGTTGGCTTGTTTGGCTTTGAATTCCGCTGTTGGATTTAACTCCTCAAGTCCTTTCCAATATTGTTTCTTACTCATATTCTTATATAGATGTCAGATGTCGGGTTTCGGATGTTAGGTTGTTGCTAAGTATTCGGCTTCGACTTCTAATTATTTATTTATTCATTTTCAAATTTTCGAACATCGCTTGTTAATAGTGGCATTTTTGACATTCAAGTCCGCCAATATCACTCACTTTCACTTCACTACGTTTGCCCTCTTTAATTTCTTGATGATATTTTTGGAAAATTGAATAGTAATTATTGTCTGCAAACTGTACGTTGGTATTGCGATGGCAATTGATACACCAACCCATACTTAAATCAGAAAATTGATATACTTCATCCATTTCTTGAATACCTCCATGACAACGTTGACAAGCAACTTTACCTGATACTACGTGTAAAGAGTGGTTGAAATAAACGTGGTCAGGTAGATTGTGAATTTTCACCCAAGGTATTTCTTTGGACAAGATATTACCTGCTGCATCACGCTTATAATCTTTTTTCACAGGATCCCAACCGGCATAATCGTATAATTTTTGAATTTCTTTCGTTCCATTTACTTTATTCCCTTCATTATCAACCAATGGATGTTCAGTTTCACCTGTGTATTCATTAATTTGTTTATGACAATTCATACAAGTATTTGCAGAAGGAATAAGTGAATGTCGACTTTTTTCAGCGCCTACGTGGCAATACAAACAATTAATTTGATTAATACCCGCATGCACTTTATGCGAATAGAAGATAGGCTGCTTAGGCATATAATTTTTTTGACGACCTAAATCGCTACCATTGGTGAGCCAAACTCCAAATCCTACGATGGCAATTATGGCTACTAAGGCAATAACTACTCTATTTCGATAAAAAGGAACATCTTTTGGAGAAGGTAAGCCTGCTTTTGCATTTGCAGTACGACCTAAAATTTTGTTTACTTGTGTTAAAATAAAAATAGCTATCAATAAAACGATAGATAAAATAGAATATAATAAGGTGTTGTCGCCACTATTCGAAGAGGCTGTATTCCCTCCAGCACCACTGCCTTCTGTGGGAGCTTTCGGAGGTTCTACCGAATTTACATAAGTAATAATCGCATCAATCTCTTCGTTACTTAAGGAAGGGAAAGCCGTCATGGCTGTTTTATTCCATTTGAGGTATAAATCGTTGGCATACTTGTCTCCACTAGCTAATACAGAAGCTGGATTTTTGATCCACTTGTAAAGCCATTCCTTATTTGGAACACGCGCATCAACCCCTTTCAAGGCCGGACCTGTTGCGTCTTTGAGCGGGTTATGACATGAGGCACAGTTCGCTTGAAAAAGCGCTTTGCCATCAGGTGCTGCCATGGTTTGGAGCGAACTAATGAATAATAATGCTAATATTAAAAGGGTTCCTTTGAAATCTTTAGCCGAGCGTTGTATATAACTTAACATCCGTTAATGTAAAATTTTGTGTTAAATCCGAATGGGTGCAAAGTTAATTCAGGAATGTTAAAAACTATTAACATTGTAGAAAAAATATTTAAGCTTTATGAATAGAGCATTCAAAGAGAAAATAAATGCTTTTTTCTATGCATAATTAGCTATTTGTCATAAGAATGTAATATTATTATAGTAATACACATTTGCACCATAAACCAGATTGAAGCGGTTTCGCGCCTTTCTTAATTCAATATTTTTTTTAACCCAAATTCGCAATAGCATTTACTTGTAAAATCTGGTTTTAGTTGGTCTCGTTAGCACTAACGAGATCATTTAGAAATTGTCATCAAGCTTGCTTCAGGCTTGATTTACAATCACTTAATCGATTAAGCATTTCTAATGCTTAATTTGGGTTTATGCTCTCGTCACTAGTGACGAGACGGCAAGGCAAAAGTGGAAAATAAAATAGGTAACTCTACGGCTAATCATAGAATAATTATAAATCAACTAAATATCTTGTTTTTAAATGCAATTTATCAATGTGTAATTTTTACTTTCACATACTGTTTAAAAAAGTGGGTCTATGAATGACGCATTAAATATTAAAATTAATCGCCTTATTGCACGTAAAAAATATCAGACTGAAGAAGAGTTGAAAGCTTTGCTTGATAGCTTCATCGGCCAAAGCGTGGATGACATTGAAGTAGGTCCTATTACCAATGAAGAAAAAGCGGAATACATCGCTCTTGGCATCATGAACAAGCTTGAAAATGAGAACCTAGAAAGTATGGATAATTTAAATCGCATGTACTTAGATGGTTTGGATGCGCTTAAATTATGCGATACCAGCGAAATTGTGTTCGAAGCTTTGTTTCGTATTTCACCCTACGAAACGGCTCGTTCAAGATATTTACAAAAGGCAATTGCTATTGGTGATAAAAAATATGGTGGTGAGTATGAAAAGCAATACAAAGGTGTTTTTTATCAGCGTTCTGAAACAAGACCTTATTTGCGCTGTATGATGCAAATGATGCATCGCTTGCGTGAAGAAAAAAAATATGCTGAAGCCATTGCATTTGGCGAAAAAATAATTCAGCGCAATAAGGCAGACAACTTGGGCATGCGAAGCTATTTGCAATGGCTTTATATTAAAACAGATGAATATGATAAATTTGCGGACTTGATTGAGACTTTTCCTGATGAATATGAGAATCACCTCAACCTTGCTTTATTCATTTTTCAAATTGAGGGCGAATGTGAAGAGGCCAAACAGGAACTCGAGAAAGGGCTTGAAATGAATAAATTCATTCTTCCCTATTTATGCTATAAGAAAAAAATGCCAAAAAATTATTATCCCGCGGCCTTCAGTCCAAAGGATGAAAGTGGTGCTTTAAACTATTGCTTTATTTACTTAGACCTTTGGCGCGAAACATTTGGCGTACAAGGTTGGTTAAAAAAATTTCTATAATGTCTATACCCTTTCATTTACCTATAAGTTTTGGTAACCTAGAGCCGAGTATAAAGCATACTGATAAAATAATGCTGATAGGCTCTTGCTTTACTGAGCATATGAGCAAATTTTTAGCAAAAGCGAAGTTCAATCTTGTACAAAATTCACATGGCATATTATTCAACCCAATAAGCGTTTGCGATGCCTTACATGATTTGTGTGTGAGTAAGGAATATACATCAACTGATATCTTTCAATATGAGGAATATTGGCATTCGTGGAGGCATCATTCAGATTTTTCTGACTTAGAGCAGGAAGTTTGCCTGAATAAAATAAACGTAAATATTTCTTTACATCGTGCTTTTTTAAGAGAGCTTGATTATATCATTATTACGTTAGGCTCAGCATTTGGCTATTATCATTTGAATGAAAAAATGATAGTTGGTAACAATCACAGAGCACCAGCAAATTGGTTTGAGAAAAAATTGTTGAGTGCCCAAGAAATTACAATTGCACTTGAAGAAATGCAACGACAAGTGCTCAAGTTAAATCCAAAGGCAAAATTTATTTATACGATAAGTCCTGTAAGGCATAGCCGTGATGGCTTAATAGAAAACAACAGAAGCAAAGCGCGCTTGATAGAAGCTGTGCATGCGTTGCAAAATGCCTATTATTTCCCTGCTTATGAAATAGTGATTGATGTGTTGCGCGATTATCGGTTTTACGATGTTGATTTGGTACATCCTAATTATCAGGCGACACAGCATGTTTGGGAATATTTTGTATCGCATTGTATTGATGAAAAATGTTTGCCCCTCATGCGACAATTAGAACAAATTTATAAAGCTTTTCATCACAGACCCAAAGATGTGAGAAGCCAGGCGCATCAAAAATTTTTAGCAGAGCATAAAGCTATTTGTAAGGAAATTATAAATTCAAATACCTATTTAAATTTAACCGATGAGATTGCTTATTTCAATTCGAAACCTATCATTTTATAGTTTCTTTTACTGAATAATCTTTTTCTCTCGCAAAATTTCTTTCATGATTGCAAGGCGGACTTGCTTGGTATTCATCATGGTATCACGCGTTTCCATATGTAATGCAAAAAAGTAAGGCTTATAATTCGTTTCCTTTTTCTTGGTAAGCACCCCTATTTGTTCTTCTTTCTTTTCAATAAAGCCAACCAACCATGCGCTTGTTAGTTGCTGATTGGTGTTGGTACCTGTTTTATAATATAATTTATAATTGGTGCTATCTTCTTGCAACATCATACTTCTTACGATACGCATACTTCGTTGAGAAAAAGGTAATTTATCGAAATATAGTTTTTTCATAAATCCAACTTGTTCGTCGGGTGAAATTTGCAGCGTATCATTCAACCAAAAATTATCTACTACTGAACCTGTTTGTTTATTACCGTACTTGATAGAATCTATCCATTGTTTCATGTCTATCATCCCAATTCGGCGGGCTAGCTCTTGGTAATAAGGTACACAACTCACTTTAAAGGCTTCGCGCATACTCATATCTTTATTCCATTCCTCCCTCTCATGTACCTTACCATCCCAACGAATGATAAAATCTTCGTCATTCGCAACATTGGTTTCAAGTCCAATCAAAGAATTTACAATTTTGAAAGTAGAGGCTGGTGAATAGCGTGTACTTAATCTGTTCAAATTGTAATAATAGACTTGCTCGTGGCTATTGTCTGCAAGCTCTACGCCTATTGAATCGATATGATATTTATCAAAAATACTTTTCCATTGGGTTTGTTCTTTGATATTGTTTCTTGTACAGGCTTGTAAAAAAAGAATCACAATCACGCTTGCGATTGATACAATTAAATTTTTGTTACTAATTACTCGCTTCATAGTTTTTTAAAATCATGCGAAGTTACATTGCGAAAAGAGTAATCGTATATAGTTTGTAATGAAAGGCTATTGAATTTTACCTTGCATATAAATTAAAGAGTTTTACGCAGTGAAAAAAAACTTCTAACTGGCTATAGGGTTCCAGCCTTGGGCTGTTATTTCAATTTTTTTATCGCCATTGGTAATAAAATGTTTTCCAGCATCTTCACTTGTGATGTGCCCAATTATGGTAAAAAGTTCGCATTCTTTTACCTTTTCAAAATCTGAAGGAGATATGGTGAATAACAATTCATAGTCTTCGCCACCATTTAACGCTGCTGTTGTAGCAGCAATGCCAAATTTTTCAGCATTGGCTTTGGTTTGCTCGTGTATGGGTAATTTTTCTTCGTAAAGCAAACAACCTTTTTGACTTTGTTTGCAAATATGCAAAATCTCAGAGCTGAGTCCATCGCTGATGTCAATCATAGCAGTTGGCATTAACTGATTATCTGCTAGCCACTGTATCATTTCGCGTTTAGCTTCAGGCTTTAAAAAACGCTCAATTACATAGGTTTGATTTTCGAGATTGGGCTGCACTTTCGGATTTTCAATAAATATTTTCTTCTCACGTTCCATGAGCAAGAGCCCCATATAGGCTGCACCCAAATTGCCTGTTACACAGATTAAATCATTTACTTGTGCACCACTTCGGGTTACAAATTTATTTTCTGCTACTTCGCCAATGGCTGTAATGCTAATGATTAAACCCTTGGGTGATGTGGTTGTATCGCCACCCACCAAATCGACTTGATAACGCTCGCAAGCTAAATTTACACCTTCGTAAAACTCATCCAAAGCTTCCACACTAAAACGATTAGAAATAGCTATGCTCAAAGTAATTTGTGAAGGTTCGGCATTCATGGCATAAATATCAGATAAATTGACCACCACACTTTTATACCCTAAATGTTTCAGTGGCACATACATCAAATCGAAATGAACGCCTTCTACTAACATATCTGTGCTTACCACCATTTGTTTCCCAAAAGTGTCGATTACAGCTGCATCGTCGCCAATACTAAGCAAAGTGCTTGCATTGCGTATTTCGTTTTCGCGGGTTAAATGTGTTATCAATCCAAATTCGCCCAATGAGGCAATCTCCGTTCTTGTTTCCATAAAATAACTTGTTTTGCGGCGCAAAGGTATTTTAATAAAGACAAATGAGCACAGTGCAAGCCGAAATGTAAACACGGTTGTGATGAATACGAATCCTTTGTATATAAAAATAAATTTTCGTTTAAAATTCTAATTTTGTATGTTTGTTAACCTTTAATAGATGTAATGAAAAAGATAAGCTTAATAGGTAGTACCATATTGCTGTTTCTTATGGTTTCGGGTGGCGTATTATTTAATGCGTGTACGAAAGATCCTTGTAAGAAAATTATTTGTAAAAATGATGGTATCTGCAGAGATGGTAAATGCAAATGCAAGCTTGGGTTCGATGGTGTGAATTGCGAATCGAAAATGTACGAAAGATATATAGGAGTGTGGGATGGCGCTTATCGTTGTAATGGCAATCTTTCAGTAATTATCACTAATGTTGTAGAGCCTGGCACTAAAGCCAATGAAATTATTATTTATAACGTCTTTAATCAAGGTATTTCTATTAAGGCAATAGTTAGTAAAACTACGGAGAAGGAAATTATGGAAATTCCATCACAAACGGTTAATAATATTACCTATTCAGGTAATGGTGATTTGGTTGGGAATTCCGTTACACTGTTTATACAAGAGCTGAATAATTCCACAGGTGAACTGACTACATGTGTTTATAATGCTACAAAATTTACTCAGAACTAAAAAAATTTTATTGTGATGAAAACCATGCGAAATCTAAAGTCGATCACTGCGGTATTTACAATTATTTGCTTTGCTTTAGTTGTTTATTTAAGCGCTTGCCAACCCGACCCTTGTGTAACACGTAACACAATTTGTAAGTCTGGTGGGGTTTGTAAAGATGGTGATTGTATTTGTGCAGTTGGTTTTGAAGGAGATAGCTGTCAGTTTCGTGCCAATGAAAAGTTTGATTCGTATTATTCTGTTATTCGGACTGAGTTGATTAATGGCAGTATTCCCAACGATAATGATGATACTATACGTATAAAAGCCAAAAATGACCCACAAGGCCTTTTATTTTACTCAATACGTGATTCGATATTTGAGGTAATTAATGGTTCAGCCCTAGGTAATAAAATAACAATTCCGACCCAAACTATACAGGATTCGACTTATTATGGGAGTGGTAGTGTGAACGACCAGGTAATCACAATTACGCTTTTCAAACAGTGGCCTTTGGGTAATTCGTCAAAAACTACCTTTGTAGGCTATAAATTTGTACCTTAATTTTTGGATTTTACAAATTATCAACTACTTTTGCACTCCCCAAAAAGGGAACTAAAATTGTAATATTGTATGAAACGTACTTTCCAACCTCACCGTCGTAGAAGAAAATCTGTTCATGGCTTTCGTGCTCGCATGGCTACTCCAGGCGGACGCCGCGTGTTAGCTGCACGTCGCAGAAAAGGTCGTAAAAAATTAAGTGTTTCCGACGAAAGTCGATTGAAATAATACTTGTACGATGGCAACGTCATTCGCTTTTCCGAAACGCGAACGATTGACAAGTAAAAAAGAAATTGATGCGCTTTTCCAGTCAGGAGAAGCGTTTTTTATTTATCCTTACAAACTTATTTATCGTCTTGAAGCTAAAATGCCTGATTTTGAAGCGTTGCAGGCACTTATTACGGTGCCAAAACGTTTTTTTAAGCTTGCCAATAGACGCAATTATCTAAAACGAATCGGGAAGGAATCCTATCGTTTACAAAAACATGAATTACATTCTAGTTTAATTGAAAAAAACTTGCGCCTACAGTTTATTTTAATTTATCAAATCAAAGAAACTTTAAGCTACGCTGAAATCGATAAAAGTATGAGTCAAGTGATCAAGCATTTACGACATGTAGTTGCTTCAAAAGCTGTTTGATTCATGGTCTCTCTGTTTTGTATTCCTTTACGCTTAGATAATGCTTACTCACACGTAGATCCTATTTAGTTTACGAGAGCCTCTTAATCTTTAGGCTCGGGAGAAACAATGGTTTCTTGGTAGTAGCGCGAGTCCTGCTCACGTTTTATATTTAATTTTTCAGCATCTTCTTGCATAATTTTAAATAAATCTGCTTCAATGCTTTCATTTACAGTTTCAGTAATTCTACCCACTTCTCTTTCTTGATGAAAGACTATAATAGTTGGTACTCGCTGTATTTTGAATGTTTTATGCTCATTGTTTAATGCCTCCTTACGGCGATTTACACCAAACAATTCTATTGAATTTAAATCGATGAGTGCTTCATTGACTACTTTATAAAATTTGGGTAACAAATTACGTGTGTCTTCACACCATGTGCCTAGTACCACTATAAACCGGTAGTTTTTAGCCAATTCGCCTAAAGGTTCTAAGACCGTTTCGTTAGGTTTATAAGCCTGTTCCCCATCATGCAACCATTTGCAATTACTCTCCCAAAGTATATCTTTAAATTTTAGTTCACCCCGTAAAATGGTGAATTTTGTTTTAGGATCGACCTCTCGAACAAAAATTTGCGCTTGCGATTTCATGAAAGAGAAAATGCAAAGTGAGAAAATGATAAATGACTTCATAAAAAACTATTTCAGTTGGGATTTCAAATCTACCAAAAAGCTTCTTACTTTATGTAAATTTTCTAGCAAACTTTTATCATCCTTGACCTTCTTTTTATTACTACGCAAATATTCGCGTGTACCTTCCAGGGTTAGCTTCTTCTCCTTAATGAGGTGAAAAAGTGTTTTAAGTGTGGCAATATCTTGTTTATTGTAAAAACGATCTCCTTTTTTATTCTTCTTTACATTGCCTAATTGCTTCGGAAACTCCTTTTCCCAAAATCGAAGTAAGGATGCATTTACTTGAAACATTTCTGCCACTTCTGTAATTGTGTAATATGCTTTACTGAGCTTACTTTCATCAATACTTGGCTTTGCTGCAACCTCTTCAAGAGGAGGCAAGTTGTCAAAGAGTGAGAGTTGTTTCATGATGTGTTTGTAAAGATAAAAAAAACAGGCATTTATTCATGTGATTTGAATTTGCTTTTAGTTTATATTCATTGATGATATAAGCATAGAAATATGCCAATAGATAATAATTTATAACATTCGTTTGCGGCTACATTAGGTTTTGTCTAATGAACATTCGCTTAACCCCAGATTCAGCATTAGAAATATTCAATGATTAAGGATGCATCTTACACGCTAGAATTTTTAGTTCCTCAAATCCTATCGCGTAATGTGGGTTAAATTTAAGATAAGAGACAAACTGAAGCAAAACCAATGCCAGCAGATGCCCTTATTGAGTTATTGATTTTTTAATATGAAACGCCAGGCCTATTTGCGCTGACACTATACTTGTCCAATTTTTATTCGTAAGCCCTTTGGTTTGATTAATCACCACTTCACTATTTGGCGAATATAGATATGGTGTGTAAGCGAAAGAAATAAATGGTGATAGGTAATTTTTGCCTTTCAACTTTAAATAATATCCTAATTTTAAATTTAAGTCGCTACCTATACCAAATGCTTTTGATATATTTTCATCATATTCGAAAGGTTCACCATTGATATTTCTAAAAAGTCCACTTGATGTAGCCGAAAGAATTAAGTCCGAGTAAAGTCCTTTTAGATTTCCTTTATTTTCATAATGAATCATGTAACCCAAATTTAGGAAATGTAAATTTAAGGTGTTTACTAAGTTTTCATTCTCTGCTGAACTTCGAAAATAGGAATAGGAAAGATGCAATCCTTGACTCACATTTTTAGTCGATTTAAAAATGTAAGAGAAAGAAGGATTAAAACCATTTATTAATAAAGGTTGTTTCTCTGAAATAAACGGTCGGCTGAAGTTGTAGGTTTGAATGGCTTTATCCCACTGATTTGCATACATATATTTGTATGATACTTCGGCTTTAAATTCCTGAGCTGTTGTTATGTTGGACACTAAAAGTAAGATGCCGAATAATAATACTTTGATCATTTTTTAATATCGTTTAAAATATTTACAACTTCTCTATATCCAGTTTCTAAAGCCCCGTGAACCGTTTGATGGTGTCCGTTAATATTCATTGCTTCACCTGCAAAATATAGTTTTTTATTTATTGGTTGAGTTGCAATTTTTCTGGCATCGCCCATACCAATCGTGCTGTAAGAATATGCTCCTTTGATGAAAGGATTTGTTGTCCAATTTTGAACATGTGACGCTATAAATGATGCCGTTGCTTGCCCGTTATACATTAAGTCTAATTCTTGAAGTAATGCATTTGTAATTGCTTCATCACTTCCTAATGTCGTTAAATACTCTGCTTGTTCGCCCATTATAAACGCAAGCAAAACACTGTCATGTTGCAATTTGCCTATACTATCATCTGCATAAGCGGCACAAATTGAACCTCCAATAATATTTTGGTTGAAAAATTTATTGCTAAATTTTAAAAAAACTTTCATTCCTGCGCCCATACCTATTTTTGAAAATGCGGTAGTTTTTTTACTCGGTAAAGCAGGCATAAATTGAATGTCGCCCGATTTAAGTACAGGAATAGGAACGGTTACAATAACTTTATTTGCTTTGTATATATTGTTATTACTATCTGTTACTATTATTTCAGCCTGCGAATAATCAATTTTAGAAACAACCGTATTTAATAAAATTTTATCTTTCACTTGATTTGCAATTTGTTTATCAATGAAATCATAAAATGTTTCTTGAAATTTATAATCATAATCGCCAGCGCTCCAATTTTCTTCATCTAAGTTATTACCAAATACTGAAAGTCGAGAAGCCGCTGCACCTTGATCGCCTGCAATATTTTCAACAATATATTTATATTCATTGCCCAATCCTTTTTGCAAGGCATAATCTTTATATGAAATATCTGGCAAATTATCGCCTTCAAAAATATCGGTATCTTGGGGTAACGAATTTACCAACTGATTGTTGAACCAATATTTTGTATCACTATCATCTAACGTAATTTTAGTGTTTGATGTAGAAATCAAGTCGCCTAAAATACTGTTTCTACCATGCAACCATTGGGCGCCAAGGTCAATAGGAAAATTTGCAAATCCTGTGAGTTTACCAAGTCGTCCACCATGATTTGAAGAAGCTTCTAAAATTTGAAAATTAATACCTTTTGATTTTAGAATGTATCCAGCATACAAACCCGCTGCACCTGCACCTATAATTAAGACTTTACCGTCATAATTTATGTCTTCAAACAAAGTCTTTTTGCGGCAAGCTGCAAGAAGTGTGGAGGGGATTAAAAAACCGCCAATTGAAAGTAATGTAGATTGTTTTATAAAATGTCGTCTATCCATTGTTGTCAATTTATTGTTTGCGGTGAAGTTGTCATAAGGTTTTAGTTAACTAGAAATCCTCTGTATTCATTTACATTTATAGGACTGTATAACGGATACTCTTTCAAAATCTGGATTGAATAATGCATCAATCAAGCGATTGATTTCCTGCTTGCGCAAGCTTTACGATTTGTTCAAATTCTTCTGGCTTCAAGTCATTATAAAAAAAATGTATTGGGTCAATTTTCTCTCCTAATTTTTCAACCTCGTAATGTAGATGGGGTCCCGTGCTTTTACCTGTACTACCAAGCCATCCTATCGTCTCTCCTCTCTTTACCCTTTGACCTGTTCGCGCCTTGAGTTTAAGCATATGCGCATAATGCGTTCGGTAACCAAAACTATGTCGAATCCAAATATTATTCCCATAGCCAGTTGTATTGTATTCTGCCAGCTCTATGTTGCCATCTCCAGTCGCGTAAACAGGTGTACCTAATGGCGCCGCAAAATCTAGTCCTGCATGAAATTTGTCTATTTTATAAATTGGGTCGATGCGCGCTCCAAAACCCGAAGCAATCCGTGTGAGTTGCTTATTGGAAATCGGCTGTATACTTGGAATACTTGCCAACATCTCCTTTCGCTTAGCGATATACTTTGCTAAGGTATCGTATGAAGCTGCTTGCTGTTTGATGCGCTGTTGTAGTTGCGCTAAATTACTTTCCACATGATCAATAAGTGCGTCATTAGACAAAGGCGACAATTTTTTTGCAACAGATTCGTCATTTACTTTTTTGAGACTATTTTGCTGATCTTCGGATAATGGCTTGGCTTCGAATATAACACGATATATCTCTTGATCTCTCGTTTGCAATGCTCGTAATTCAACAGCCTGTGATTGTAAACTTTCTTGTAACAAATCATACTTCTCTTGCAAATGAGCAAGTTCTTTGTTCATCAACTTTTCATTCGGAGATTGCATATATTTAAATGCCAAAGCGACTATTATTACTGATGATAACAGAATAGCAGATAGAACACCTAAGACGCGCATGAGTTTTTTCCACATGGGTATTTGGAGAGGTTCGAAACTTTGCGTTTTCGTATTGTAATGATATTTTACTTTTTTCAAAACTGCTATGAGGTATTTAAATAAATTTTTTTAGGTAGCCATAATTTCTTCCATTAAACCCAGATTCAGTATTAGAAAATGTTGAAACTATTCAGAAACTATAAGTCAATATTTTGAGAATGTAGAAAACACTTACTGAATCGTTTCGTTAGTTTTTTAACGAGACCAACTAACGCGCTAGTGTTCTCGTTCCTTAAATCTTATCGCATAATTTCGGTTAAAAAGAAAAGCGTTAAGATTCAACTTAACGCCTGTCTATATTTTTTTATTTGTTACTAATAATCATCGTCATCGTCAAACTCATCGTCGAAGTTCAAGCCTAGATCATCATCTATTTTAAAATCATCGTCATCGTCTAAACCACCTTTACCTGGTTTCTTGGATTTGCTTTTTGAAGCAGGCATATCAAACTCTTCAAACTCTTTATCGAATTCATCATTCTCAAAATTATCATCGGCATCGTCCAAATCATCATCATCATCGTCGTCATCTACGGATGCTTTCTTTGATGATTTAGCACTTTTCTTTAAATCGATTTCATCATCCTCCAAATCATCATCTTCGTCCTCTTCATTAGTTTCTTTTTTGGAAGCGGATGCTTTAGAAGCTGACTTAGCAGGTGCAGTCTTTTTAGGGCTTACTTTCTTTTCGGGCTTGGCTTTCATGTTTGTAAATTTCAATTGTAAATTTCAATTGTAAATTTCAGTAATATTTTGAAACTGAAAAACTTTTTTAAAAAAAAATAAAAAATATTTTTACTCTAATTTTTATTGGGTGAGTTGGGGTATATTTTGCGATTCTTATTGACGCAATTTTTACATACTAATCAATTGGTCTCGACCCACACCATTCGAGACATGCGAAATTTTCACACCCAGGTAATTTTCAATGTCTTGTAAATATTTTACAAAGCCTTTCGGTAAATCTTCCAATGATTCGCAATCACTTAATTTTTTATCCCAAATAGGATAATTAATATAATTAGCTTGTAGCGTCGTTTCTGGAATATCATATGGGAATTGTGTCACTTCTTGTCCATTTAGTATATAGCTTGTACAAATCGAAACATGGTTTAACCCATCTAATACATCTGCTTTGGTAATAATTAAATCACTAACCCCATTAATCATACATGCATATTTCAGCGCAACCAAATCTATCCAACCGCAACGTCTCGGTCGACCTGTGGTAGAGCCAAATTCATTGCCTAACTTCCGCAATTGTTCTCCCATATCATCAAGCAATTCGGTAGGGAAAGGGCCGCCACCCACACGTGTACAATATGCTTTAGAAATACCATATACTTTGCCAACTAAATTAGGAGGAATGCCTAATCCAATACATAAACCTGCTGTGATGGTATTGCTAGATGTAACAAAAGGATAGGTGCCAAAATCGATATCTAGCATAGTACCTTGTGCGCCTTCTGCTAATATTCGTTTACCATTTTTAATTTGTTCGTGAAACCAATATTCTGCCGTGATGATTGAATACTTCTTTAGGAAATCGATTGCGGTAAAAAAATGATTTTCCATCTCTTGAATATCTTCTACCGCATTCATTTGGTGCAACATACTTAGATGCTTTTCTTTCAAGACTTGATATCGCGCCTTGAAGTCAGGTTGCAGCATATCTCCAATGCGTAATCCATTTCTACCCGTTTTATCCATATAAGTAGGTCCAATACCTTTTAAGGTGCTTCCTATTTTATTTTTTCCTTTACTCGCCTCACTTGCCTTGTCTAAAAGCTTATGTGTCGGTAAAATTAAATGAGCTCTTTCGCTGATGTATAATGATTTAACTAAATCGACACCTAAGCCTTCAATCTCTAAACACTCTTGTTGCAAAGAAACAGGATCTATCACAACACCATTGCCAATTACATTGAGCAAATTTGGATGAAACACCCCTGATGGAATGGTATGCAGTACAATTTTTTTATCATTCAAATAAAGTGTGTGCCCTGCGTTAGGCCCACCTTGAAAGCGTGCGATGATATCGTAATTGGGTGCTAAAAAATCAACCACTTTGCCCTTTCCTTCGTCGCCCCATTGAAGGCCTAATAATACATCAACCATATAATTTTAATAAAAACGTAATTGTGAAAATAAGTACAACATCGAATTGCCTTAGTGTGTAAAGATATTGCGTGACACGAATACGAAAAAAAATCCCACAAACTAATTGTGGGATTTTGTTGATTATTTTTCGAGGGTATTGAAATTATCTGACTAACATGACATCTCCTTTTTTGAGATATGTCTTGTTATCGAGTGTGCACTTATAACGAAGTACATAGTAGTATGTCGCTACATCAGCATCTTTTCCATCTATTTTACCATCCCATGAAAGACGAGGTGTTGTAGAACTCCAAACTCGTTTGCCCCATCGATCTCTGATTTCAAGCTGCTCGGTAAGTATACCTGCTGTGCTTAGTACTCTAAATTCGTCGTTACGTCCATCCCCATTTGGCGAGAAGGCGGTTGGTATAAAGCCTGCTTCGCAACATGGTCCTTCATCAATACGAACGGAATCATAAACCATACATCCATTTGCATCAATAATTTGAACTTTGTAATTTCCGAAGTATAAATTTTCGGCCGTTGGACCTGTTTGAACTGGGTTCGTATTCCACAAGTAAGTGTAAGGCGGAATACCTCCATTGATGTTTACGGTAGCTGTACCTTCGTTACCACGTCCATTACAAGTCAAATTGTTCTTGGTAATGCTTGTATTCATAGGATTAGGATTCATATTAATTGTGAATATGGTTTCATACACACAACTTGAAGTATCAAGAACACGTATTGTATAAGTGCCTTCGCTCAAACCTTTGAATATACCCGACTTGTTGAATCGTAAACCTGGTTTTACATAATACTCGTAGCCGCCTCTACCGCCTGTTCCTTGAACAATCAGTTGTCCATCATCTGATCCGATACAACTTGTTTCTATTGTATTAATAATTGCACCTACAAAATCAGGTTCAATCAGCGTGACTGTAATATCATTGGTACAACCTTTACTGTCTTGAATGCGGATTGAATAATTACCTGCGACTAGATTTCGGAAAGTGTCTGTTTGGAATGGTCCTGAATTTAATGAATATTGGTAAGGCGGAACCCCCCCTGTACCTTGTACAAATATTTTACCATTTGCTTCGCCTTTACATATTGGCTCTATCAAAGTGGTTATTGCATTTACTTGCGCATTTTGATTTACAATAATAGCGGTAGTTCGTGTACAACCTACCGCGTCTGTCGCTGTTATTGTATAAACACCTGCATACAAACCTATATAATTACCTGTACCCAATGGGAATTGTGCGGCAGGGAAAGTGTTAGGCGCTATACCAAACGAGATTAAGCCTGTACCTCCAGTGGCATTGGAATTAATGGTTCCTGTTGGTTGTCCGAAACAATCGATAATGCTACCTGTAGCTTGCGTGAATACAATAGCTGGTGGTTGGGTAATTGTGACAGAAGAAGTTGCAGTGCACCCATTTGCATCGGTTGCTGTAATTGTATAAGTAGTAGCCAATAATCCTGTAAATACTCCAGTATTATTTTGAATATTACCCGGCATTAAATTCCATGTATATGGATTAGGAGCAGAACTTGGAGTACCGCCTGTAGCAGTGATTGTGATACCGCCTGTAGCCTCTCCATTACACAATACATTGACAACCGTTGGAGCATTAATTACTATTGGAGTGGGTTGGGTAATCACCACTGCTGCAGTGAGTGTACATCCGTTTGAATCAGTATTGGTAATTACATAGTTGCCTGCCGACAAATTATTGAATGTACCTGAAGGAAATTGACTTCCAACATTTGGTAAAATACTAAATGTATAGGATGGAGTACCGCCATTCGCCACTACTACTATTTTACCTGTATTCACATTATTACAAACTAAGTCTGTATCGATTACCGAAGTCCAAGATAACGCTGGTGGTGCCGTAATCGTAAATGAACTCGTAATTGTACAACCTTTTGAATCCGTTCCTGTAACAGTATATGTGCCAATTGGTAAATTAATCCAATGACCTGGAGAAACATTAGTACCTGCTAATGGAGATAATGCTGAGAAGGTATATGGAGGCGATGTAGTAAATGGTGTACCGCCAGAAATTGCTACGGTGATAGTTCCATTTGCTTGACCTGCGCATAAAATATTCGTCGACAACGCTGTGTCTAGTATTAAGGCCGTAGGTTGTTTAATTGTATCGAAAGTAGAAACAATACATCCTGATACATTATCTTTTACATAAATGATATAATTACCTGCGCATAAACCCGAAATTAAATTACTTGAAGCCGTAGGATTCGGTGAAATGCCATAAGATAAACCCGAATTAGGTGTAGTATAAACCGTAAATTGTCCATTGCAACCGCCAAAACATGAAGCATTGATGATTGCCACACTATCAATGATTGGAGGTGTTGGTGGTAATACGTTTACTATAGTGGTTCCGGTACAAGCAGCACTTGTTGTGCTAGTAGCTGTAATTGTATAAACACCTACTCCTAAACCTATAAACTGACCTGGACTAGATTGCGTTGGCGTAGGACATGTACTACCTGATGGCACTTGTATGCTATAGGTAAATGGCGCCAATGCAGGTTGAATCGCAGCAATGGTGATAGAGCCATTACAATTATTAGGGCTACAACCTGGTTTTACGATTACAGGAACGCCGAACGCAATAGCAGCTGGTTGAGTAATGTTGACCGTATCGCTGCAAGTAGCTCCAACAGCATCGGTAACGATTACTGTATAAGAACCAGGCGCTAGATTGCTCCATGCGTTCAAATTTGAAGGTGTATTAACTACTCCATTTAATGAGTAAGAATAAGGAGGATTACCGCCTGCAACACTATCCACTATCGTTCCATTTGCACTACCTAAGCAGGTAACATTTGTCGCGATTGCATTACAGGTTAATATTGTAACTGAATCAATTCCAATACAGAACTGAATAGTATCAATGCACCCTTTCGTATCGGTTACCGTGATAGTATAACAACCTGCTGTCAATCCGCCATAAAAGTTTGGCAGTGTAACTAAATTAGTTGGCGAAGGTGTAATTGATGTACTTAATGTACCCGTTCCTCCACTTGTTGAGTAGCCAACCGTTCCTAGTGCAAGAATTGTGCTTGTATTAGGATTAAATTGAACATTTGTTACTGTACCCAGTGTGATAGTTGGCACTATAGCAGCACCCAAATTAGTTGATACAGCGAAAGTACAACCTACACCATCCATAACCGTAATCGTATAATTTGTATTTGGACATAAGCCACTGATGACACCACCTACAATCGTAATATTTGGTGATGTAGGCGTTACAGCAATGGTGTATGCAGGGTTAGGTAATATACCCGGTGTTCCACCCGAAGGTGTTACAAATGCCTGTCCATCGCAAGGTACTTGACATGATGCTGCATGCACAGAATCAATCACTAAGCTAGGTCCATTGAGGGTATTGATTGTTACTGTAGTTGTTGAAGTACAAGATCCAACACTTGTTACCGCATAAGTACCAGTAACAACATGCGTTCCTGCACAGAAATTGGTTGAAGTGTTTCCAGTAAAAGTTGCACTTGGTGAAGTGTAAGTCATTAGAGGGCTTACAATATTTGTCATCACAACATCACCATCACAACCTGGTGCGCATGAAGCACCCAAAGTTGAGACTACTGAAATTGGAACAACTGGTAATACACCAATCGTTACCGTAGTCGTAGTGGTACAACCAAATCCATAATTACCAGCAATCGTATAAGTCCCTGGACAAAGCCCTGTGATATTATTACCTATTATTGATACTGCAGTAGGAGTTGGAGAAATGGTGTAACCTGTAATGCTTGTATTATTTGTCATAACAAGTGAGCCATTGCATGATGTAGAGCAACTAGACGCTATTGAAGATGCAACTGAAATTAGAGGTGGTGCTAATGTACCTACTGTAGCAGTTGTGGTAGTGGTACAACCAAATCCATAATTACCTGTTATAGTATAAGTACCTGGTTGAAGTCCTGATATAGTATTGCCAGCTACTGTTCCTGATGTAGAAGAATAGCTAGTGATATTTGGATTATTCGTCATGGTAATTGAACCATTAGTGGCAGTAGAGCAACTCGCTGATGCAGTTGAGGCTGATGAAATTGTAAGCGGAGCTTGAACTCCTAAAGTAATTGTTGCCGTGCCACTGCAACTTGTAAGCGTGTCGATTCCAGTAATAGTGTAGGCTACATTTTGTAGTCCTGTAATTACATTGCCATTGATAGTTCCTCCGCTTGGGTTAATCGTATAAATAACATTCGGAATAATTGACATAGTAATAGAACCATTGGTATCATTCACACAAAGTGGATTGGTGGACGATAGAATAACAGGAACCGGTCCTGTAGCACTATTCATACTTAATACTGCTGTATCAATACAACCATTTGCATCTGTAACTTGAATGGTATATGCTGTAGGTGAAGCGCAAATCGCAGTTATTGCTCCAGTAGAGCTATTTATTGTGGCTGTAGTCGACGAGTAAGTATAGCCAGAACCTAATGTACCACCACTTGCTGAAGCGCTTGCTGTTCCATCACACGCACTTCCACATCCAGGCAGTGTGCCTAGTGTAAGTGTCAATAGTAATGGATTTATAGGTTGAGAAATTGTTGCGTTGGTAGTACCAGAACAACCATTTGCATCTGTAGTCGTAACGATATAATTACCCGCAGGTAAATTGCTAATTACATTACCTGTTATTAAAGCCGCACCACAAGGAACGTTGACATTAGGCGTGATACTATAACTAAAGCTACCGCTACCGCCTGATGGGGTAACCGTAATTTCACCATCGCAACCATTGAAACAATTGATGCTATCTGTTATCGCTAAGCTTACTGTAATGCCAAGTGGTTCGAGAACTGTTACCACCGTTGTCGTTGTACAGCCATTCGCATCTGATGCTGTAACTGTATACGTACCGGCTGGTAAATTCGTAATCACATTATTCGTAACTACAGCTGCACCGCATGGTGGGTTATTATTTGGATTTATTGAATAGGTAATAAGACCTGTACCGCCAATTGCATTCGCTGTAATGCTACCATCGCAACCATTAAAGCAACCAACGCTATCTTGTGTAGCACTTACAAAGCTGATGCCACTTGAAGGTTGCGTAACCGTAATTATTGTATCGCCAGCGCAATTGTTTGCATCTTCATAATTTACTGTATAGGTTCCTGATGATAAGCCACTTATTGTAAGAATGCTATTGTTTGCACCAGATGTTACTCCGCTGCCTACAACCAAACTTGAACTATTAACTGTACTAATATAACTATAAGGTGGTGTGCCATTGGATAAAGTAATTACTGCGCCACCATTTGTGCCACCAAAACATGATACATTAGTAACACTTGTAATAGTTGGGCTCAATAATGTCGGTTGTGTAATAGTAATAATTGTATCGTTAGTGCAACCATTTGAATCACTAATACTAAATTGATATTGACCAGCACCTAAGTTACTTGCAATACCTGTTGTAGCATTGATACTACCACAAGCTGAAGGACCCAATATTGTCATCGAATAAGTGATAGGTGTTGCTAAAGAGATACTGCTCACCAAAGCACTACCTGTACATGCATTGAAACAAATATCATTCACAATATTGCTTACCAACATAGGTGGCTGATTCGCGGTATTCATGCTAAGAGTTGTAGTTGCTGTACACAAATTCGCATCCGTAATTGTTACCGTATACAAGGTGCCAGCACATACATTTGTAATTGCTCCCGAGCTCGATATACTAGCAGTACCACTAATAGCATAAGTATAAGGCGATGTTCCATTACTGCTCGTTGCTTGTGCTGTACCATCGCAACCTGGCGTACAACTTGGTAAGGCGCCAGGTGTAACACTCACGCTCAATTGTGTAGGTTGTGTAATTGTAATTGGGGTATTTACAGGACATGTGCTTGATACCGCATCTGTAGTCGTAACGATATAATTACCCGCAGGTAAATTGCTAATTACATTACCTGTTATTAAAGCCGCACCACAAGGAACGTTGACATTAGGCGTGATACTATAACTAAAGCTACCGCTACCGCCTGATGGGGTAACCGTAATTTCACCATCGCAACCATTGAAACAATTGATGCTATCTGTTATCGCTAAGCTTACTGTAATGCCAAGTGGTTCGAGAACTGTTACCACCGTTGTCGTTGTACAGCCATTCGCATCTGATGCTGTAACTGTATACGTACCGGCTGGTAAATTCGTAATCACATTATTCGTAACTACAGCTGCACCGCATGGTGGGTTATTATTTGGATTTATTGAATAGGTAATAAGACCTGTACCGCCAATTGCATTCGCTGTAATGCTACCATCGCAACCATTAAAGCAACCAACGCTATCTTGTGTAGCACTTACAAAGCTGATGCCACTTGAAGGTTGCGTAACCGTAATTATTGTATCGCCAGCGCAATTGTTTGCATCTTCATAATTTACTGTATAGGTTCCTGATGATAAGCCACTTATTGTAAGAATGCTATTGTTTGCACCAGATGTTACTCCGCTGCCTACAACCAAACTTGAACTATTAACTGTACTAATATAACTATAAGGTGGTGTGCCATTGGATAAAGTAATTACTGCGCCACCATTTGTGCCACCAAAACATGATACATTAGTAACACTTGTAATAGTTGGGCTCAATAATGTCGGTTGTGTAATAGCTTGAGTAGCTGTATTTGTACAACCTACTCCATTGGTAACAGTTACTGTATAGGTACCCGCACATAATTGCGTGGTAATACC
Organism: Chitinophagaceae bacterium; assembly: GCA_044234005.1. Taxonomy (GTDB): domain Bacteria; phylum Bacteroidota; class Bacteroidia; order Chitinophagales; family Chitinophagaceae; genus OLB11. The sequence continues at coordinate 20,522 of JBIIJE010000010.1, read as the reverse complement.
TGTTGTTGTATTAATTTGTGGGCTGCCCGGTCCTGCAATACTCGTATATGATATTGGTGCAATGTTACCAGCTCCTGCTTGAACATTTACATCAAAAGAGCCTGTACAACTATTGAAACAACTATCATTCACAACACTTGTTGTAAGCACTATCGGTGAACTCGCAGTATTCATACTAAATGTAGCGGTTGTTGTACAACCTTCTGCATCGGTAATCGTAACCGTATAAACCACATTCGCACACACAAGCGTAATCGCACCTGTTGAACTGATGGATCCTCCTGATGAACCTGCGATTGTATAGGTATAACCCGGAGTACCGCCACTTGCATTCGCTGTGGCCGCACCATCGCAACCCGGTACACAACTTGGTAATGTACCTGGTGTAATGCTTAATGATACCGGAGTAGCTGGTTGAGTAATCGTAACTGAAGTTGTGCCTGTACAACCATTTGCATCTGTTGATGTAATCACATAAGTACCTGCTGGTAAATTTGTGATAATATTTGAAGTTACCACAGCTGCTCCACATGGTGGATTAGGATTTGGGCTTATTGAATAAGTATAGGGTGCTGTACCGCCTGTTGAAGAAGAAGATACTTCGCCATCACAACCATTAAAGCAACTTACATTGCTATCTACTGTTGATGTAATTACAACAGAAGTAGGCTCAAAAACAGTTATTGATAGGGTAGTATCACAACCATTCACATCCGTTCCTGTAATGTCGTATGTCCCAGCATGTAAATTTGTAATCACATTACCTGTAATTACCACATTACCGCATATTACATTCGTATTTGGTGAAATCGTGTAAGTAACAACACCAGTACCTCCAGCACTTGCCATAATAATTTGTCCGTCACAAGCATTAAAACAACTTGCACTATCTACACTCAATGATGCTATCGTTAATGGTGAAGCAGGTTGCGTGATAGAAATTAATACTGTATCAAGACAAAGATTAGCATCTCGCACAAATAAGCTATAAGTGCCGCTTGATAAGTTAGTTGCAATAGTATTTGCACCACTTGTCGGATTTAAACTACCTGCAGACTGTGTTGGCAAAGTTGCACTTATTCCTATATAGTCATAAATAGGCGTCCCTCCAAATGGTGTAATTTGAACACTCGCAGTTGAATCGCCAAAACAAGCCACATTCACTTGGTTGCTTAAATTAGCACCCAATTGCGTTGGTTGTGGCATGAAAAAATTAATCGTTGTATCACAACCATTGCCATCGGTAACTTCAATTTGATAGTTACCTGAACATAAAGTACTTGCATTACAAGTACTACCCGTTGAGTTGTATGTAGGAGAACCCGCGCCAGTTATTACGTATGAATAAGGCGGCGTACCACCACTTGGAGTAAAATTTGCCATACCATCACAACCACCGAAACAACTTACGCTATCAATCAATAGAGCATTTAAGGTCAACAAATTAGGTTCAAATATAGTTACTGCAATTGTACTCGTGCAACCATTCGCATCCGTACCTATAACAGTGTAAATACCATTTGGAAGGTTGCTAATTGTATTGTTAATAATCACTGCATTTCCGCAAGGTGGATTATTGAGCGGATTAATTGTATAATTCACGATACCAGTTCCACCTGTATGAGATAATTCAACTTCACCATCACAACCTCCATTACAGCTTACACTATCTACACTCGAAATGCTAATAGCCAATGGCGCTGATGGTTGAGTAATACACACAACAGTAGTGATACTACAAGCGTTAATATCAGTCGCTGTAACTGTATAACAACCAGTTCCGCCCGCAGTTGCGTTAAGTCCATTAAATGTAACAGTACCCCCGTTGGCGGTTGTTTGTGTTTGCGGACCTAGTGGTGAAATTGTATAAGTAATGTTACTAGAACCTCCTCCTGTGGTAGCCGTAATTGTGCCGGTACTATTACCAGTGCACAATACATTTACCTGAGAGATAGCACCCCAAGCTAATACAGGTGGTTGTATGATTTGAATATTAGTAATTGAGTCTTTACATCCATTTACATCAGTTACAATAAAATTATATGTGCCATTTGGATAACCGGCATAAGTACCAATTCCTCCATTTGCACCACTTGCAGTGATTGTAGAACCTCCTATTACAGGATTTGATGTATAGCTCGCATTTAAATAAGGTCCTGTACCGCCTGATACATTGGTAACAACAGTTCCGCTATCGCCAAAACAAAGTGGATTGGTAATAGAACCCAATGTCATATTCGGAAAAGGTGGTAATGCTAAACTATAGGTAACAGAATTTGAGCATCCTAATGCATCTACTGCCAACACCGTGTAAGTACCTGCACTTAAATTTAAAAATGAATCGCCAGTACCTGCTTGAATAGAATCCGTATAAATATTAGGCGGTGTTACCAAGGGTAATAAATAATAAGTTTTTGTTGCTTCTGTTCCATTACCTCCTATCGCATAAGGTTTTATCCAGCCACCACTCGTGTTCGTACAAGTAGGATTTTGGAACGTCGTAGTATGAGCCGCAGGAGGAAAAGGGCTTACAGGCGGATTGTTATTATTTTTTATACTAAGTGTATCGGGCATAAGTATAATAAAACTTAATGAATCTCGGCATCCTCTAAAATCTTGTACGACTACTTTATGAGCCCCTGCAGGCAAATTGTTATAAGTTCTACAAGCAACAACTCCTTGACCAAATGTGTATGGAGGTGGATCAAGCACCCAAGTATAATTACTTCCTAATGGAAAGTTTGTTCCTCCTTGTGCGCATAAATTGATAGAACCATTACTTAGTCCATTACAAGATATATTGTTAATTACTGGGTTAATAATTTTAAGCGAATCTGGTTGAGTCATCACTCTAGTGACTGATGTGGAACAGCCCCATTTATTGATTGCAGTTACTGTATAAGTAGCTGATGTGCCTGTCCATTGCAAATTTGAAAAACTGTTTCCAGAGGTACTTATAATAGTATCATTCGGTAAGGCCAACGAGGCATTGGGTCCCGTAATTACGTATCTATATGGATTCGCGAGACCTGAAGCTGGATTAGGGACCTGTGTAGTATTTATCTTAATTGTATCTAATGCAAATGAACCATTACAGGGCGGGTTGACTCCTGTGACATTAAGATTCCAGGCATTTACACATGGGTTATTAGTAGAAACAGACACCTTACAACCATTGAAATCCCTTACTGAATCTATATAACTTTGATTGCAATTTCTATTATTCGCTACATAAAATGTATCACTACCTGGGCATATCCAAAGTAAGGCTCCTGCAGGTTTGAAGCAATATGCAGAATTCCAGCCTCCTTTTGCCTTTATCGTGTCATTAAAAGTCCCTGTTAAACAATTTAAGGCTGAACTAACACTCGCTTTGAGGGTATCAGGGACTACAAATGTTATCGGCGATGTAAGGCTCATTCCCAGTGGGCAACCTGCCGAATTGATACCCCCTGCTGCTGCTGTAGCATTGATGGTATATGTACCAGGTGATAGACCACCTGGAAATTTGATGACGATGGTATCTTTTAAACTAGAATAGTTCACACCAGTAGAAGGTGTACAAGCTGTTGTCGGGCAACCTAAGCCACCCACTGTAAATGTAGGGCTACCGCTCGGGCCCGTTACACTAAAATCTCCATTTTGGATATTACCACATCTAACGAAGTTTGATAATTTAATACGGATTGAATCTTTGATAGAACAAGGATTTAGACTTGCTAAAGAGGTCATTGTAGTTAAATTCGGATCTTGTAAAACCGCTGTTCCTGAGAATGTGATACTAAAACCCATATTAGGTGCTGTTCCACCACCAGCGCCAACACGACAAATACCCAAAATATATGTATTGCCTGCAACAAGCGGTAAACCATTGAGCGTTTCAAATGTAGCTGTACAAGGTCCTGTTGGTAAACATCCAGTGGTTGTTCCTGCAGAAGGTGCTGCATTCCAGGCTACGCCATTCGCAGATGATATATTGCAGCCTCCTGAAAGAGTGGTATTAAAAAGTGCAAAATTTAAATCGCAAGCAGGATCATTGGCCGCAATGCTAAAACCAAAGGTACCTCCCTGAAAAACTCTAAATCGATAAAAACACCAATTTCCGGTCGAAGGTCCTGTAATACCTGTACCGCCGCAAGCTCCAAATGTAGTATTTGGTAGCATAGGATTAGAAGCTGTGTTATATGCATTGGGGTTTGTAACAACCTGTCCTGCAATGGGTGTCGGAACGCATAAGCTTAATGCATTACAAGGATTTCTTTCACAAGCGTTAGTTAGGAGAAGATTTTGTGCATTTGCTTGCTGTAATACAGCAATGCACAAAACTACAATCAGGGTAAAAATTCTTTTCATGTTCTTCCGTTTTATTCGTCAATTTATGTTTTCGTGAATAAGTTGTTGAAACATCTTAATTCAACACAAATTTCCACGGAGCTAATTTAGTATGAAATATCTTGTCTATTTCAATCTACGTGTCATTTTATCTCAATATTTTTCTAATGTCATCAAATTGCCATCAAACTTCGCATAAGTATTATAGTTAATCCAATCGCCAAGGTTCACAAACTCGCTGTTATTCAGCAATTTACGATGTAAGGGAATATGTCTATGACCAAAAACAAAATAATCGATTCTTTGATGCTTCAACATTTGTATAGCATATTGAATTTGATATTCCTTATGATCCGGTTTCATTTTCAAATCCTTATACTTATGCTTAGGTCCAAGTCTGCTAAAAAAATCGGCTATTGCAATACCTGTATTCGGATGAATTCGTCTATAAAGCCATTGGCAAATAGGGTGATGTAAAATATATTTCATCAAATTATATCGCCATTCCATGCTACTCAATCCATCCCCATGACCGATATGAAAAATTTTTTGATTAATACTCACATTAACCGCATGCTTTACTACTTCTATGCCCAGTTCTTTTTCAAAATATCCACGCATCCACAGATCATGATTGCCTGTAAATACCGTAATACCAATGCCTGCATCTGTTAAGGAAGCTAATTTCCCTAAAAATCGCACATTGCCTTTCGGAACCACACGCTTGTATTCCATCCACGCATCGAATAAATCACCTAGTAGAAAAATATGTTGTGCATCTTTGCTTATCGCATCTAACCAAGCGCATACGAGTCGCTCTCGTTCACGCGAACTTTTATAATCAGGTATACCAAAATGAAAATCGCTCGCGAAATATATTTTCTTTCCACCTGCTACTTGAATGTGCTTAGCAATATCTATCATGCAAGGGGTAAAGATAAAAAAAATAAGACATGAAATTCAAGAAGGCACAATACCATGTATACGGTGTGTTTATTACTTTACTTTAGGCTTTTTGGTCCGCTTCACATAATCTTGGTAATTATACTTAATCCACATTTTAATTTCTAACTCTGAGGCAGCTCGGGCATAATCATACTCCATGGGATACTGATTCATGAAACTTGATATAGAATCTTTTTCGATATTGGTAAGGTTTTGAACCAAACTTGATGTGTAGCGTGTATCTATGAATTTTTGTTCTTCGGTACTTACAATTTGTTGTTGAAGCTTACGTAAATCCTTGTGCTTTCGCGAAAATTTTTGATAAACAGTCGAAACTGGTGACATCACCGACTTTTGTTGTTCATACTGAATCACATCTTGGTAAAGTTCTGCTCTTCGCATTGAGTCTTTTTGATAATCGGTCATTCCTTGATTCACAATAACTGGCTTTAACTCGTAAGCCTTTATAGGCAAAGAAATAGCTAAGGGTAATTTTGTTCGCTCATCTATTGTGATGACTCTGTTCTTATAACCAACCATAGAAAATACAAGATGATCGCCATTGCGTGCCGAAATAGAAAAAGTACCATCCTCCAAGGTTGTCGTACCCTTGCGCATTTCTGCATTTTCCACACGTACATTAGCCAATACTGCTTTTTTGGATGAATCAAGCACCATCCCTGAAATGTATTTTTGCGCTTTCCCTTGAAAAAATAAGATACAAAAAATAGACACAATAAAGAGTGTTCGCATATTACGAAGGTAATGTTTGATAAAATTTAATTGAATGCTAAAGTGTTAAATTGTTACCTAACGCTCACTATTTTTTAAACATTCGCTAAATCGAAATCGCTTTGTAAGCCAAATTTTTTCAGCATTTTAATATGAGAACGCAATGCACTAAAATAGCCCGTATTGTAATTATATGGCACCCCAAACTCTTCTGCTGTTTGTTTTACAATATGTGCAATTTTCGGATAATGTATATGGCATATATCTGGAAATACATGATGCTCAATTTGATGTGTCAAACCGCCTGCGTACCAGGTTAGTAATTTATTATCATGTCCAAAATCTGCTGTTGTTTGCATCTGATGTATTGCCCATTCGTTTTCAATTTCACCTTTTTCATTCGGCATTGGAAAATCTGCACCTTCCACAACATGAGCGAGTTGAAAAACCGTTGATAAAACAAAGCCTCCTATAAAATGCATGATAAAAAAACCGAGCCATATTAAGCCAGCGCTATAGCCTAAATAATAAATAGGTAAAATGAGAATATAAACGAGGTAAACTACTTTAAAAGCAATCATTTTTATCAGATTGAAAGTCATTTCACTTTTGCTTGCTTTATTTACACCATTTTTTGAATAGGTATAAAATTGCTTATAGTCTTTCATGAATACCCAACTTAACGTGGCCAAACAATAAGCCCCAAATGCATAAATATGCTGATACTTTTGAGCTGGATGATATTTAAAATATGGAGACCATCTCATTTTTAAACGTTGAGCTATATCCTCATCTACATGAGTGATATTAGTATAAGTGTGGTGTAAAATATTATGTTGCATGCGCCAATTCACATCAAAACCACCAATTAAATTGAGGGTGCCTCCCATTATCGAATTCACCCATTTGTTTTCACTGTATGCGCCATGGTTGGCATCGTGCATAACACCCATTCCAACACCTGATATACCAAAGCCAGATAATATATAACAGCCCAATACAACATACCAATCGAGTTGAAAGACATACAGACAAATTACTGGAACGAAGTACAAACTCAGCAATACTACCGATTTGAAAACCATAGCTCCGTTCCCATGCTTGTTTATATTGTTATCTACGAAATATTGATCAACTCTTTGCTTGAGTGTTTTTAAAAATTGTGTTTTTTCTTTATTTACAAATTTTACACGTTTTTTCTGCTCCATCTTGCAAAAATAAACAATAAGTTGCCAAAACAATTCAATTCTCCGTTTATAGCCTATGTATTACTAACGGATTAAGGTAAAATCACCTTTTTTCATATAATCCCTACCTGTGCTTAAACATATGTAACGCAAAATATAGAAATAAGTATCAACACTCATTAGCGTTTCTTCCAATTTTCCATCCCATGATGCCCTTTGGTCAAATGTAAACCAAACTCTTTTCCCCCACCTATCATAAATTTCGAATTGCAAAATTCGCATTCCTGTTGAAGTTGTCATTCGCCAAACATCATTTTTACCATCATTATTAGGGCTAAATGCGGTTGGTAAAAATACTTGCTCACAACATGGCCCCGCTTCAATTTCTATATCGTCTTCTACTTTACAATTGTTGCTATCAGTTACGGTTACTGAATAATTGCCTGCAGACAAATTTTCGATTAAAGGCTCTGTGGATAAATTACTCCATGCATATAGGTATGGAGATTTGCCGCCTGTAGGATTAGCCTTTGCCCAGGCTTCCGTGCCCACACCATAACAACCTAAATCTTTTTTGGTAATTCCAATTCGCAATGGGTCGGCAGGAGGTAGAATATCTATTTCGGTCTGAAATTCACACCCCTTCACATCTTTGATAGTCAAAGTATAAGTGTTCACCTTTAACCCTTCGAATTTTCCTTGTTGGTTTACATAAAAGCCTGGACTTAAATAGTAGGTAAAACTTCCATGTCCACCTTCTGCAATAGCAATAATCAATCCATCATCTAAGGTACTGCATTTCGTATCCTCGACATAAATATCAGCTGTTACGGCTCTTGGCTGACTTAGATTTACTACCGTATCCATTTTACAACCATTCGCATCTTGAATTGTAATGGTATAAGCACCTGCTATCAATCCAGTAAAATTTGTTTGGAAACTTAAAGCGGATCCATTTATTGCATAACTCAAAGGCGCTGTTCCTCCTACGGCATTTACTTGTAAAGCTCCATTCGATTCGCCAAAGCATATAGGTTGCGTAAAAATAAATGTTGGATTGAGTGTTAAATAATTTTGTATCACAACAACTGTAGTGGCTATACAATTATTAGCATCCGTTGCGGTTACCGTATAAGTTTGTCCACTTAAATTTGTAAATACACCTATTTGCAATTGTTGCACATTTAAATTGGGTTGTATTGAATAAGTAATTAAGCCATTACCCCCAGCAGCACTTGCTTGTATAGAGCCGCTTGTGAAAGAATAACAGTTTAAATCTTGATGAGTAACATTGGTAAATACAATTTCATTTGGCTGATTGATGACTAAATTCTGCAGTAAATCTGTGCAACCATTGCTATCTGTTACGAGTACATTGTATATACCAGCGTTTACATTTCCAAATACGCCTAATAAACTGGTTGGACCTGGTTGTAAAGTATAAATATAGGGCAATGTACCACCGATTGCATGAGTTGCAATGAATCCATTATTAGCACCAAAGCAAGTAGCATGTTGTAATGAATCAAAAATTAAAGTTAAGGTTTGTGGTTGTGAAATGTTAAGTATTGTATCGATGTAGCAGTTATTTATATCTTGAATTTGCACTGTGTAAGTCCCCGCGCTTAAGGCTGTAAAATTACCATTGGTATTACTTATGTTATTTGGTTGAATCGTATAAGTTTTTGCTCCTGTACCACCTATCGCATTCAATAGTATACTACCATTGTTTGCCCCAAAACACTTTACGTGAGTGATAAAAACATTAGCGACTTGTAATTGTGCTGGTTCCACAATACTTGCAATACTGCTAATCGTACAATTATTTGCATCTGTTATTGTAATACTATAATTAGACATGGCTAAGGCTGTAAAAAATCCTGTAGTATCTGTTATATTATTGGGTTGTAAATTATAAAGTAAAGGTGATGTACCACCCATAGCTGTTATTTGAATAGTCCCATCAGATTGTCCATAACAACTTATTTGTGTAATTGCTAGATTATTTATAACAATAGCAGCGGGTTCAAAAATATTTGTACTACTACTTATGCTACAATTGTTGGCATCCGTTGCGGTTACTGTATATGTATTACCATTTAAGTTTATGAAACTACCATTCTGATTTTGCAAACTTAGTGGCTGCAAGGTATAAGTTATCAATCCATTACCTCCAGAAGCTGAAACCACAATACTACCATTTCCTAACCCTTCACAAGTGACAGCGCTACTTACGAGGGTATCTATCAAAATAGGTAACGGACTACCAACTATCGCTGTTGTGGATTGTGTACAACTGTTCGCATCAGTTGCAACAATGGTATAAGTTGTGTTTCCAATTAAATTAATAAAATTATTTGGAGGCAGGTAATTTCCTGCAGGCAAAATACTATAAGATAAAGGCTGTGCACCACCTGAGGCTTGCGTAATAATTGAACCATTGCTTAAACCAAAACAACTAACTGGATTAGCAATCGGTGTATTAAATTGAATGCTTGTCGGTTGTGTCAATAATACATTAGATGATAGGGTACATCCATTGGCATCAGAAGCTACAACAGTATATGAACCAGCCACTAAACTGGTAAAAATACCCGAATTATTACTTATATTATTAGGTGTAATTTGATATTGCAAAGGAGCTAAACCTCCCACAGTATTCATTTGAATGCTACCATTACTCAAACCTTGGCAACTAATATTTTGAAGTGCTATTGATACAAGTGTCGGTCCGGATACTGTACTGATTGAAAATGATTGTGTGTTTGTGCAACCTACTCCATCTTTCACTGTGATGGTATAATTATTGGCACACAAACTATTGAAAATAGGATTCGATTGAAAGCTTGTGGTATTTAAACTAAATTGATGAGGTAATATACCTCCGCTACTACTAGTCATGATGAACGCATCACATCCTGGATTACATGTGGCTTGTGTGGATGTAATATTCGTAATAACAGGTAGACTGCTATTTATTATCTGATGAACACTAGTCGCCGTGCACCCATTCGCATCCTTCGCCTGCACAGTAAAGGTACCTACTGATAAATTTGGAATTATATTACTATTTTGAAATGTGTTTCCGTTATAAGCATAGGTGTAAGCTGGTATTCCGCCACTTGCACTAATTGTCATTGTTCCATCAAAACCAGGTATACAGCTAGGAGGTGTTGATGATACTTGAGAAATGTTGAATAGACTGGGTTGTGTAACAATAAATGCAATAGTCTTAGTGCATAGATTAGCATCAGTAGCCACTACGGTATAATTGCCTGCATTTAGATTTGTGAAGTTTCCATTGGTATTGGAAATATTATTAGGTAATAAATTATACGAAAATGAACCTACCCCGCCTGTAGCAGAGATCAAAACACTCCCTGTTGATCCATTAAAACAAGCTACTTGCGCTAAACTATCAATTTGCAAGATAATATCAGATGGTTGTGAAAGATTAATCACTTGTTGCGTACTACATGCATTAATATCGCTCGCCGTAACCGTATAAACATTTGCCGATAAAGAATTAAACATGCCTGTTATGTTCTGAGATGCGTTAGGCTGTAAATTATAATTGACCAATCCAGTGCCACCCGCTGCCAAAATGCTAACACTCCCTGTCGCTGTATTATTACATACAGCTGAATTTACTTGTGCAGTACCCAATAACAAAGCTGGAGGTTGATTAAGTAAAATAGAAGTGCCTATCGTACAGCCATTCGCATCAGATGCTTGAATGGTATAGGTTGCGCTTGATAAATTTGCAAACCCGCCGTTTCCATTGTTCGTGTTATTAGGCAATAATGTATAAGTGAGCAATCCTGTTCCTCCAAGTGCAGTTGCGCTCAAGCTTCCGTTAGATAAACCATTACATGTTGGCATGGTAGATTGCACTGTAATTTGATTGGGCCCATTAGACGTAGAAATAGCAAAAGCGCTTGTGCTTGTGCAGTTGTAAACATCTTTAACTATTACAGTATATGTTGCTGAACAAAGATTAACAAATTGATTCGATGTTTGATAACTTGTTCCATTATTTAATGAGTAGCTAAACGCCCCTCCACCACCTAATGCTGTAAGTGTTACCGATCCATCACAACCTGGATTACAAGATGCGAATGTTGTATTCGTATTAGCTAAAATTATGGGTGGTGGTGGAATCACTTGTATGATTGTTGTAGCAGTGCAAGAATTCGCATCTTTAGCTGTTACGGTATAAGATCCTACTGCCAAATTGGTAAACGTACCTGATGAATTCGTCACATTTCCGGGTTGAAGTTTGTATGAAAACACACCTATTCCGCCGCTTGTATTTGCTTGAATACTGCCATTGCTGTTGGAGAAACAAGTTGGAGAAACTGAAGAAAAATTCGTCCAAATAATAGGTGGTGCTTGATTAATAAGAAAGACCGATGAAATAATGCAACCATTCATATCTGTTGCTAACAAAGTATAATTACCTACCGATAATCCTAAAAATGCCCCATTCGCATTCGTAATATTATTTGGCAATAAAGTATATTGAATTAAACCGTTGCCCCCTGAAGCCGAGCTTGCAACTAAACCATTAGAGCCCCCATTGCATGCAATATCTCTATTGTTTACTGAATCCCAAATCAATAAGGGTGGTTGTGTTAAGATTACATTCGATGTGGCAGTGCAGCCATTAGCATCACTGACAACTATTGTATAATTATTCGCAAACAAGTTGGTGAAGTTTCCATTGTTATTATTTAAAGTTGTTGGTTGTAATGCATAACTCAAATTACCAAGCCCACCGCTAGCATTGGTTTGGATTGCTCCAGTTGGATTTGCATGGCATAAAATATTCTGTGTAGTCACCGTATTTATAACAGGAGTTTGTCCATTGCTTACATTTACTAAGGATGTAATTGAACATCCATAGGCATCTGTTGCACTTACTGTATAGTTTGATATGCCGATACCTCCAAATTGATTCGATGTTTGTGTAGAAGTTCCATTCAACTGATACTGAATAGGTATCGATCCACCAGAAACATTTATTGTTAAGATTCCATTGTTACCCGGAACACAAGACGGTGTAACAATATTTACCGAATTCATTGTGAAAACGGCTGCTTGCAGTATCGTAAAAATCGAAGTAAGTGTACAACCATTGTTGTCGCTTACTTGAACTGTATAGGTATTCGGATTAAGATTTGAATAAACGCCAGTAGCATTTTGAATATTACCTGGATTGAGTGTATAGAGCAAACTACCCGAACCACCAATTGCGTTTGCTTGAATAGAACCACTTGCTGTTCCATTACATACAACATTGGAATAACTTGAATTAAGCCATTGTAATGGAAATGGGTTTTGTATTGCAAAAGCAGAAGTTAGAGTACAACCATTCGCATCGCTTGCTATTACCGTGTAATTATTGACAGATAAATTTGTAAATGCACCCGTAACATTACTTATCCCATTAGGTAGTAATGTGTAGTTAACGATGCCATTGCCTCCATTTGCTAAAAAATTGACACTTCCATTATTTAAGCCATTACATGTCACATTATCTATGATATTGGTCCCCCAAGTTAAAATTGAAGGGGTTACTATACTAGCTGTAGATGCTACGAAACAACCACTTCCGTCACTTGCCATGATTGTGTAGGTATTGACATTTAAATTGGCAAAAATACCTGTGTTATTTGCACTATTATTGGGCAGCAAGGTGTATGTAATTGTGCCCGTTGCATTTTGAATATTGGCTTGTAAACTGCCAGTTGCACTGCCTGAACAGTTTGCTTGATTGACAGTAATGTTTGTAAATGACATTGCATTAGGATTACTAATAACTGTAACGGAAGAATTCGTACAATTATTGGCATCTTTAACGGTAATTGTGTAAGCCATGAGTCCTAAATTGTTAAAAAGCCCTGATGTTTGATAAGAGCCAGTATTTAATTTATAAACAAAAGCCCCCGTACCACCCGAAGCACTGATTGTCATAGAGCCATTGGTGCCGCCTATACAAGACGCTGGTAAAATATTGGCTATATTTATATTTATTGCGCTAGGTTGAGTAACACTAACGATTGTTGAATTACTGCAATTGTAACCATCAGCAACAGATATTGTGTAAACCCCTGCACTCAATCCATTAAAAATACCGCTCGTGTTACTAACATTACCGGGTTGTAGTACAAAATTTTTTGTACCAAAGCCCCCTGTTGTTGGAAGCGTTATAGAACCGTTGTTGACTGCTTGGCAAGTTGGCTGAACAATGTTTGGAATATTAAAATTTAAATTTGGAATCTGTGAAATCGTAAAAACGCTTGTAACTGTGCAATTGATGGCATCTGTAGCCGTAATTGTATAATTGCCCGCGTTTAAATTCTGAAATATCCCTGTATTATTACTAATATTAACGGGTTGTAAATTAAAGCTATAAGGTTGGGTTCCGCTCGTGACGGATGCCTGTAAGGAACCACCTGCAGTAGATCCACATGTTATCGGTGTAACAATAAAACTTTGCCACGAAAGTAGTAAAGGTGGTAAAACAGAAATAATTGAAGATGCCGTACATCCATTCGCATCTATAACATTTACTGTATAAGTTCCAGCACTCACTTGCCCAAACGAACCTGTAGTATTAGTCACATTGCCGGGTTGAAGCGTATAGTTATAGTTTGGCAAACCATTGGTTGCTAGTACATTTATTTGTAAAGTGGTCATGCCGCAAACCAAGGGTAAAGTTTGATTTACCAAAACCGGGTTATTGGTAATGTTTAATAGGGTCACATATGTTTTAGTACAATTATTAGCATCCTTTACCGTTATGGTGTAACTACCTACTCCCAAATTATTAAAAGTACTAGATGTTTGAAAAGAACCCGTATTCAACGCATAGGTTAAAGTAGGCTGACCGCCAGTAACCGTAACTGTTATTGAGCCATTATTTGGCTGCGTACAAGTTGGCTGAACCTTTACTATATTAGAAAATACCAACGCGGTTGACTGGGAAATATTAAACGTATTTGAAAATGTGCACCCTTTCGAATCGGTTGATACTACTGTATAATTTCCTGGATTTAGGTTCGAAAACAGTCCTGTAGAATTGCTTATATTACCTGGTGTTAAAACATAATTTACAGGCATAGTTCCTCCACTAGTCGACATTTGAATGCTACCTGTTGGGATGCTGTTACAACTTAAATTGTTGCTTGTACCTGAACTCGTAAATACGGCTGGCTGTGTGATTCCTATTGTAGTACTTGCTGTACATCCAGTGGCATCGCTTGCATTTATGGTATATATGCCCGCATTTAAATTAGTATAGCTTCCCATACTATTTGTTATATTATTAGGAAGCAATTGATAATTAATTGTTCCACTTCCTCCGACGGCAGTGGATTGTATGGCTCCATTTGCCAAACCATTGCATGTCACGTGTGTAGGGGTTACACTTACCCAATTCAGATTTGCGATTTGATAAATGCTTAAAATGGTACTAAGGCTGCAGTTGTTCGCATCTACTACGCTTACTGTGTAAATACCAGGTGCTAATCCATTAAATGATCCCGTATTACTTGAGACATTATTAGGCATCAAGGTATAAGTTTTACTTCCAGTACCACCTGATACACTTGTAATAATTTGCCCTATGTTACTTGTATTACATGCAATATTAATTACTTGGGTGGTTGTCCAGCTAAGTTGCTGAGGTTGAGTAATGCTCGAAGTTAAGGTTTTACTGCAGCCTAATGCGTTTGTTGCAGTTAGTAAATATGTGCCTATTCCTAAATTTGTAAATACTGCTGGGGAGCTATTAAACAAAGCCGTTCCAGGAGCTATGCTTATCGAAATTGGGCTTGTAGCTGTTGTAGCTGTTATAGTTCCATTATTAAGTCCGTTACAAATGACATTTGTAGCACTCAAGCTTAAATTTGGGGTTGGGTTGACTGTTATTTTAATCGAATCTATGACGGGCAAACAGCCAGGATGGGTAGCCGATAAAGTATAAGTAGTAGTGATACTGGGTGTCATAATTGCAGATAAAATATTTACGCTATTCACGTTAGTAATTGGCTGCCATTGAAAATTTAAATTAGGGTCGAATGTACCTAAGACGTTTACTGATTGTCCGTTACAAATAGTTGTATCAGCTGTTAATATATTAAATGTTGGAGGGTCTTTTATTTGAATGGTGGTGCTATCCACATGTGTTCCGCATCTATCGACTAAAACGATTTTTAATGTCTCTATACCTTCTGTTACAAAATCATTGAATGGCTTTATGGTAAATGTTTTAACACTATCACTTAAGTTATTTGAAAAAATTTGTGTAGAACTGATACTTGAATAATCAATTCCATTACTTGCAGAACCAGTAATGAGTAATTGCACGGTATCTGTATTGGCAACACTTTGAATAAGGTGTCGTTTAATCTTGACAATCGCTGAATCACAACTTTCAAACAAGAAAGGCATACCTGCATTTATCGAATCGCTTAGCACTTTCAGACTAACATTATTTGATACCAAGCTACCTGCTTTTAAAAATACACCCGAATCAAATATATGATCGAAACCATCTGCAATTGCCAATTTCAAGTGATAAGTTTGACATTGCTGTACGGCAGCCTTTGCTGTAAATAAATGTGTGAAGCCGTCATAAGATAAACTTGTGCCTCCCAAATTACTAATATAATAACTTGTAAAAGGCGAACCTATACCCATTGCGGCACAATTGGCTATTGACCCTCCTTGCGAAATTGTTCCATCGTTTACACTATTAATTGCAACAGGTATCGTGGTGCCGGGAATTAAAGCAACATTAACAGGTGTGGCATAACCAGGTCCAGAAATAAAAAAACCGAAAACATCATTGTAGTTGGAGCAATTAAAAGTTGGATATTCTTCCGATCCGAGAATGTACTGAAAATTTACTGTATCGCCATCTGCCTTAAAATCAAATTCGAGCACACATTTATCGTAAGTGTTTGTGCCTGACAACAAGGTTAAATCAGCATCACCAGAACCACCTTGATTCGCATTGGCAAATGATGTTTGAGGATTATTTACCCCGCTCATTAATCCGAATGTAGCGGCAACACCTGTGGTTAATACAATACCACTATCTATACTTAAATTAGAAGATACAGCATTAAAAATTCCAGATTGATTGGAATTGCATTGAAGAGTTGGGTTTGTAATATAAACCCCGGTTCCTATCAGTTTTTGAGCCAATACCGATGCGGTGTTGTTATTAGTAACAATTATTTGGGAAAGAGTTGTGTTGCTTGATACACCTACTATAAGCAGGCATAATAATCGTAACAAAATAAATCGTAAAATTCCTTTCATACAAACTCGTAGATATTTTTACTAATAATCGTCTATTGTGAGTTGAATCTGGCCTAAACTGATGTGCAAAATAATGTTAATTACTTAAAAAACAACTTTTTAGATATTAAATTTATGTTTTACACCTCAACTATAGGCTCAAACATCGATGAAGCCTGTATTTTCTCCGATGAATGAACCTTTTGCTATTATACTATAAAATTCGACGCGCTATTCAACTGATAAAAAACTAAATGCATCCGTCGTATTGAGCTTCATACTACTCATCCAGTTTTCTTCTCCTGGATTTGACATCCGGTTGTTGTCAACATTAAAATCTATTTGAGGCGAATTATACATCTTATTTAAATCAAACTGGAGTTTCATGATACGATTCTTGCCATTTACCGATAATGTAATAGGCAATGTAACCTCACTTAATGCAGTATCTAGGCCCAAATGAAAAAGAACACTATTATTCAGATTGTTTACATCTTTAAAATTACCTTCATGCTTGAAAAAAATATAGCCGAAGTTCCACCCCCAAGACATATTGTGAATTGGGTCTAAATCGCCTGTTCCTAGATTCTTATTTTGTACTTTATCTACACCTAAATTAAACTTTAAACCCGTGTAATTGCCATTTGGAACATTACTAGCTTCAACGGTTTTGTAATCGTTGTCGAAAGCATTTATCAAATCATAATTTTTCAATTCAAATTGCGAACCATCATCCTTTATCAAAACAACATGGGTCACATAGTATTTTAGTAAGTCTACACTATAAAGATTTCCAGCCGAATTGGTATATTTCATTACACCCTTTTCAATAGCCTCATTACCTACTACATTATTAAATTGTATGCTCACATTGGCTTTATCCCCACCATTGCTAGGTGGTATATTCGTATCATCTGAGCTTTTCTGTTTACATGCTTGTGTAATACCCACCAATACAAACAGAGAGAAAATGATAATCTTTTTCATAATACAATAGAATTTGAAAATTAAAGATACGCGATTTTTACCTTACACAGATGTCTTCCACCTTTATAATGCCTACACAACATAGCCCAGGTCATAAACTCGTAAAAGCATATTGTATAATATTGGCTCCCATTTGCAAGGCTTGGCGGCGTTTTTCTTCTGGGTCTTTATGCACCTCGGGGTCTTCCCAACCATCGTTTAAATCAGTCTCTACCGAATAAAAACACACCACACGCCCTTGATAAATTAAGGCATAACCTTTAGGTGGTTTATTATCATGCTCATGTATTTTGGGTAAGCCGTTGGCAAAATCGTATTTCTGGTGATAAATAGGATGCGAAAATGGAAGTTCGACAAAATCGAGCTCTGGAAAAACTTTCTTCATAGCGGGGCGTATATATTTATCTAAACCATAATTATCGTCCACATGCAAAAAGCCTCCACCGATAAGATAGGTTCTTAGGTTTTGTGCCTCTACATCATTAAATGTAATACGTCCATGCCCCGTAGCGAATACAATCGGGTAATTTAAAATTTCGCGACTGCCTGCTTCTACCTGCGCCTCTGTTTGTGAAAGTTGAGTGCCTAAATTACTGTTCGCAAATTTTGATAAATTTTTTAAGGCTGTCGGGTTGGCATACCAATCACCTCCACCTCCATACACCAATAAGCCTAGCTGCAAATTTTGAGCTTCGACCCAATAGGATAGCGTGCCAAGTAAAAAGACAAATACTATTTTCTTCATGATTGATTTTGTTTAGCATTAAAAACTGCACAAGCAAATAATCCTGCGGTTTCGGTTCGTAAGCGATTTGTACCCAAACTTACCGCGTGAAAATTGGCTTGCAAGCACAAATGTATTTCATCTTCGGTGAAATCACCCTCTGGTCCAATAAGTATTGTCGCATTCTTGTTAGGCGTCAATGCATCTAATAATGAAACTCGTTGCTTTGCTACCTCACAATGTGCGATATACTTTTCGGTTTCATCAAGCGTAATTAGCTCTTCAATTGTGTGGTTTGTTTTTAATACGGGTAAATAAGTTTGCTGCGATTGCAACATGGCAGCTATCATAATTTTCTCAAGTCGTTCGGTTTTTATATGATGACGTTCGCTGCGTTTTGTAACTAAGGGCACAATACTGTGAATACCCATCTCGGTAATTTTTTCAACAAGCCACTCAATGCGTGCTGCATTTTTAGTAAATGAAATGGCAATTGTTAATTGAGGTTGCATAACTGGTGCTAATTCTTCACTCAGGACGCTGAATTGAAAACTCTTTTTCTGGATACCCGATATTTCAGCTAAACATTTTAATCCTTTGCCATTTGTAAAAAATATTTTTTCGCCTTCTTGCATACGCAATACTTGAGTAATGTGATGCGTGGTTGCATCACTACAAAATATTTCGTGTGAGGATTCGAAACTTTCATAAAAAAATGGATAACTCATTTGCCAAAAATACGGCATGCCATGATTTAATGCCGATTGGATTTTTGTAACACTGATTGGTATTGCTGTAAGCTTCCTTCCTCATCAATATCATCGGCACAGGCAGACCAATTTTTCGGCATAATACCGATTAGACAAATGTAACAGATTAAAATTTCGTTCCTCCATTTAATCTAAACATTTGTATCCATAAGCATTTACCACTTTTGTCAAGCGAAATGTATAATATAAACTTAATGTCAAAAGGGTATAAGATTAAGTTTTGCATCACCAGAAGCTATAATTCAATATTTTGCAAATATTGAAAACATCTTCTAATTCGTCTGGTTAACAATTAACGAGACATCTAACACGCTAGAATTTTCGTTCCTCAAATCCTATCATGTAATTTGGGTTTAACGGATAATCATGCAAATTCTAACTCGACAAATTAGTATGCGATACTGGCTCAATATGGCTCTCGTATTTTATATCTGAACCTTTTAGCTACTTTCGTACTTTAAAATTCGGTTCAAATTTATCACTCAAAATCACTTCTTCATTTCTACTATCCCTTTCAACTCATTCAATTTCATTAAAGCTTCTACAGGTGTTAAGCTATTAATTTCCACGCTCTCTAATATTTCTTTAATGCGTTTCAAATCCTCTGCCAAACCATCAAAGATATTAAGCTGAAAATTTTGAGTTGGTATTTTTTTCACATTTGTACTCAGCCTTTCATGAACATTTTTTTCTTCTAACAACTCCAATATTTCATTCGCTCTTTCTACTAGACTTGTTGGCATGCCAGCCATACGAGCCACATGCACACCAAAGCTATGAGTACTTCCGCCTACTGCGAGTTTGCGTAAGAAAATAATTTTGTTCCCCAATTCCTTATGTGTAACATGAAAATTTTTGATGCGTTGTAATTTATTTTCTAGTTCATTCAACTCATGGTAATGCGTTGCAAAAAGCGTTAAAGGTTTATTTGTATGATTGTGCAAAAATTCGGCAATACTCCACGCAATACTAATGCCATCGAATGTACTTGTACCACGGCCTATTTCGTCCAACACAATTAAACTCCTATTACTAATATTATTAATAATACTTGCTGTTTCATTCATCTCTACCATGAAGGTACTCTCGCCACCACTTAAATTATCGCTAGCACCTACACGTGTAAATATTTTATCGGTTAATGGTATGTGTGCTTTTTCGGCAGGTACAAAACTGCCTGCATGTGCCATTAAGGTTATTAAAACTGTTTGTCGAAGTAAGGCACTTTTACCACTCATGTTAGGGCCTGTAATAATAATAATCTGTTGTTCGTCTTTATCTAAATTTACTTCGTTGCTTACATAACTTTCGCCTACTGGTAAATTTTGTTCTATGACGGGGTGCCTACCTGCAACAATCTCCAGTGCGTAATTTTCGCTTACTATGGGTCGTTTGTAATTAAATTGTATCGCGTTTTGTGCAAAGCAAAGCAAACAATCGAGTTGTGCAATCCAGTTAGAGTTGAGTTGTATGGGCTGCACATAGTCATTTAACTCAATTAATAATGTATCATAAATTTGCATTTCTAGCACC
>JBIIJE010000131.1:0-6979 GCA_044234005.1 Chitinophagaceae bacterium | reverse complement strand
ACCCATATCATATACAATTAATGCTATTGATGTGTTCTAAATTTTTAAATTTCATTTAACTACTGAGCCTCCAATTTCTTCACGTAGCTCTTAGCAATCGTTATTCTTGTCGTTTAATCATTAATTCCAAATTAGTTACTGTGTTGTCCAACCACCATCTACTGCAATTGCTTGTCCGGTAATAAATGAAGCTGCATTAGAGCACAGAAAAACTACAGTCTCTGCAATTTCTTCAGGCTGCCCAACTCTACCCATTGGTTTTGATGCTACTAATTGCTCAATCGCTTTGGGATCACCCCCTGTGAAACGATCAATCATTGGTGTATGTATGATGCCTGGACAAACGGCATTTGCCCTAATATTATGTTTGGCATAGTCCAAGGCTACATTTTTTGTCAGACCTACAACAGCGTGTTTAGATGCAACATACGCAGGAACACCTCCAAAACCAACAAGTCCGGCAATAGAGGCATTATTCACAATGACTCCACCACCTACTTTCAACATTTCAGGAATTTGATATTTCATACAATACCAAACACCTTTCAGATTAATATTGATAGTTCTGTCCCAATTGTCATTGCTGCAATCTGCAGCAGGAGCTGGATTTCCTTCAATGCCGGCATTATTGAATGCACAATCCAGTCTGCCATACTTGGTAATGGTTTCCGCGACTAATTTTCTTACATCATCTTCAATTGAAACATCACACTTTACGAAAATAGCATCACCTCCATTCGCTTGGATAGTGTTGAGAGTTTCTTCGTCCTCTTTCACGTCAGAAAGAACTACTTTAGCGCCTCGTTGTCCAAATGCAATTGCTGTTGATCTTCCAATGCCAAATGTGCTTCCTGTTACAATGATTACTTTGTCTTTAAATAATTGTTCCATATTTTGTATTGTTTTGTATTTTTAGATGCTGACTAACATTTTTCTGCTTTGCATTTGGTGAGGATTAAAAAGCACTAAAGTTCAAATTTAGTTCAAAAGCTAATAAAAAGTACAAATGTTCAGCCTAATACTTAAGCTACGCTGAAGTAAAGCGATGTCAGAATTAGTTTATCTTTATGCGTATGGTCAACTCAGACAAATCATTTGTAGGTTTCACTTTTGCTCAATTTAATTTGGTCAATCCACGTATCAATTGTTTATCACCTGTCCAAAATTTTCCTTTATTATGTACTGATAATCCTACAAATTCTGTGTCATCAATATCAAACTATGAAGTAAGCACTAAAGCTTTTAAAATGAAATTAGGAATCAACTCTAAATATATGAATCGAATTTTACTAAAACTAGTGAAATAAATATTATTAAAATCTTGTTCTCCCCACTCGCTTATTTTTTCAATTTTATCTTATGTTTTTCCAATTCCAATACGAGACTTATACCTCAAAAATTGATTTAAAAAACTAATAATTGTTAAAGCAGAAAACTATCTTTGGAATCAAATCACGCCTTTTGCGTAGATGCTATTGCAGTCAGTTAAATTCTTCCCACAATACTATTACTTTTCAAGTTAAATAATTGTCGTTCACATTTAATTAGAATTATGCATTTGTCAATATCTATTACTTGTCTGAAAATTGCAGGTAAATTAAAGCTACAGCAGCAACTGTCATAATAATTAATGCTGCAAAACCTAGAATATTTGATAGTCTTCCATTCACATTATCTCCCATTATTTTTTCGTTGTTTGAAATGTGTAATATGATTGCAATTAAGACAGGAGCAGTTAGTCCATATAGAATGGCTGTATAAATCAATGACTGAATTGGAGTAATCCCTATGTAGTTTAATGATAATCCGAGTATTAATGAAATAGCAATGATGATGTAAAATGCTTTGGCTTCATGAAATTTTTTGTCAAGACCTTGTTCCCAACCAAAGGTTTCGGTTATAATGTAAGAAATTGAGCCGCTCAATACTGGAATAGCAATAAGTCCTGTTCCAAGTACTCCGATTGCAAAAAGCAGATAAGCTAGATTTCCAGCTAATGGTTTTAGTGCCATTGCCGCTTGTTCTACTGTGTCAATTTGATGAATACCGCCTTTAAATAAAACAGTTCCAGTAGTAAGAATAATAAAATACATAACAAATCCTGACACTGTCATTCCAAAATCTACATCTTGGTTCATCTCATGAATTATCTTTTTATTTACAATCAAATCTTTCCTTTTGCTTTTCATTTCTTCAACCTCTACAGATGCTTGCCAAAAAAAAAGATATGGTGAAATGGTTGTGCCAAGTATGCCTACTATGATGGCGATAAAATCTTTGTCAAATTTTATTGTTGGAATAAATGTTACTTTCAGAATTTCACTAAAATCTTGTTTATACAAAAACGGAACAATAAAATAAACCAACATTACAATGCATAAGTATTTTAGAACTGATGCAATTTTTTGGTAAGGCAGGTAGATTATTAAACCAAGGAGAATAATTGTGAAAATAATACTGAAATAATTAGCATCAATAGCTGGAAATAGTAGATTTCCAACAGCTCCCATTCCTGCAATGTCAGCACCAATATTCATTACAATGGCAGGAAAACTAAATAAAAGCATCAGATATAAAATAGGTCTTGGGTAGTACTTTTTAAGTGTCCCCGTCAAACCTTGTGAGGTTACCAACCCAATTCTCGCACACATCTGCTGAATAGAAGCCATGAGTGGAAAAGCAATAATCGCTGTCCATAATGTTGCAAGTCCGAATGCGGCTCCTGCTTGAGAATAAGTTGCAATTCCAGAAGGGTCATCGTCACTTGCACCTGTCACTAAACCAGGTCCAAGTTTTTTCCAACTACTTAAAAGTTTAGATGAAAATGTTTTCTTTCTTGTCATATTTTTAGTTGTTGTTGAATGGTTGGCGTAAGCCCAAATAAGATGAAAAGGAAAGCAGTCGTAATATTTATTCTCATGAATAGTTCGGGATAAATGTCTCGATGAAAATACCAATAGAGGTTTGTCAATGCACAAAACAAGCAAATCAGAATTGTCAAGATGGTAAGTACTTTATTTTTCATAATTTCTCTTGTGAGTCTGTTTATAGCATTGTTTGTTTGAGGTGTTGTCAGGTTGTCTGCGGTTTTTGGCTTTACATTCGGTGTGAATAGAAATTACTAAATTTCAAATTTAGAACAAAAGCTACTAAAAAGTATCCCGATAATTTTCGGGACCTCACTTACGTAAATCCAATGTTAGCTATAGAATATTATTAAGCAGAAATTTCAATTCATAAAAATTTCTCACAATAAATTCTTTCAAGTAAAACAACTTGGATTTCATTTCTCAACTATACCCTAGCAATTTCATAACTCGATTCATTTAGGGATAAACTTTAGTTTATACCGATTAGACAAATATAATAGAATAAAATTTCGTTCCTCCATTTAATCTAAACATTTGTATCCATAGGCATTTACCATTTTCGTTAAGCGAAATGTATAATATATAATTAATGTCAAAATGGTATTAGCGCATACCACAGTGTTTCCGATGACGGTTAAACGACTTGCAGTAGTTGTCGATTTTCACCAGAAATGTTGTTGCAGAGAAACAATTTTTGTTTAACTACAAATGTTTTGCAGAGCACTGAACTGGCACTTTAGCAAAACCGTCCTGTTAGGTGTTGGCGTTCTTGTCAAACGAAGGGAATCATTAATTTATCTTTTTCATTTACCCCATTTAATTATCTTTGAGATCTGTGTCAAAAGATATATTAAATGCTGTCTTTCGAGACAATTCTATGAAATATCCTATTTGAAAAAAGTCGCGACCTGTCTCATCATTTATTTTGTAGTCAAACTGATGTAAATAACCAATCTGAATAGTTGTCGCTTTTGATGGTTTGTAGTTAAATGCAATTAAGACTCTGTTTCTTTCAAAATAGGGTTCCTTGTCTGTAAAAAATATTTCATTACTTGCACTAAATTGAAAGGGTTTGTATTTATTTCGTTCTTTTCCGAATGGGTAAGAAATACCAACTCGGTAACGAAAGCGATTGCGGTAACCTTTACTAGTAAACCTAAATTCTGTTCGATACCGCTGTTCAATTTTTAGCTTCCCAATTGATTGAAAAAGAATAACCTGCGGCCAAAGTCTAAATTCATCGTTATTTTTTGGTAAAACAAAATCTCCACCTTCTTTATAGGTTTGATAACTTCCAACACCCAAAGTGAGCATTAGATTTTTATGTAACTTGCAGTTAATTCCGCCCTTATATTCGTAGTAGTGAAAGTTGCTATAAAATTTTAATGACCGCACTTGTGATTCACCAAAAACACTTAATTTTTCATTAAAATTATATTTTAAATTCAAAATGTTCCAACTGCCAAGGTCAAAAGTCTGTGCAGTTAATGTCTTAATTGAAAGAATTAATGCAATCGTAATTAAAAATAGTATTCTCATTGAATAGACAATTTGGACTTTACTGATGAAAATAATATTGTCAACACCAAGAATTACTTCAATGATAATTAAGGAGAGTCTAGGAATTATTGCTTTATTCATATTCGTTTTACAAATTGTATGTTATTTGCTATGTCGTCATTTTCAACATTGCCGCTAACTTTTTTTGGCTTTGAATTAGGCGTGGATTCGAAAGTACAAAAGTTTGTTCACTTACAAATGATCAAAAAAGTAAAAATGTTTAGCCTAATATTAAAGTCCCACTTTTTTCCAAACTCATGTTATTCCTTCTTGTATTATGGATACTTTTCAATTATTATTTTACAAATAAGCCCATTTTTCTGATTATCATTTTCTTTCACTAGATAAATACCTTTTTAAAAATGATGAGCATTTAACTTATTTTGATTTGTTATTTCACAAATTGTTTGTCCTACAAAATCAATTAATTCGATTTCAAAATCTGTAATGTAGTTTGTATAAGTAATTCGAATAGAATCTTTTGCATGATTGGGTGAAATTATGAAGCAGCTTAAATTTTTTAAATTTGCTTTAGCGGTTAAACTACAGCTTTGTAAGTTGTTTGGTTGATAGATACTTAAAAATTGTTGCATTGCAGAAACCAATGAATCAGCAACCAATTTTCGGTTATTATAATTATCTCTTACATTAGCATTCAATCCGAAAATCTTGCATCACTAAAAGTTGAATTAATAAAATAATGTTTAAGGTATTTCATTTGAAGTATAATGCTTAGTTGAGAAGAAATACTAAATCCGCTTTAAAATCTTAGAAATCTTTAGGCGTAAGTGTATCTCCATCCCCCCATGCTGTCATATAAATTAAATCCATCAATCGCTAAAACCAAATTGCCATTTGAATAACTGATGCAAGATGATTCCGCAGCGATGCAAGATAATTCCGCAGCAAAGTAATTAAATGGAAAGTAAAGGCCTGCCTTGGTCGTAAGGATGGAGTGAATGAAATTAATTTGATGCCACTATTACCAGTCACCCAAATAGCATTACGTTTGAATAAGCCAAATACAATAAAATAATTTAAAAAATCATGGATGTAATTAATTTTTTTATCTTTATCTAATTTAGTGAACTTATCAACTTTACTTGACAGTTAATTAAGGAGTTTAAAATTCTTTGACTTTTGCAAGTGATTAATTTTTTGTACTTTCGAACTCCCACCTGTCTCAAAGTCAGAAAACCTTAATAGCAAGGCAAGAGGATTAAACTATTATTGATGAGAACAATCTAACAGAATATTTACAAATTTAGTTTTATGAGATTATTGATATTATTCACATTATTTTTTTATTCGTGTGCCAAAGACAACACCACATCACAGCCTAATCCAACTGCTTATAGAATAACAAAGTCTGTTACCTATAATAATGTTAATGTTGATGTTGTAATTGATAAACCTTCATTAAATGAAGTTGATGTCTTACTGGTATTCCACG
Organism: Chitinophagaceae bacterium; assembly: GCA_044234005.1. Lineage (GTDB taxonomy): Bacteria > Bacteroidota > Bacteroidia > Chitinophagales > Chitinophagaceae > OLB11. Next base: position 1,096 of record JBIIJE010000131.1, on the reverse strand, counting down.
GCACTGTTATGTATGATAGTAGCATTATGACTGCTGCCAATACTACACTTGACAAATTCAAGAGTATTTTAGATAGAAATGACATGATGATAGTAAGTGTAGCATATCATCAAGAAAATGTATTATTGGGCGACAATATCGTTCAAGGCGAAGCTGCCTTGTTATGGTTGAAAAATAAAGCAAGTCAAGAGTTAGGGATAACTGTAAATAAAATATTCTTAGGCGGGCACTCTCAAGGAGGCTATATGGTAACAAGACTCAATACTATGCATGAAACAAATGGCGTTATTGCTAATGCACCAGGACCATTAAATCTTGTTTATAGATGTCAATTAGAGGAAAATGGGCAAGTTCAATCAAGTGCTGTATGTACCAAACTTAAAAATGTCTATGGCACGACAACAAGTAACCCCAATGCCTATTTTCAAAGGTCATTGCTTAATTTCACAAATGGATTCAAGTCTGACATTTTATTTACTCAAGGTCTTAACGACGCTCCTATTCAAATGTACTCGTGGCCAACTTTTAAACAAGATGTACTAAGTTGCACAAGTTGTCAGAACAGACAGTTTATTGAAATCACGGGTGGTGAACACGGCTCTCTATTCGAAAGTCTGACTGGCAAAACCGAATTTAATAACTTTATAAATAGCCACTAATGATAAAACCTGCCGCTAACATGAGATAAAAAAAAGAGGACTCTATGGTAAGTGCTGAATATTTTCATTATCTTAATCTTTTGGAATAAATTATGCAGATGTGTTTTCTATTCTCTTCCCTTTTTTAGCGCCAAACCTGTAGCATAAAGTGTAATGACAACACCTTAATCCTAAAAGACTTTAACATCTGATAACACAAATATGACCTATTCAACAACCCAATATTTATTCTTCACTGGTAAAGGTGGTGTTGGCAAGACCTCACTAGCTTGTGCAACAGCTGTACAAATGGCTGACTCAGGTAAAGTTGTGTTGCTTGTAAGCACTGACCCCGCATCAAACTTGAAAGATGTATTAGAAACTCCGGTAGATGAAAATATTAATCCAGTAAAAGGTATTGACAAACTTTTTGCTATCAATATTGACCCTGTAAATTC
>JBIIJE010000106.1:0-8699 GCA_044234005.1 Chitinophagaceae bacterium | reverse complement strand
CTCAGCCTTTAGAAGGACTTTATTCAAAAGAGGAGATTAATAAAATACGAGAAGACCTTTCAGGAGCATGCACAACTGAAATTGCATCGTTTGATGAATTTTCCCGTTTTGTATCGGGAGAAACTGAAGGAACAATATTTGATATAATCATTTTTGACACAGCACCAACAGGACACACCTTGCGACTGCTTGAACTACCTGCTGCTTGGTCAAGTTTCACAGATGAAAATCCTGATGGTGCGTCTTGTTTGGGTCCAACTTCTGCATTGAAAAGCGGAAAAGAAAGATATCATACCGTAGTAAACAGACTAAGAGATTCATCATTAACTAGTTTTTATATAGTTGCAAGGGCAGATAAAGCTTCATTAAAAGAAGCATCTCGAACGAGCAATGAATTGAAAGAACTAGGGATGAGCAATCAACTATTATACATCAACGGCGTTTTCAAAGCAATGGACAAAAATGACTTGCTTGCTCAAAAAATTGAAGCGATGGGCAATGATCAACTCAATTCTATTCCAAACAATTTGAAGACCTTACCATTAAATCTTTTTCCTCTTTTGCCTTACAATGTGTTGGGAATTGTAAAACTACGTTCACTATTTAACACAGAACTTCAAAAATCCATTTCCGAAAATAATCTACTGAAATCAGAAACATCCATTCAGGTATTAAAGGGAATAGACCAACTTGTTGATGAACTTTCCGCAAATCAAAAATATGGACTTATTATGACAATGGGCAAAGGTGGCGTTGGCAAAACTATTGCCGCTTCTGCTATTGCTGTGTTATTGGCAAAAAAAGGCTTTGAAGTACTTTTAACAACCACTGACCCCGCTGCACATATTCAAGATTTTATTGAACAGTTGGGTGAACTGCCTTCAACATTAACTGTAGAGCGCATTGACCCCAAATTAGAAACAAAACGGTACACAGAAAAAATATTGGAACATAAAGGACAAGGAAAGTCCGAAGATGCTAAAAAACTAATCTTAGAAGATTTAAAATCGCCCTGCACAGAAGAAGTTGCTGTTTTTCACGCCTTCTCTAAAGCCATTAGTATGGCAAAAAGAAAATTTGTTGTTATGGACACAGCTCCTACTGGTCATACTCTTTTGTTATTAGACACGGCTGGTAGCTATCACCGCGACATTATGAGAAACAACATTAATGCAAGTCGACTACGAACTCCGTATATGTCGTTGCAAGACCAGACATTATCAAAAATAATTTTAGTTTCCTTACCAGAAACAACGCCCATGCGTGAAGCCGGAGACTTACAAAACGATTTAAAGAGAGCGAGTATTCAACCTTACGCTTGGTTAATAAACCAAAGTCTATCAATGCTTTCAGGAATTAGTGACCCTTTACTTAAAAGTCGTGCAAATGCTGAAATAGAAGTCATCAAAACAATCAAAAACGAATATGCTAACAGGACTTTTGGAATTCCATTTATCGCGGAAAAAAAATTACTTCCAGCATTGTTAGACAAACATTTAAACAAAGTAACAATTTGATATGCTAAAAGAAGGGGAAGGGATAACAGTACCTACAAGAAATTGAAGATTCAGTGCTTAAATTGAGCACAATGCTTGTTATCATGTGCAGTGGTAGCAGACGGTTTTGTGCTTCGAAATCGTAAAATACTTGTAACCGTAAACCTTTAGGGGCAAGCTTATAAAGGATAAAATAGAAAACTGTGTGAATTACTCAAATAAAAATTGTGTCAATTTCATACTATTAAAATTTATAGCACAAAGTTCAAGCACACCTAAGTATTGAGTTTACCTGGCGTTATACTTTAAGGATTATCATTAAATTAACCACATAAATTAACAAACCATGTACAAACCAATATTTGTTAAGCTAATTTTACCTAGAAAATTTTAGAACAATGAAGGCAATTATTACTCTATTTTTAGGGTTATTATTAAATCTTATGACAACAGACGATTCGGTTATCGATTTTGGAAATGGACAAAATCAAATCAATAACTGGGTGATGATATCTGACAAGATTATGGGCGGTGTTTCTAAATGCAAACTTGATTATACTCAGAACGAAATGATTTTAAGTGGAGATATTTCGTTGGATAACTTTGGCGGGTTCTCTTCAGTAAAGACAACCTTTGGTCAATATGATTTATCTGAATTCAAAGGGGTCAAAATCAAATTCAAATCTACTAATCAAAAATTTGCCTTTACGCTCGAAGACAACAAGAATTGGACGCTACCCAACTATAAAGGGAGTTTTCACTCATCTAAAGCAGGTACTTGGGAAGAGAAAATTATTTATTTCAAGGACTTTAAAGAGTATCAGATAGGAGAACCTACCGGGAAAAAGATACAGGATAGAAGTCTCAAGAATATTGTACGAATGGGAATCATTACAACAGAAAAAAAAGAAGGCCCATTCTCCATTCAAATTGATTACATTGAGTTTATTAAGTAAACAATCGTACATCATCCCTCATGAAATTCATAATTAAAAAAATGAGAATATTTCTTTTAATAATTACATTTCTGTTAAGCTTCGAATCCTTAACCGCAAGTGCAACGGATTCATCAAATCCTGTAAATAGATTTTCATTCGAATTGCAGGGCAACTTCATTATTATCAAGGCCATTTTAAACGGATCAACTACTGATACAGCTAATTTTTTATTTGATACCGGTGCTACAACGACAGTTATCGATTCAGCTTTTTTAGCCAAAAGTAAAATCAAAACCAAACTAAAAAAGTCATTAGCTATTACAGCATCAGGGCTAACAAAAATCAGTAATGCAAAAATAAAAAGTCTTTCAATTAACAATATAAATGTATTTAAGAAAGGTGGCAGTTTAAGCGTAATTGACCTAAGCAAATTTGAATCACTCAATATTGTTGGAATCATTGGATATGACATACTATGCAGATATATTGTGTCCGTTGACTTCAATGATAAAATTATGCAATGGCACTCCTTTGATGAAACTCCGTCAACGTCAGATTATGAAAGGTTCAATTTTGAACTTAGTAGTTTTATACCTATTCCAAAGTTTCCTATTAAAATTTTAACGGAGAGTAATGAGCAATTTACTGGTGATGTACTTTTTGATACAGGAGCAGATTTATCCCTCCTGCTAAATCAATCCTTCATTGATGAAAATGGCTTGAGTACTAAACTTGTTCCAATAGCGGAGCAAAATGACACAGCAAGATCTCTTAATAATGCCCCCCTTATTCTAAGAAGCGCTAGAATTTCCAATTTGAGCCTTGGAAATTTTGAATTTAAAGAGTTAACAATAAGATTGCCAAGCGATAATAAAAAATCATTCTCTGTTCCAAATTTTATCGGGATTTTAGGTTTAGAAATCATAAGAAAAACAAACTTCATTATAGACTATAATAAGTAATCCCTTTACCTAAAACAGCGTTTGAATTTATAAGATTAAGTAAGGCAATTTACAATCCAGTCTTATATAATTTAAACCAATTAAAAACGCCATAAAACTGCCGCTTGCCTAAATTTAGACATTTTGCCAATTTGAAAGATTTCGATTTCTTTATAACCTTTTAGTTAATTGAAAAATATCGTTCGCCAATGCCAAACTTCTGTGAAGCCTCAGCACATTATAGGGCATCCTAAAAGATGACACATAAAATTAGAACTGCTACTTAGAAACTTATCTTTTACAACTAATATAACGGGGCAAGCAGAAAACCGATTAGAGTATGCAAACAAAATGACAAACAATGAAAAAATTTATGATTGACATCCTTTTACAAGGTATTGACGATGAAACGAGAATTAAATTACTACCGAGAGAGCAAGAAATAATAAAGGAATGGGAAAATAATGGAACTCTTTTAGCCTCATACATAAAAGGTGAAATTGCTGGTATTTATTTAGTAATAATGGCTAATGACAAAGCCGATGCAGACAAAAAGCTTTCTACTTTGCCTTACTATCCATACATGAAAATAGATATAATTGCACTAAGATAACTAGATAAAATACAGAATATGATACCAGACTATCAATAGTTAATGCTTCCGTTACTCAAACTTGCTTCGGTCAAACAAGAACATAAATATAAAGACCTAAACGAAAATTTGGCGATCGTATTTCAATTTACAGATGAAGAAAGAAAGTAATTTTTGACAAGTGGCAACCAAGCAATTTTTGACAACGGAGTTGTTTGGGCAAAACATATTAAGAATATGCTGGTCTGCTCGATTCTACTAAACGAGCACCTTTTGTTATTATGCAAACCAGCCTTGACATATTAAAGAAAAACCCTGACCGAGTATACACAAAATTTTCAATACAATTCACAGCATTTTTAGAGTTTCAAAACACTTCAAGCTACGACAACGAAACTGAAGAAGAAATTATAAACTTGGAGACAAACGAAGAAATACCAGAAAAAAATCTCGACAAGGCATTTCAACGAATTAGAAAATCGTTAGCATCAGAACTGCTCAATAGTGTTGTTGAATTATCACCAACTTTTTTTGAAATACTTGTAGTTGAACTTTTCGTAAAAATGGATTACGACGGTTCAATCAAGGACGCAGTAAAAGCAATTAGCACTTTTACCCCCATTTTTGCGCAGTACGTGTAAGTCACTGACATTTGTCGTTTATGCCAATGTTGCTAATAAAATCTTACCCCAAAATAACTGAATCTTACATTGCTTCAATATAATGGTCTGAACCCTTACCAGTCAAATAACTCCTGTAATTTGTTACAAAATCACCTTCAAAAAAAGGCAGTGATTTTTTCCTCACCTTCTTTTTCATAATAAAATCTGAAACTCTCTTCGGTTATAAAAGCAATAAATTTGCTATGCTCGCCTTGTTTAAGGATTCGTTCGTTATTGGTAATTTTTACCTTTGTTAAACAATTTTCAAAGTCTTTCCACTCTTGGTTGTCAAATTGAAGAAAATTGTTGAAATATATTCTTAAAGTTTCCAATGTTTATATCTTTTTAATGCTTGTGCCTAACATTTTGCAGCTGCAAGAAGAGCGAATTAGAAGCAATTCACTATCAAACAAGCGTAAACGCTGATAGAAGCATAAAGCTTAATTTAACTACTGAATCGACATTGCCTCAGCTACTTCCCTAACTATCCATCCGTAACTCCTTGTTTTATATCCGGATTAGAGTACTAAAGATAAACTGAAGTGACAATAATTGAAATCATTTTCCAGTGGTTATTGAATAAGATTTGAAAATCCAAGATTAATTGTTTCATGTTTATAATATTTTTCGCGAGACAGTTAAGTAGGTTATTGGTATTATTTTTTAATGAAACACAAAGATAATCAGTTTAAAAATTTCCCTTCAATACATCCACACCGATGGCATAGCCGTATACTTTCCCATTGGGATCTTTGTAAATTCGGATTTTATTGCAAGCCATACCCATATTCAAAGAAACCCAGTTTTTTCCACCATTCTTGGTTTCATATCCACTGTTCATTGTGCCTACAAAACCGTGGTTTTCATCAATGAAACCAATTCCAAATTCACGGGCATTCGCATCTTCTACTAAATTGATTTCCTGCCACGTAATTCCGCCATCTGTTGTTTTTGCAACCCGTTGTTGTTTTACATTAGTGTCAGGATTGTAGGATTGAATGGTTACGTAGCCTGTTTTTTCTGTTGGAAAAGATGCCTTCCAAGTCGTCTCGAAAGGTCGTTTTGATTGGTAAACCTTTTTCCATGTCTTACCACCATCACTGGTTTTTAGGATAAGTGCGTTTGATTTTTCAATGTCTTCATCCGAAGCCGCGCAGACGACTCCGTTGTTCTTGTCGAACATTTTGATGTCAAAGAGCATTTTACATTCTTTATCCATACTCTTTGATGTCCAAGTTACCCCCCCATCATGAGACACCAAAATATTCGCAGGACTTCCAACACGTCCAACTGCATAAATGTGAATTTTATAATCTGTTTTTCCGTGATTGATGTATTGCTCTTTGACGATATCTATTGCACATAATCCTTTCACATAAGGTCCAGTATATGAAACAGGTTGCCATGTTTTTCCCCCATCCTTCGTTCCATACAATGGAATAGTATCCGTGACGTTTGGAAAATAGTCGGTGCCTACTGTTCCTGCAAAACCAATTAAACTATCCACAAAAGCAACGCAGCGGAAAAAGGTTCCTTTCTTTTCCAATTGTTTCTCCCAAGTTTCACCACCTTTTTTCGTGTTATAAATGCTTCCGTATCCGTTTACATACCAACCTACTTGTTCGTTGATAAACGTTATATCATCCTGTTTACCGGGGTAGCGTTCGGTGTTCAATTTTTTCCAACCTTTTTTGGGAATTTCAACCTCATCCTTTTGGGAAAGTATTTCAATGCTCCATTTCACAGCAGATAAACCTACCTCGTTATTGTACTCATCAAATAGAAGTTGAATTTGACCGTTTGCGAATTTATTGTAGGCTTCTTGCATGGTTCCCGACTTGGCAAAAAAATGATCGGTTTGCTGGTATGTTTTTAAGGTCGCATTTCCCGGATGAAAATAATTTACGGTGTTCACAATTTGCTCGTGATCTGCCTTTGAAAAGGCCTGGAAATCGGATTCACCGAATTGAACTAGTACTTTTGCTTTGGTGTTTTTCCAGTTTTCCAAGTGCGGGTAATCTTGAATTTGGCGCCAGTATTCGGCATTTCGAGAGTAAATTTTACCATTTCCATCATATTCCCAACTTATTCGTAAAACACTATCTGCTTTGGGATCTTGGGCAATATCCTCGAGTCTTTCCTTTTTGACAAAGTATCGGTAATTCAAATCGTATTGCTCGATCACAGATTGCTCCACTTCGATTGGATTCATACCTGCTAGGGCATTTTGTACCCGATACATTTCAATCTGATATTCAAACCAGGATTTTGCAGTTGTTCCATACACCACAACCCCAGCTACTTGATGTTTAGCACTAATAGCGGGAGCAATAATTCCACCCATGGAATGACCAACGATGATAACTTGGTTGGTATCGACGTAGGGTAAGGACTTCAATTTTTTCAAACCCACCTCGAAATTTTCAATTTCATCCAACAAATCACACGACTCACAAGGTGGCGTGTTTTTACTATCTCCCAAACCACTTTTTTCGATGCGAAGTGTTACGTAACCGGCATCCACATAGGCATCCACTATTCGTTTGTAAGGATGATTGCTGGACAGTTCATCAATGCTGCTGCACGTATATCCCGGAATGAAAAGCATCGCAGGCATTTTATTCTCCTTGAAGGGTTTATTGATGATGACACGTAGTTGTCCGCCCTTGTAATTCGCTTCATCGTATATAACTGTGGCATTATCATCCGTTTCAAAAGGACGAGCGACCACTTTCGCTACCAAGTTTAGTTTCTTTTTACCGCGAAGTACGGAAAGGTGAACATCTTTTCCAGGCTGATAGGACATAAATTGATTGATGAAATCCTCCGCGGAACTAAAACTTTGATTGCCAATTTTGATTATGATGTCATTTTCCTGCAACTTCAATTCAACACTTGTTCCACGAACAACTTGTACCACTCTGCAGCCTGTTTTATCCGTTTCTGAAACATATTCAATTTGAGCACCCAATAGCGGTTTTCGCTGAAGTTGAGCCCATGAATGGAGTGAGCTTAAAGCACAAAATAGAAGTGGAATAAGACGAAGCATAAAAACTATTTTCCAGCAAAGGACTATTGTTTGATTAAAATTGGATTGTCAAAAATTGCTATTTTTTAATGAACCAGGAGTTTGTCCAAATTGCTGCTTGAATGCTTTCGTAAAAGTTGGAGCATCCGAGAACCCATAGCGAATGGCTGTTGTAAGAATTTCAGTGTCTCCCATTAGATCTAATTTGGCGAAGTCTAGCCGTTTGCGCTTTTGATATTGATACGGAGAAATGCCAAAAACAGATTTAAATATACGAATGAAATGATACTTCGAGATTCCTATATGAAGTGCAATTTTTTCCAAGGATAGATTATCTGTTATATGTTCATCAATAAACGATTTTGCTTGGAACACTGCCCTAAATAATTCTTCGTTTGTGACATTCTTTTTGAAATCAAGTTTAGACAGATGGTCAAAAATAAAGCGTTGATCTGCAATAATTGATTCCGCAAGACTATAAAATAAATCGTTCTGCTGTAAATCATTCGTAAATGTTCCTGCATTTATCTTTTGATTGATTTGGTTTAGTGAATACCCCAAACTGGTATTCTTTACATTGTATCGATTAACAAAAAACTGGTCGGAGAGCAAAAATTCTTTCAATTCCGTTCCATTGACATCATGAAATTCAGCAACTTCAGAAATAATCTCAGATGAAATGTCAATACACAAGCCTTGCACCGCCTCGTTTTTGTCAATCTGAACAATGGATTTGGTGAATTCATTTCCGATAATATATTCTCCAACTTTTACTTTATATTTATTATCGTTTGCGTAATAAATTTCTTCACCGGATGCCACGTATTTCACCCCTAAACCCGAAAATGGGCACGCTGTTTCAAGCTTTTTAAAGTTAGAAAAGCGAATGGCATTTTTTTCGATATCGTTGTAGATGGTATGGTTCATATGGTTCGCAAATCTCTCACAACGGTTTTCAGCAATACACAGACAGGGATTTTAAATACTGAACTTCTTACGAAGAACTGAACTTTAAATTTACCGCTTTCCTGTCTCACCAAGA
>JBIIJE010000009.1:0-47069 GCA_044234005.1 Chitinophagaceae bacterium | reverse complement strand
TGTAGTTGTATTGAATGACGCTGTCTCATAACAAGCCAATGTTGGTTGTGTAGGTTGTGTACCTGTTACATCCCATGAACATGTAGTTGTATTGAATGATGCTGTCTCATAACAAGCTAATGTTGGTTGTGCAGGTTGAGTACCTGTTACATCCCATGAACATGTAGTTTGATTAAAAGTTGCTGTCTCATAACAAGCAAGTGTTGGATAAGGAGCCGTAGGAATTATTGTTAAATCCAAGATTTCCGTTACACAGTCATTTGTAGTTCCAATGTAGATACCTGAAGTTGTGTAAAAATTACCATTCCATTGGTATTGATCGCAAGTGGAAATGAACGTAGTATCATTTGAACTTGGAATCACTGTTAAATTTAATTGCTTGTTTAAACAACCAAAAGGAACCGTAACTGTTGTAGATGAAGTATAAGTTTGTCCATTTACAGGCCATGTGTAAGTATCACAAGCTTGTACTGGGAATACTAATGTGTTCATGCTTTCAGCAAACGAAACTCTTAAATTAGGAATTGCTTGTAACCCACTATTAGAAGTAAAAGTGAATGTACCAGTAACCTCTATATCACCAAAAATTCCACCAGCATCTTCATACACCTTCGTTAGCGTTGAAGCTGAATTTGTTGTTGCAAACGATCCGAAATTAGTTCCATTCACAGTAAAGTTATTTAACTGAACATGTGAACCACTTGTATTACCTTGCATAAACAACTGCACGTACATAAAACCGTTATTAACAAGCGTTGGATTCACAGAACTAACTGATTCATTAGCATCCATGAAATCACCATCATTGTTAAAGTCGATAGAATCATATACGGTTCCGCTACATGAATTGTAAACTAATTTGAAGTTATAAAATGTAGTTCCGTAAGAATTACCACCTGCATTCCATACTGGATTACCTGCTGGATTTAGTGTGATACCACCTGGACTCGATGGTGTGAAAAGTTGGGCTTCTGAGGCGTTTAAACCATTTCTTACTCTCGCCTCAACCGATGGGGGAGAAAAAGGTTCGCTCGAAAGCACAGGCTGGGCTTGTGATAGCAAGCCACAAGAGAGTAAAGTACAGAGCATGCCCGCACGATACGCTAGCGACTTGAGTCGCCAAATTGTGTTTGTTGATTTTTGTTTCATTTGATATGAATTTAATTATTAAAAAGTTTTACTATATGTATATCTCTGAAATATATGGATGAAGGGAAGTAATTAAATTTTTGTTTTGATTTTTATCATCAAGATCGGTAAATTTTGATGTGGTTAATTTGTATATTGGTTGAATTTAGCGGCAAAATTAAGTTCAAATTTTCAATTTCAGCTACCACTTTTGTATTATATAAACATTATTTTTTTACTAATTTGAAAATTACTTAATATACTAATGTTTTACATTAATGATTTTAATAGTCAAGTGTCGAAATTCTGCAAGTCAGAGCAATGTATGATTATCCGTAAAGTTACCTTTTTTCTTTTCCATCTCGTCACTTGTGACGAGACCTTGACGCAAAAGTTGAGCAATCTCGTCACTAGTGACGAGACAAGGCTGAAGATTTTCAGCATAAAAATAATTTCATCTACGCCACTTTTATCCAAACTCGCACATGAAGATACTAGCTCCATCACTAAAGTCGTATGTGCTCAAACAGTGGATAAAAGTTAAGCTCCGATTTCAATATTTTTTATATACCTCAAATCTTAGGCCGTATCCTACATTAAAACTTTTACTTGATACAATGCTTTGAAAAAAATAGGTACTATATTGATGTCATCTATGTTCATTTACCACTTTAAGGTAGTTTAATGGATAATCATTGAGCAAAGAAGTTTGATTCTAATTTGAATTACGAGGTCGAATTCATGCTTGACAATATCGCGGCATAAATTCACTATAACGGAAGGAACTTTCTCTAATTATTTTACAACAAAAACTCATATCGCAACCTTTAAAAAATTTTATCCAAATCAGCTATGAACGAGCTCAAAATTTTACGCTGCATCCAAAAAATTATACCGAAAATAATAATTTTCTAGATCATCAATTTTCGCATTAGATAACACAATCTGCTATTTCTAAAAGCCCAATGGTTATATAATAATTATAGATGGTATTAAATTAGATAAGCACGTTATCGCAAGCTAACTTCGACGACCATTAAAAAAAATATGCAAAAAACTATTTCATCGATTACAGAATTAAAATTTAAAGAAAATACCTCAGGCTTTAGAACCATAGATATTCATCATGGGGATATTCAAATAGAACCATTCTTAGTTTTTACGGAATTTCATATGTCAAAACCTGTTTTTGGGCCACACCCACATGCAGGAGTCTCGGTTATGACATACATACTTCCTGATAGCGAAGGTTCTTTCATCAATAGAGATAGTCTTGGCGATAACAGCATTATAGAACCTGGAGGATTGCATGTAACTCAAGCAGGAAGTGGTGTGAAGCATGATGAAGTACCACAAGTAAATGGTGTTGATTGTCATGGATTTCAAATTTGGATTAATCATGCCGATAAGGATAGATTGGTTGCGCCTAAATCTTTCCATGCGAGTAAAAATGATATCGGTTACTATCAACATCCAAATGTGATGATACGAATTTTACAAGGCTCTTATCAATATATGAATTCGAGGTTTAACTTACTTACGGCTACTACATTACTTCATATTCAATTGAATCCTCATGAAGCTACCTTAAAACTACCTTGTAAAAAAATGTCTTTCATGTATCTGATGTCAGGAAAAATAAAAGTTAATGAAGAAACAATCGAAGGTAAAAAATTAATTCACTTCAAACCAGAAACCCTTCAAGTCGAAATATTTTGTTTCGAAAAAACAGAGTTTATGTTTGCTACTGGCGAACCACACAATGAGCCGATTGTCTATGAAGGACCCTTTGTCATGACAACACAAGAACAAATGCATGAAACAAAATTAAGATTAGGCAGAGGCGAAATGGGTGAACTTGAAGCACGCTTGATCTCTTAGTTGAATTTTATAATAAACCCAGATTTTGCAGTTAAAAATTATCCAAGCTTCATAAAACAATGAAGATTTTGAATGATAGTTATTTGATTTTGTAAGAAGTCAATCAAATTACCTTACAATACTATGAAAGATGATTATCATTAGAGATGAGGAATGAATGAGTTTAAATCTACTTTAAAATATATACAGGGCCCTTAGGATTAAACATTTTTCGCAATGAATCAACTAATCTTGTTGTATCATTGAAAGGATGTGCCGCTGAATTTACTACGATAAACTTGCCATCACGGTTTACTACAGATGTATTGTTGCCATAGCTTTTTAACTTATCAGATTTCTTGATGGCAATAGCTTCATTATCGAAAGTCAAAATTGCTACTGAATATAGCGTGCCATTATTCACAGGTTTAGCGGCTGCAATATTGTTATTTGCACTATCGGTATTTGTTACTTGAGTGGCTGCACTATCTTGATTAGCATTGGATAACGTGTCAGTACTTATCGTAGTAGTATCTAGGGTTTGTGTTTGTGCTTGCGACATGGTATCTACTTGAGCCATTTCATTCGTATTTTGCAAAGGCTCATCTTGCTGATTTTGGGTAAAATATTTATAGGCAAAAAATGCTAAGGTAAGCAAGCCTAATACTAGTAATAAAGGTACAAGCATCTTCATCCAGTTGGCATTACCTGTTCGGTATGGACGCGATGGAGGGTAGCTATAATCTTCTTTTTTGGGAGCTTCACCTTCAAAAGCTTGGATGCTTGGCTTCACCTCAATCTGTGTTACTACAACAGGCTCATATCCTAAATCTAAATTAGATGACTGTTGAAAAATCATTTTACCACCTTGCATACTTAGCTTGCCTAAACTATCAATTTCAAATTTTCCTGTTCTGGCAACTTCTTCCTTTACCATAAAACAATACTCTTTGATATTGTTAGAAGCATTGCTAATACTTACATTTTCAAAATTAGCAACGAACGAAGCAAACGAATCATCAATACTGCCTACTGGATTAAATGTGATTAGATAACTTGGTGCACTTACTTCACTGTTACTTGCATTTACTTGTGAACCAATTTTTTTTAAATCAAAAACTCCCAAGCCTGAAAGGCTGCAATATTTATGCTTTAATAAAAATTTACCTATATATTTTCCAATATCCATCTTCGTTGCGCTGTTGTTTCGTATTTGCCAAAATTAGCTTGCTTTAGTTAGTTGAAAAAATTATTAGTTATGAATTTAGGTTTATTAAATAAATGAGTCACCGAAATCATAGCATTTCGATGAAAATTATCATACCCATACCAACGTTGATACCTGATTCCCAATATATTATTAAGCTCCAATTGCAAATGCCATCTGGTTGCAAGCGGCATATTCACCGATAAATTCGCATCGAAGATACTACCCAAACGACCCTGCGATAATACATTATTACTGAGTTGAATAGCTTGAACACCTGATCTATACATGAAATTTACCCGCAACATAGCTTCTCGAGGGAGCTTTATTTGTCCGTAAATATCCCAAACAAGAGGCAAATAACCCCAAGCTCGTTCATAAGTTTTTAATTGCAAAACTGGATTGTACTGTAATCGGGTGCCAACTAAATAATTCGCATGAAGTGTATATTCAAGATTAGCGGCAAATTTTAATAAACGAGCTCTTTGATCATATAATACTCTAAACTGCTTGAAATCACTTGCTGTATCGTTGATAAATAGAGGCAAATTATTGACATTATCATAGCCTACCCTAAATTGACCCGTTAAATTCGACATCAAATTGCCCGTTGCTTGCGTATATAATTCTGCATGTCTTGTTTGCCTTATGTTATAATCATTAAACATAAATGGGTTCACTCGGCTCATTTCTCGGAAAGAATTTGCGTGTATCCATGATTGAACACCCAACTCAATTTGCGTATTCGTGCGAGGTAAATGAGTTACATAACTTGCATTCGGTAATAAAGTGGTTTCTTTAGCGAGTGTTGGGTATAAGCCAATTTGTAAAACACTTTGTTGAAATTGCTTGCGCCAGAAAGGCTGAAAGCTAATAATGGATGTGCGTTGTGTTGTACTGTTGGCAATCCTTAAAACACTTGCTTCTGCTTGCAGCCCTAAGCCTACTAATACCGTCTCATTAATTTGTTTCGTAAGTGGCGCAGAAACATGAAAATAAGGCTCTAAAGCTTTATATCTGTCTGTGAAAATTCCTAATCCAACTTTTGCATCGCGGCTGAATCGATAGGAAGAATTAATTTTTAAATTAACATCAGTATGCACATGTATATCTGTAAATACTTGTTTCAAATCTTTATTATCAAAGTTATAGTTAGTTCGATCATAGCCATAGTAATTAACTTTTCGTCGATTGATTTCAAATTTTGGCATCACATCTACATATTTGGTTAGATGTTTACTCATCAACGTAAATTGTGATTGTGAAGCTTGTTGATTTCGGATGGCACCTCTTTGTGAAATATGCGAATAAAATACTTTTGTTGGAAAATGTAATATATCTGAAATATCCAAGCCTGCGTCCACGATTCTACCATTTAGATTGCCTAAGCCTAATTTGAGATGATTTGAAAATTTTATCGAGTGCTGCAAACTTTTTAACGACAGCGGCTTCAGTGGTACCGCACTATATGTAATGGAAGCAGCTTTCGTGGGAATTTGATAAATAAAAATTGGAGATTGTATGATCACAGCCTCAACATCAGCAGGTATCAATGCTGCTTTAGGTGTGTAAAATACTTTTGAAGAATCACTTGAATTACTCATCTCAATGAAACTTATCGTTTCAGAAAATTTAATACTGTCCTGCAAAGCCAGATAAGCATGGGCTTTCAACAATTGCATATTCAATCGCTCCTCGTTCAATTCACTGCTTGCATCTAGAAAATTATCTGCATTTAAAATCGCATCTTTATAATTTTGCTCCCTAAAATTTGCTTCTGCTAACCAATATTGTGATTCTGAAGATAAAGCTTCATCGATAGGTTGCTTCAAACTTAAATTAATATCGCGAATCGCTTCCTTAGATTTATTTGCCAATAAATTTACCTTTGCTCTATTTATATAAAAATTTTGATGCTTATACTTCAAATCTCTGTCATTCGATTTTTTGACAACTTGCAAAGCCTCATCACTTCTATTATTCTTAATGGTTATAAAGAATAACAAATCATAGGCTTCTTTCGCCAAACTTGAGGCAGGATATTCGATTAAAAAATCATTCAACTGTTTGATTGCTGGGTCCACATCATTTCTTTCAACTGCAAGCTTAGCAAGACAAAAAGATACTTCTTCTTTAAAAAGTCCACTTACATTTATATCTTGATATTTCTTAAAATTTTCACTCGCCTTCAGTTTTTCTTCTTTCATCAGATACAAATTACCTAATTGATAATATGCAAAAGGTTCCACCACATTTTGCAAACGCATACCCTTTTCCAATTCTTGAATCGCTTCTGCAATTTTTGCTTGCTGCATATATGCTTCTGCTAATTTATAGTATGCATTGGCATCATTTAGTTCACTAAGTTGTATGCATGCTTGCAAATACTTTTCAGCCAAAATATACTCATGCTTTTCTAAATAAATATGGCCAATAAGCTGATTCAATTCTGCTTGAAACTCAATTGGCTTATTTGATGAAAGTATGTTTGTTCCATCTTTTAATGCCTTGTCGGTATTACCTTGTAAATAATCCATCTCCACCAGATAAAATGGTACAAGGCTCGAGTACTGCGGAACTTCAGCTACTACTTTAAAACTTTTTCTTGCTTCATCATAATTACCTTGATAATACGATAACATACCATGGTAATAATTACCTGGGGTATGAAACTCTCCTAATATATCTTTTACACTTACTAATAAAGGCTCTACTTTCTCAATTTTATTACTCACTAAGTACGCGTACGCCAAGGCGAAATTCCGTCCAGAAATTTCGCGGTTGCTTAAATAAAGTATATTCGATTTTTCCAATAACGCTATCGATGGTTCGTAATTTCCAAGCTGAAATAAATACATACCAAGTTGATATGAACCTAATTGCTTAATATCTTCATAAGGTGTTGATGCTAAAAAATGAATTGCACTATCAATTACTTGATCTTGCTTTAAATGAATCTTATTCAACAATTCCAACCATTGAACGCTGGCATAATCAAAATCTGTCAATCGAAAATGATTAGAATTAGACACATCTCGCTTTTGCAAACTTAATAGTGAGCGGCTATATAAACCTTGACGATAAAATATATCTGCATCTTTTATACATGCTAATTGCTCTGTATAACGCCATGTCTGTTGCGCTTCAGATGTGTAAAAAGCAAATAGGCACAACGATGCGGCAATAAACTTTCTTAACATACTACAAGATTAAAATGTAAAATTAAAAATTCCATGAAACCCCTGCCGTTGGAAAAATTGGCAATTGGTACTCCTTTGTATTTCTGATACGATCGATATAAAAAATATTTTGTCGGTCATAGGCATTACTTACACTTGCGGAAACCTCGAGAAAGGAGTTCAAACCTGTTGGGAATCTTTTCTTAGCGGATAAATCTAAACGGTGATAATCCGACAAGCGGCCGCCATTGATTTTATCAGCATATACAGTGGTAAATGTCCCGTTCTGAGATAAATAATTTGTACCAATTCCACTATTAAAATTTGCGTTTTCAATGAAGGCTTGCGTTTGTGTAAATGGAAATGCCGAGCCATAATTAAATCTAGCTGAAAATTCCCAATCCGATTTTTTACCTGCCGTATAAGATGCAACTATATTTACATTGTGTCTTCTGTCAAAAGGTGTTGGGTAAGTTTGAAAGCCATCATTTCTATCCACATAACCATATGAGTAAACGCCCCACAAATAATATCTCCCCTTGCTGTACTTGGCTGTCAAATCTAATCCATATGCTTTTCCTTTCTCAATAATGAAATCTGGTTGTTCTGCAAATAATTTATAACGATTAATTTCGATTAATTGATCAAATGATTTAAACCAAGGTTCAATGGTAAACTCTACATTTTTAACATCAATCTCTATCCCTCCAATGATATGACTTGCTTTCTGTATATTATTATTTGTTTCTTGACCGTCAATACCATTTAAGGCATAATCAGGTGCTGTTAAAAATCCGGTGAAGAAATTGACTATATCTCTATCCGATTTTGAGGATATAATATTCTGTGAATATAAACCAGCAGAAGCTTTAAAACGCAGGTTCTTGGTTGCATTATACTTCATGGCCACACGAGGTTCCAAACGAGCTACAGGCAAGGACGCATAATATTGCAGACGTAAGCCCGGTTCAAAAATAAATTTAGCCCCGAAATTTTTCTTATACTTCACAAACCCTCCTAATTGTGTTGTATAGTCATTTTGAGTTTGTAAAATACCCACGAAATTTTTGTACTCATAAGAAGTTCTGAAACCAACAAACTCTAAACCATAATTTATTTCGCTATGATTTTCCAAATAAGAAGTTACTTTGACATTTGCCTCAAACCCACCAATACCACTGGATCGTGGGCGATTGTCAGCTTCTGATAAGGTTATTTGATAATCCGAATAATAAAAGCCTCCAGAAACTAAAGATGCAGAATTGCCTGGCGTAATGGCAAAGTTTGTGCCTGCCCCATAACTCTTCCAATTCAAGTCAGAAATGCCCGTATAATTTACTCGGTCATTAAATGAATATCCGAATACATTAAACTTACTTCCTGAATTCGAGCTTATATTCACCTTACCATACAAATCTGTAAATGTATATGGCAATTTTGTTTTGTAAGGCTCTCCCAATCCACCGTATAAGGCATTGGAGGTAGATTCCAAATAACTTCGTTTGATTGAACCCACATAGGTAATAGAAGTAGAACTATCTCCTCTTTCTCTTAAAAGTGGTCCTTCTAAAAACACTTTGGCAAGAATAGGATTAATGCCCAATTTGCCACTGTGTCTTTTCTTATTGCCATCTTTCGTGGTTACATTCACAATCGCAGAAGTTCTATCCCCATACTCTGCACCAAAGCCTCCGCTTTGTACATCTGCATTTCGAATAGCATCTGTTTCAAATACAGAATATAATCCTATTGAGTGAAATGGATTATAAATTGTCATTCCATCTAACAAAATTTTATTCTGAATTGGTGACCCTCCGCGAATGTATAATTGTCCGCCTTGATCACCTGTAGAAATTACACCTGGCATAACTTGTAAAAACTGTGCAATATCCGCCTCTCCTCCCACGCTTGGCATAAGCTTCAATTCTTTAGGAGTGATACGATTGAGCCCCACTTTCGTTTCATAAATTTTTTCTTCCTTCTTAGCGGAAACACTCACTGTTTTTAACTCCCTTGCTTTTTTATCGAGATTCACTTTTACACTTATGATTTCCCCGGCTTCGATTTTTACTTGGGTTTCATATTTATCATACCCAACAGAAGTGACAATCATGGTATAAGAACCTTCTTCCAATTTAGGAATTGTAAAAAAACCACTGATATTAGTTTGCGCTCCTTTCTTAGTGCCTTGTAATCCAACAGTAGCACCTATAAGTGCCTCTCCATTTGATTTATCATAAATAAATCCCTTTAAGGTACCTGTTTCTTGCGCTATAACTTGTAATGAAAATATCAGAAAAATTGCAACTACGACTAAATGCTTCATGAAAAAATATAAGGTGTAAATATATAACAAACTCATTAACCTCGATTTCATTATTTTTGTCAAAAACACGAAAAAAGCGATGAAACCTTCATTACCGCAAGGAACAAGAGATTTTAGCCCAGAGGTTGTACGAAAGCGACAATATATTTTACAAATTATTCAAAAACAATTTGAACTCTTTGGTTTTCAACCTATAGAAACACCTGCATTTGAACATTTGGAAACCCTCATGGGTAAATATGGTGATGAAGGCGATAAGCTCATTTTTAAAATTATTAATAATGGCTTGGAGCGAAATGAAAAACATGAACAAGCTCGTATCGATTTCGAACAAATATTAAATGGGAAAAATGCCAAAGGACTCACTGAACGAGCGTTGAAATATGATTTAACCATACCCTTCGCACGCTATGTTGCGATGAACCATGCCCAACTCAACATGCCATTTAAGCGATATCAAATACAGCCTGTGTGGCGCGCTGACCGACCACAAAAAGGCAGATATAGAGAATTTACCCAATGTGATGCGGATATTGTTGGCAGTAAATCAATTTGGAATGAAGTAGAATTAATTGAAATCTATAAAGATGTATTCGAGCAATTAAACTTACCTGTAAAAATATGTTTGAATAATCGCAAAATTCTTACGGCACTTGCCTCAATGTGTGGCAATGAAAACGACTTGACAAATATTACTGTCGCCATCGACAAACTAGATAAAATAGGAATTGAAAAAGTTAATGAAGAACTCAAGCAACGTGGCATAGATGAGAAGGGTATTGAAAAAATAAATGAATATCTCACTATTGCAAAAGAGGACTTATCGAACCAAGAAATATTAAGTGCATTGCAACATATGTTTGAACATCATGCTATAGGCTTAGCAGGTATTGCCGAATTGACATATGTTTGCGATAATTGCGATTATATATATATAGATGTGAGCTTGGCACGCGGCTTAAACTACTATACGGGCTCTATCATTGAAGTAAAGCCAGAAGGTATTCAACTAGGAAGCATTGGTGGTGGTGGTAGATACGACGATTTGACAGGATTATTTGGTGTTAAAGATATCGCAGGAGTTGGTATTTCATTTGGAGTTGATAGAATTTATGATGCACTTGAAGAACTGAATTTATTTCCTAGTAACACACATAATTCTTTGCAAGTGATGTTAGTAAATTTTGGAATGGAATACGAAACGATGAATAAAAAGGTATTGCAACAATTGCGAGCTAAAAATATTTCATGCGAGTTATACCCAGAAGCTATTAAATTTGATAAACAATTGAAATATGCAAATAAAAGGCAAGTGAATTATATTGGCATGATAGGAGAAGATGAATTAAAGGAAGGAAAAATTAGTATTAAAAACTTTATGACTGGCGAACAAAAAGTAGTTGATGTAAATGAAATTGAATTACATTAATTTAATCTTGGTAATTGTAATTTTAAAATATTCTGTTTAGTATATAAAAAATTAATGCTAAAAAACATATTGCATATACCCTATTTTATTTATGTAACAGTGCTATTTGTTTCATTAATTTTACTCTCCTTTCCTATTACCTTGCTTTTACTTTTATTCCCAACAAAGATAAAAGACTATGGTATGTTTTGGTTGATGAAAATCATAAGCAATATTTGGTTCTTCTGCATGGGAGTGCTTACTATCAATTACAACCGAACAAAAATTGATAAAAGTAAAAGCTATTTGATTACGCCCAACCACCAATCGTTTATAGATGCTGCCATCATTTACACATCAATTGGTCAAATATTTAAAACGCTCGGAAAAATTGAAATTGAGAAAACACCTATTTATGGCATAATTTATAAAACAGTAGTAGTTACCGTTGACAGAAGTTCTATGACGGCTCGAGCCAACAGTTTACGTAAAATGAAAAAAGAATTAGATGAAGGAAAATCTATTGTTGTCTTTCCAGAAGGTACATTCCCAAACGAACCTAATTCCTTACTTTCACCTTTTCAGGCGGGTGGTTTTGCGTTGGCGCTTATGCAAGAAGTTGATGTATTGCCCATACTTTTTATAGATTCAGCAAATCGATTGCACCCTTCAAAACTTTTACAATTTACACCAGGTAGAAATCGAGCTGTTTACCTACCACCTATTGATGTTAAAAAATTTGATAAAAAAGATAGTGAAGGGTTAAAAACCTTCGCTCAAATATATATGCAACAATGCTTGGACTATATTCGCAAAGATGGTACAAAATCAGCTTGGGAATTTGGTATACTATATCAACAAGATTATTTCAATTCAAAAATTACTAACGTTTAAGTGAGTCGCTTCGTTATACAAGTAAGTTGATAATTATATGAAATACGCCGATGTAATATTGCCACTTGCTATAGAGCGCACCTATACATTCGGAATTCCCATTGAAATGCAAAATTTTATTCAAATAGGCTGTCGAGTGGAAGTTCAATTTGGCGCAAAAAAAATTTATAGTGGTATTGTAAAAACATTACATGATAATAAACCCGAATTATACGAAGTAAAGCCAATTCGGGCATTGCTAGACAAAGAGCCAATCGTTATGCCTTCGCAATTAAAGTTTTGGCTATGGCTTGCCAACTATTACTGTTGTACAGAAGGGGAGGTAATGGCAGCTGCCTTACCTGCACACTTAAAATTAGTAAGTGATACTTTTTTGGTCATCAACCCTGATGTAGATTTAAATGAGTACGATTTAAGTGATGATGAATATATGCTTTTACAAGCCTTAGCAATAAAGCAGCAAGAGAAAATAAATGCCGAAACTAAAAAAGAAAAGCAAGATGAAAAAAACTAAATACCTCTTTCTGTTGATTGTAGTGCTAGCAAATAGCTATAACTTATTAGCTCAAAACCTATTCTTTCCAAAAGATAAATTTCCGCAACAAGTTGATAGTCAGATTGAATTTTTAAAAAGTAAATTCACGGAATTAGCAAAAAACCACATTCAATTAGAACCAATATTTGAAAAGAATACCAAGCATAGCAAACACTATACATTTCAAATTTTATATCATGATATTCCTATTCATGATGCCAGCCTAAAAGTAAATACGCGAAGTGATGGTAGCATTTTATCAATAAATAAGGAAGTGACTTTGCCAAGTGATTATCAAGAAAATAGATTGCTACAAGAACAAACAGAATGGCGAGATATTAATCTAGAAAGTTTCACCCGTGAGTTGTCCATACCTAGATTCACTCATCAAACCTATGAATTGATCATCGCCGATAAAAAGAACGAATCGCATGTTTACCTAAATTATCATCAACATTCAAAGACACAAGATGAAACATGGCTAATTAATTTAAATGCAGAAATTGTAGCGCATCAAAATCATTTAAGTTATTTGAATAAGGATAGTTTAATAAAAGTAAAAATATTTAATCCAGACCCTTTAACAAGTGCGGGACAAGCTTATGGAGGTATTTTCATCGACAACAATGATGCAAACGCAAATTGGATGAATGCTGAATATAAATTCGATAGTATAATTGCCACATACGATGATATTAATCAAAAATTCTATTTAGAAAATGCGCTTGCTAAAGTCGATGATTTTGAAGCACCAAATATTGCTGCGGTAGATAATACGATTCCTGAATTTTTTTATACAAGAAATCAAACTGGATTTGAAGATATAAATGCATTTTTTCACATCACGCATTATCACGACTATATATCATCGTTGGGTTATGATACACTCATGAATTTACAATTATTAATTGATGCCCATGGACAATTTAACGCTGATAACTCTGTGTTCAATCGAAATGGTGGGAATCCAACTATTATTTTTGGTGTGGGTGGAATTGACGATGCAGAGGATGCCGATGTGATTATACATGAGTATAGCCATGGATTAAGTTGGAGTGCCAATTACAATAATAACTTCAGTCTTGAACGTAGTGGATTAGATGAAGGCTTAGCGGATTATTTTGCGACTTCCTATTCCAGAAGTATCAATCCATTTAATTGGCAAAAAGTTTTTAATTGGGATGGCAACAATGGTGGTTGGAATGGAAGATTAGCAAACACGAGTAATAACTACCCTTCAAATGGAAATATATATGCTACGGGCGAAATTTGGAATGCAGCCATGAGTAATATTTATAGTGATATTGGAGCCATCATTACTGACAAATTG
The DNA here is from genome assembly GCA_044234005.1 of Chitinophagaceae bacterium. GTDB lineage: Bacteria > Bacteroidota > Bacteroidia > Chitinophagales > Chitinophagaceae > OLB11. Next base: position 33,202 of record JBIIJE010000009.1, on the reverse strand, counting down.
ATGCTTGAAAGTTTACACTTTTTTACTAATCAAACTTCTTTACCTGAAGCAGCTTTGTATGTATTGCAAGCAGACACAATTCTGTTTGGAGGTATACATAGTAATACCATTTGTGTGCGTTTTCAACAAAAAAATATATTGGATGCAAATTGCAAGCCGGTTAGCATGGGTGATGTTACAAAAAAAGAAAAGACACCGCAATTATTTAATTTACTAGGTTTTGCAGATGGCGTCAGTGATTTATGGATACAATTACCTCCAAACGAAAAATTACATCTTGAGGTCTTTGCAGTTGATGGAAAAAAAATCCCAGTCAAATCAATTACATCAAGTCGACAAATCCAATTATCACCTCACGACTATACAAGCGGTGTATATTTTATGACTTTACAAATTGATGATCAGTTCTACAGATATAAGATTGTGAAACATTAGCCTTAATACAAATTATGCGTGTTACTCATCTTCATATATTTTCATTTTATAAATAAACAAGCAGCCCAGCAAAGCGGGTAAAATTAAATTTACAAACCACAACATCGTTGTGGATGAAATTATACCTACCGAATTAGTGCTGATTGCTAAGAAAAAATACAAAGCAGTTTCTCCTCGAATACCAATTTCTGCAATAGCAATAGTGGGTACAATAGCCATAGCCCAAAACAACAGCCAAATAGTAAAAAGTAAATCCGAAAAATTTCCTTCGACTAGAAATATTTGTAACAGTAAATAAAATTGGACCGTATAAACTAAATATCGTAGTAATGATAAATACAAAATACGCACTAAATCCTTCCTATCAAATCGCTTAATAATTTCGACATAAGTTTTTATTTTCTGAAAAAAAATAAAACGTGTCGTTAAATCGACTAACCATGATAAATGGAAATATACATAAGCCAATAATATACTTAATACCAAACTAGAAGCCCATAGTATATAAAGCCATAGTGATGACTTAATACAAACAATGTAATAAGTTAATCCAATTAATCCAAAACCGCCTGTTATAATTAGTTGAGCAAAACTCCCAACCAAGGTAACAGATATACCTTTGAACTTATTTACATTTCGTAAATATAAAATTCGTCCCATATACTCACCTACTCTATTGGGTGTAATAATTGACACTGCAAGCCCTGTAAGTACAGATTGTAATGCATTTACAATACTGAACTTCTCGGTATTACGCAATAAGTCACGCCATTTTATAGCTTCTATGCACCAATTCAAAATCATAAGCAGAAATACGAGCGCAATTTCAAAAACTTTCAATGCATTCCATTCTAAAGTAATTTGCTTGATGGTTTGTCCTACATTAGGTTGGCGGCTTACTTGGTGATAAATGGAATAACCCATCCATAAAAACAAAACCAATCCTATCAGCGTCTTGACAATTAATTTGATACTTTTGTTTTTCAACACGACGTAAAAATAACAAGCTTGATTCGCAAATCAGAAATAATTTTAGGTATAGACCCAGGTACACTTGTAATGGGTTATGGCATACTCGAGATTTCTAATAAAAAACCTGCGCTGATAGAAATGGGTGTGCTTCAATTAAAAAAACATAAAGATGCCAATATTCGATTGCAACTTATTTATAATAAAATAATTGAATTAAACAAACAATTTAAGCCACAGCATGTAGCCATCGAAGCACCCTTCTTTGGAAAAAACGTACAAAGCATGCTTAAACTAGGCAGAGCGCAAGGTGTGGCTATTGCCGCTGCCATGCAAATGGGATTAAGTGCGGTAGAGTATTCTCCTAAAAAAATAAAACAATCTATCACAGGTAATGGAAATGCAACTAAAGATCAGGTTTGGAAAATGTTGCAGCAGATTTTACAATTTAAAGAAACCCCCGAATTTTTGGATGCCAGCGATGCCTTAGCCGTGGCATTGTGTCATTATTACCAAGCCTTAAGCTTTAATACGAAAGGTGAAAAATTTGTAAATTGGGAAAGCTTCCTAAAGAATAATGCCCATCGTATCAAAAAATAATTACCTTTAAAACAACATGAGTAATAGAATCTTACGCATCATATTTATATCGGCTGTATTGGCTGCTATTCTCATGATAGTGTCGCAATATTTTTGGATTAAAAAGGCTTATGAACTTGAAAAAAATATTTTTCACACCCATGCTATTGTAGCCTTGAAAAATGTAGCTATCCAAATTTTGAAAATGAATGATAACAATGGAACCGTTGATAGCATTGTTACTCGTGTTTCACCAAGGTATTATACAGTTCAAATAAATGATAAAATTGACTCAGCAGTACTTGAACAATTAATAACGCGTGAATTACTCGCCCAACAAATTGTGACTGATTATGAATATAGTGTGTATGACTGCGAAAGCGAAAAAATGAAATATGGCAAATATGTGAATATTGGTAGAGATAAAGACGAAATATCAATTAAGCCTACCATTTTCCCAAAAAACAAACAAGAGAATAACTACTTTGGAGTTCACTTTCCACAGCTTAATAGCTTTCTTACCAAAGAAATGACCAATTGGTTTGCATCGAGTGCAATTTTGATTTTATTTCTTTTGCTTTTAGGCTATTCGATATTTATTATTTTCAAACAAAAAAGACTGTCAGAAATTCAAAAAGATTTTGTGAATAATATGACACATGAATTCAAAACCCCACTGGCAACTATTAAGCTATCATCTGAAGTTTTGAAAAACCCAAATATTATAAATAATCCCGAGCGTTTATTGAATTATGCTACAATCATCAATAATGAAACGACTCATTTAACACATCAGGTTGAGCGAGTATTGCAAATGGCAAAAGAGCCCAAATCAACTATGGAACTTAAACGTGAAGAGGTTTCAATCAAAGAATTATTAGAAGAAATTATTGATAAAAAATACACCCCTTTGATACGTTCGAAAGGAGGGGAAATAAACATTTCGCTAGCCGAAGCTAATCTTTCATTTAATGTTGATAGGTTACATATTAAAAATGTAATCAGCAATTTGTTAGATAATGCGATTAAATATTGCAATGAAGTGCCACGCATTTATATTACTTGCGTTTTCCAAGATCCTTACATAAGTATTACTGTAAAGGATAACGGAATTGGCATTTCACAAGATGACCTAAAACATATTTTTGATAGATTTTATCGTGTATCAACAGGCAATGTTCATTCGGTAAAAGGCTTTGGATTAGGTTTAAACTATATAAAACTTATCTGCAAACAACACGGTGGTTACATAAAAGTATCAAGTGAACTTGGCAAAGGTTCAGAATTTTGTATATTTATACCGAAAAATAAAACCAATTAATTTTCTATGCCACAAAAGACCAAAATACTATTAGTAGAAGACGATACCTCTTTGGGGTATGTAATTAAGGATAGCCTTGAAGAACATGGATATGAAGTGACGCATGCCACCGACGGCAATGCAGGTTGGCAGCAGTTTTCGAAGAATTTTTATGACATGTGTTTACTCGATGTAATGATGCCTCTTAAGGACGGATTTACATTGGCAACGCAAATTCGCAGAAAAAATACACATATTCCTATCTTGTTTCTTTCAGCCAAGAATATGCAAGAAGACAAGATAGCTGGCTTTAAAGCTGGAGGTGATGATTATATTACCAAACCATTTAGTATGGAAGAATTAATACTTCGTATAGAGGTATTTTTAAAACGTACTAAAGGTGAAGATCCTGATGAATTAATCTTCCTTATTGGCAAAACAACTTTTGATTTTCCGAATTTAACGGTAAAAGGTCCAAATACGGATGTAAGGCTTACACAAAAAGAAGCCGATTTGTTACGTTTCTTTTGTTTAAATCCAAATCGAGTTGTGAAGCGTGATGAGGTTTTAACGAAAGTATGGGGTAAGGATGATTACTTCTTAGGAAGAAGCATGGATGTGTTTATTACCAAAATAAGGAAGTACTTAAAAGATGAAACCGATATTGAAATTCAAACCATTCATGGTGTTGGATTTAGATTTATAAATCCTAGCGCTAAGGTTGAAGAAGGTTAAGAATTAATTTTTGCGCTTCTTTCATTTCCGTTTCCGATAAGTTTAATTTAGGGCGTGTAAAATTCAAGTCATCAGCGGTACGAATTGGAACTAAGTGCATATGTGCGTGAGGCACTTCTAATCCGATAACGCTTATACCACATCGTTTGCAATCAAAGGCTTTTTCAATGGCTTTAGCAATGGGCTGCGCAAAGGGCAACCAAGCTGCGAGCAATGAAGTATCAGCGTCAAATATCTTGTTAACTTGGGTTTTAGGCACCACCAACACATGTCCTTTAACTATTGGGAACATGTCAAGAAACGCAATAAAGTCGTTGTTCTCAGCTATCTTGTAACAGGGGATTTCGCCTGCAATGATTTTCGAAAAGATACTTGACATGGCTTAATTTTTAAAATGAAATAGACTCTATTTTAAATTGCAATTTACCCCCTGGAGTTTCCACATCTGCAATGTCACCCACTTTTTTACCCAACAAGCCTTTACCAATTGGAGATGATATGGATATTTTGCCAAGCTTAAGGTCCGCTTCATTCTCTGAAACGATTTGGTAAATGAATTTCTTTTTTAACTTCAGATTGGTAATTTCAACTTTACTTAAGATAGTCACTTTACTTGTATCCATATCTGCCACATCGATAATGCGTGAGGTTGCAACCGCATTTTCCAGCACTGCGATTTTTGCTTCATGTAAACCCTGGGCTTCCTTTGCAGCATCGTACTCCGCATTCTCTTTTAAATCACCTTTCTCGCGCGCCTCTGCAATGGCTTTGGCGATTTCACTTCTACCTGCTGATTTTAATAGATTTAACTCTTCGAGCATTTTTTCAAAAGTCTCTTTTGTAACATATGTATTCCCCATTTTTAAATTTATTTGATGTTCTTAAAAAAGAATCAACGCTTTCGTGTGAAAGCGTTGAATTACTATTATTTTATGAATTTTGTTTGCTCTATTTCGATTCTTTCGCACCAAGTTGCATTCTAATTCCTAAGGTGTGTACGCCGTTAGAAACTCTTGTCGCTCTGAATCCATAATCAATCAATAGTTTATGGGCATTTTCTTTGGAGCTTACATTGGTTGCTAAAGTAAGTCCTGCTGCTAAACCATTATATAGCGTTGTATTATCAGCTGAACTTGTAATTTGACCTTCATAACGATATGCAAGTCTAACCATTAATTTCTCTTTATAACCATATTCCGCACCAATACCAATCCAATCTTTATTAAACGCGTTGGAAATAAAGCTGAACATCGGTGTTAATCTGTGTTGAGACGGCGGCACTCCATCTGCTGATTCAGTCGTGTCATTATTTGGTTTAAGGTAAAAATCATATGAAACGCCGAACGCTAGTTGAGAAGGTAAAGAAAATCTATCTGATTTAGAGTTAACAGAAATAGATTTTACCAAATCAGGGCTCGTACCATTATAACTAAACCCGTCTCCTACAAAACGTAAATTTGTACCTACATTGCGCAATGACACGCCCAAATGTAAATTATCATGCTTGCCATTTACATACTGAACACCTGCGTCAAATGCCACCGCACTTGCCCTTATATTGCTTAATGCTTCATTGACATAAGTTGCTTGAATACCTGTTGACATGTTCTCAGAGAATTTCTTACCTAACGCTAGAGAGAAATTTGTAAAGTTGGGTCTATATTCACCAATCCCCCCTTCAGTTGATGATTCTGTTGTAATTGGAATAGATCCAAATGTGAATGACATTAAGTTGAAGCCAATTACCATATCATTTCCTAAATTATGGGCTACACCAGCATTACTAATTCCTAAACCAGTGCCTGCTAAATATCTTGTATGTGCGGCTCCAAATTCAGTAGTTTTTGTTTTAGCCAAACCAGCTACATTTAATTTCATGGATTCTACCCCGACTACATGCGCACCATTTAATCCAAAACAGCCACTTGACATGCCCCATGGATTAATCAGCAATTCACCTGCTCCACTTTGACCCGAACGATCTTTATTACCTGCAAAGGTTGAAGCGCTTAATAGCAAGGCTAAGGCAGTAAGTCTTATATTATTAGTATTCATATTATTTGTTCGTTAAATTGAATAATTCTTTTAAATTAAATTAGAAAGTTACAATATCAATTGGTCGCATAGCTCCAAACCATTTCAAAACTGTCTCTCCAATACCCGGCAAGTTCACATGAACTAAATACATTCCACTTGCAACTGGAATTCCTTTTTCATTTCGGATATCCCAATCTACGTAATTAGAGTTACTATTATTCTTATTAATAGTCTTAATGAGTGTTCCATCTAATGTATAAATTCTAATAATAGCTTGTTGTGGAAGATTAATAATTTTAACCTTGCTTTCCAATCTATTTCCTTCGTATTCACTTATCGCATAGTAAGGATTAGGCACAACATGGATCCTTTTCATCACATCATCTTTATTATCCGTATAAGTATTTCTAGAATCACCAATCATTGCAGGCGTTAAATCTCTTGTCGAGAAAGTATACAACGGCCAGCCGTTATTTCTTAAAGTTTGACCTGGTTCAGGCGTGTATTTAGCATACGGACGACTTACTTTAATCGAAACTCGTGTTCGTGTTGGAATAAGTCCGTCTCTTAATGGCAAGAATCTAGCACCGGTTAGCAACATAGGTGCTCCAACCCACATCATATTTAAATAAGCGGTTCTGTAGTCCGGGTTTGTGAAACTATTAGTAGGAACTTTGATAAAGTTTGCAAAAGCTTGTCCTTGATCATATTTAGTTCTCGAAACATAAATAATATGCTTTCCACCCCATCTATTACCAAACGAAATTGGATCTGTTTCAACATCAGTTGGATTAAAAATCATATCGGCACCATTATCAAGTCGATTACGAGATTCTTCTCCAAAATAAATATTTAATCTTTCGCCTGTTTCAAGATTAACTGCATATCCCGGGAACCAACTCATACCATTATCAGCATCATTTGTTGAATAAATTGGATTCCCTGCTGCATCTACATCACCATTCCAACCTGCATGTTGTCTAATATTATATTTCCAAGCTTTCCCTTCTGCAACTGAAATAGTAGCATTGTCTGTCATTTCAATAACTGGGCATCTAGACCATTTGCTTTTATCAGAGGTGAAAACAATATCAATACTGTTTACTTCTTGCAATCTGTTTGCTATATTTCTATCCGCACCTGCATTACCAGCTCCATATTGTAATCCAAAAGCACATTCATTACTTCTATCAGTTGATACTAAGTTATAGGGTGCAAATGTTCCTTCAATTACATTTTCATATTTACCTGTAATATCTCTATTTAATAGACTTGTATTGGATACATTATCAAAATCAGTAAGTTGACAAGGATATGACGCGTCTGCCGTTGCATCGTAATCTGCACCAGAACGTATCCAGTTCAATCGACTCTTTCCTTCTCTATCCTTAACACCACTCAACCAAGCTTTATTTAAGTCATCATACAAAACAGTGCTTTCTATCAAGCCATTATTTCCTACAATCGGCTTATCACCTGGACGAACTTGCTGTTCTGTAGCACCAGAAAGACCCCAATCAAATTGACCATATTTGCGAAGATACTTTTCATTGTAAGTCTCTAGTGTACCATCAGCGAAAACCGTGTCGCCGGTTGAGATGTTGCGTATAAACCATGTAGAACTATCTGGTTTCGCCCCAGATAAAGAATCAGGTGTATATACCGCACTCGGAGCCTTCGGACTGCCAGTGTAAGAAGCTTTCGCATCGATCCAAACTTCATAATCACCAGCTTTAATACTATCTGGATTTACAACCTTTAAGCCAAATGGACCTCTGTTACCGACATAAGTAGGTTGATAAACGTGATAAGGGGGAACTAAAGCCGCAGCTTCTGATTCAGGACTGAATGATAACGGAATACCACCATTACCAATGCCTTCGATTCTTTTTAAACGCAGACCAGTTCCGTAATCAGCATAATTTTGAATATATAAATTATCAGTAGCTGGGTGAGGTATTGCAGCAATAACTTGAATAGGCAAGCCTTTTCCATCTGTTCTACTTTCTAAGTACCGTGTCTCTTGCAAAGAATCTATTCTATCCTTGTCAAATAATTTAGGCGCTGAAAACTCATTATGAGCATATGCTACCACTAAATAATAGTAAGTTTTGTAATTGATTAGATTTTTAGATGTCCCTACTGCGAATGCATCTTGAGTAATTTCAAAACTATGTACAATGCCTAAATCTTTACCTTCGACCATTCTTTTTGGAAGATAATAATCAGTAGAAACAGCAGGATCCACTTCAAAGTTTAAAATTTCCTTTATACCATTCTTTTTGTCACACTGAAATACGATACGCGCTCTATCTGTATTCAATGAACCATTCGTATTACGGAGATCAGAGATTGATGTGGATGCATCTTTCAACTGGTAAACTATATATCCTTCAAATTTATAAAGTGAATCAGGATTATTTGCTTTTACAGCAATTTCCTTAGCAACTTCTCTGTATTTTTTATCTGATAAGTTCGTACCGTATCCTTCTTTGAAATTGTTTGAACTAAATTCGTTATCAATATCAAAAACTAACTTGCCATCTAAAGGTTGATAATTCACCTTTGGTGCATTAGGTCCAGATGGTAATTGAAACCCTTGTTCAAATAACTTTTGTGCTTTATCATCACAAATCTGAATTTTAGAGAAACACGCGCTTGAACCTCCACCAACACTTGGAACCCAAACAGCTCCAATGGTTATATTTTGAGGCTCTGTACCTGGCTCCATCACAAATGGACCTGAACTATGCACAAAACGTCGGTCATTCGCTGTATTTCCTGCCAATACTTCAGACCATCCTCCTTTGCAAGGATCTCCAGTATATGAAAACTTTGTAACTTGACCGTTATTAGTTCGAGCATTTGGCGAGGTATAAAATGGTTGTCCATCACCCCAAAAACCAGTCATATAGTTGTAGTGCTCTTCTTTAGTATTGGGATCATCTTGACCATTAGCACCTCCATTTGTAAAAAATGTGAATGAGGTCATTTTTAACTCAATTCTTTTGGTTGTGTCATTCGGATCTTTATACTTTGGACCTTGGAAATAATCAATACCAACCATAGGTATATCAAAACCATAACCATTATTTCCTTCATCAAAGGCATCACCATTATAAAGAATACCTAAACCACGAGTTGTGTCACAACCAATGAAGTCATCAAATGCGGCACCTAAATCAGCATCAGAAAAAGTTGCCATATAGGTACTATCAATTGTAGAAGATCCCCATGTATAAACTCTATAATTATTAAAAGTTGCATCATTCAAACAATCGTTCGTATTAAATGCAAAAGCTGATGCATGTATTTCAAGATTCATCGATTCAGAACCTGAGTGTTGTTTTACATCCCCTTTATCATTAAATACCCACCATAAATATTGATCACCTAGAATTTTAGGATAATCTCCACCACGCCAATCATATCCTGGTAGACTATCAACATTAACATATTCTGCCATGTCACGATTAGGCATATTGGTAATCACTTGACCACCTGCACCCAATGCTTCGGTGTTACCTTGCGCTGGCCATTCTCTAATAATTTTAGGTACGCTTGATAATTGACCTTGAATTGAGTTTCTAATGTCTTGTACATTGGTGTAAGCAGCATATAGATTACGAAATGTTGTAATCTCGGCAGCATTAATTTTCCATATTTTATCCCATTGCGAGCAAACCTCTGGAGTCACCTCAGCTGTTGCTGCGTTCAATGGTCCAGCCCAATAGTCATTACCTCTTTGACGATAGGTTTGTGCGGCTACAAATACGAGGTTAGATGATCTTTCACGACCACCAATCCAAATAGAACCAGCAAACAACGAATTCTTTTTACTTTGTTTTGGCACTTCATATTGTGCGGTACCACTTGGTATATCCCACCACATATCACCACCATTCATGAGACGCGCACGAACATTATTGACATCCAAATCTACGGTTGCTGTGGTCGCATTACAACCAGCAGCTGTTTTATTTAAGCCTTCTGCTCTTTTAATCTTCTTATTAGGTGCTGCGAAGGATATTGAAACAACAGCACTTAAACTTAGAACTGATATTAAAAACTTTGTCATATTAAAAAATATTTTAATTAGATAATTTAAATTAGAAATCGAACGTTAAACCTAAATTGATTCGACGAGGGTTGTTGAAGTTATCAGGATTCAACAATCGTATTTGATATAAAGTTTGAACTGACTCTTGGAATTGTAAGGTGCTTAAGTATTGAATACCTTGTGGTGAAGTTAAGAAACCATCATCGTCACCCAATCCTGTAAAACGGTAAGCCCCTAGTATATTTCTTGTGTTTAGTAAATTAGTTACTAAAACATAAAAGTTAACAAAGAATGGACGGCCGCCACTAATTGAGTTACCCTCATTATCTTTCTTCTTACCTATGGTAGCTATTTTGAGCGATTTATCAAGCTTTAAGTTTAACTCATAGTTCCAAGGTAAGCGAGAGCCATTGATACTACCAATCATTGGCTGACCGTTAAAGTCACCACCTTCAACTAAAGTAGCTAAAGCTGTTTTTGAATAAGGCTCACCACTTCTTGCACGAGCAATTAAATTAATTCCTGAATTTTCGAAAGGATAATATTTACCTACTTTAGGACCTCTCATGTTATCACCGTTAAAACGATAGTCAATTCTTGAAATAAGTGTATGGCGGGCATCATTGTTTAATGGGAAAACACTACGCAAGTTTGGTTGGTTGGTGTTTAATAATGAACGTTGAGATGATGCATCCGATCCTGTACCTTCAGCAAATTGTAAAGTATAATCTATCTTTACACGCAATGGTCCATTTCTACGAAAATCTAAGGAAACTGTAGTACCTGTTGTAGATGAAAAGTCTCTATTGCCGTAGGTCTGATAGGTAATAGGATATGCTAAGATGAGACGTTGTAATTGTATTTGGTTTCGACGCTCACGATAATAAGCTTCAAATGTTAAAGATGCTTTAGAAGAAAGCTTTTGTTGATATCCAAGCGAATAATTGACAGCTCTTTCCATTTTAAGATTCGCATTGCTAATTGTTCCTTGACGCTCAAACAAGTAAAAATAATCGTCTGGGGTAACTTGGCTAGCTACGCTCGGTTGTTGGGTAATAACATCGTAGTTACCATAAAATAAAGCCTCCTCAGAGATTGGGAATGAGAACTTGATACGAGGTGAAACTGAAATTTGAGGCTTAAAATCTTCAAATGCGTTGTCAACTTTGTAGTTTGATTCTTTAATTTTTTGAGTCTTATCCTGTAACCAAGGTTGTATTGGGTTACCACCTGCATATAAACCAGATAGTACAGTCGGGTCAGATATTTCTTTACCAAATGGATCATACCAAACATCTCCGTTACGATAGCCTACAATGGTAGGAACATCTGCATCGTTGGTGTTTACATAAGGGACATAGTCACTATCAAAAGCAGAAGCTTGAGGTGCTTGAGAGCCATCTGCTTTGCTTGTGGCAGTTAAATAAGTACCAGGTTGTAAATCACTATTCTTACGAACTCCATATAGTGAGTAAGGATCACGAAGTACTTTTTGATTTGCGTCATATCGGTCAATACGTAGGCCAATATTGAAATTCAAATCTTTATAAGAGAATCTATCTAGAATATAACCGAACATATAAATAGGTCGGAATGATCCAATAGGTCTTTCAAAATCACCTCTTGCATCTTTTTTTGTCCAAAAATCATTGAAACTTGGTTGACGTTTGATTCGATTACCCTTATAATCGTATCCAAAATAAGAAACAATATCCTGACCATTATTGAAGAAATCGTCAGCCTCAAACATATCAATATTGAAGGTACTTGGATCCATATTGTCTATATCCAGAAAAGTGGTATTTAATTCTCCACCAGGTAAATTTAATTTCTTACGCAACTCTTTATCAAAACGAGAGTGAAGGCTTGCCGTGTATAGCGGATTGTACTTAATGGTATCGAAAACACTCATTTCGGCAGTTCCATTTTGCAAATCTTGTAATGTGTAATTTTGACCACCAATTACAAAAATTGGATTGTTCTTGTCTAGATCGGCAAATTGTCGATTTGCATTCAATCGCATAATACGCCATAAGTTTGCGGCACCAACATTACCTGCACCAGGAGTCATTCTAAACTCTCTTGTAGTTCTTTGCTCATAGCCTAAGCCGAACTGAATATTATGCGTTATTTTATCTTTTTGTTTAATTCCTTTTTTTGCACCTTGCTCAATATCAAAAGATGCCTCAAGGTTTACATTAATCTGATCTGCGTTTCTAAAAGTATATAAATTATTTTGGTCGCCGATATTATCCATCAATCCACCATACACGTTACCAACTCCATCACCATTTAACAAACCACCAAAACCAGCAATATCACTTGCATTGCCTACTTTAAAACGACTATCTGCAAAAATAGATTTTGTATAATTCTCTAAGACTGGATTTATACCTGCTGGAATGAATTTAATTGAGTCAGTTTGAGGTCTGTTTTGTAAAGCCAAACCTCTATAACCTCCAACACTTGAATCTAAACGATATTGTTGACTATTGAAAGATTGGAATCTACCTAAGTAATTGTAATTAAATAAATTGTCTTGATGAACGCGATTCGTGCGGTCATTAAAATCCTTTTGATAAATTAATTGAATAGAATAAAATGCGTTAGTGATAGAAGATATCTTAGCATCTTCTTTTAATTTATCAGAACTCTTACCTAACTTTTGAGTCATACGAACGTAACTTCTGGTCGAATAATTAGATGTTTGAGGATTTGCTTGAGGGCTGAAAGCCGAGTTCTTAAACTCATAATCATTGGAAACATTGCGGACAAAATTGGTAAATACAGTAAAGCCTAAGTTCTCAGAAGGCTGAAAATCAATTTTACCTATTAAATTGGCGCCCCAAGCGCTTGCATTATCGCGGGCTCTTACTCGTTGAAAATCTGATTGAGTTACAGCAGTGGCGGCAGATACAAAATTTAAAGCCCCTGTAGGATTGGCAATTAATGGATTTGCTTCTAATCTTGCTTTCGCTTCATCTGTTAATTTATAATTTTTAAAATGCGAAGGATTATTGTCCTTATCGTAAGTAAAGGCTCCATTCACCGAGTACCCTAAGATTGTTCTTTTCTCGGTTCCGCCTTTTACTTTCTGCTTTAACAAAGGGCCTGCCAAATCTACGGAAATCAAATTATTGTTATAACCTTCTATAGAATGTTGGGCTTGCACACTACCGCTTGTTTTACTTTGAATACCCCTTGTGGTGATACCCACAACACCTCCTGTTGCGTTACCATATTTGGCTGACATGCCATTACCAATCAACTCTAGCTGATCAATTGCACTCGTTGGTAAGTTTACACCAGCATTACCACCACGTACACGAATAGGGATACCATCTACCATATATATTGTACCAGTTGTTCTGTCTCCACCCACCGAAATCTGATCGTTGGATTTCCTTTGATAAGAACCTGCATTTAAACCTACTAAGTCAGATACGCTATTATTGTTAGCAGCTTGTTTGATTTCTACACGGTCTATTACCTTGTTGGTTGTTGTGTGAGGATCAATAAGTGGAACTCTGTATGAACTTACTTTTGCAGTTTTCAAAACTTTTGTTGCCTTTTCCATTTTAACATCCAATTTGGTCGATTTATCCGAACCAACCAATACTCCTGTTATTTTTTCGGTTTGGTAACCTGCGTAGGTAACAATAATATCGTATTTACCGGGTGATAATGGCTTAATTTTATAGTTACCATTAATATCGGATTTGGCACCGCCTTTACTAACTCCACCTTCCTCTGCTCTTATAGTAACAAAATCAAGTGCTTGGTTTTTTTCATCGGTAATACGCCCATAAATGTCACCAGATTGCGATGCTTGCCCAAAGGCGATATGCGTTACGAATAAAAAGGCTGTTAGGAGTCTAAATGTCTTAATCATATGTTTAAGTGTTAGATTAGCTTATAAATTTAAGTTAAAATTAAAGTCAGAATTCAGAGTTCAATCAATTATATCAGTTTTTTTTTTATTATTCGGCAAACTTACTAAAACGAGCGGTAAATCAAAATTATGAGCGGTATTTTTCAAGGCTATGAATTTATGAGGCTTTTTTATTTTTGACTTGACAATTATCTTGCCACGTTCACTGCGCGTTTTTCACGTATTACCGTCACTTTGATTTGCCCTGGATATTGCATTTCTTTTTGTATTTTATCAGCTATTTCAAATGAGAGTTGATCGCTTTGTTCGTCACTTACTTTCTCTGCTTCAACAATTACGCGTAACTCTCTACCAGCTTGGATTGCATAAGCTTTTTCAACGCCACCATATGACATTGCCAAAGTTTCTAAATCCTTGATTCTCTCTAAATAGCTTTGCATTATTTCACGACGGGCTCCAGGTCGGGCTCCGCTTATTGCATCGCAAGCTTGAATAATGGGTGAAATTACATAACTCATTTCCATCTCATCATGGTGAGCACCTATCGCATTTACAACGGAAGGATGCTCGCCATACTTTTCAGCTAACTTAGCTCCTAATAGGGCATGAGATAATTCAGTTTCTTCTTCAGGCACTTTACCTATATCATGTAATAGACCAGCGCGCTTCGCTAGTTTAGGATTCAAGCCCAATTCAGCAGCCATAATACCACATAAGTTAGCTGTTTCGCGAGAATGCATTAATAAATTTTGACCATAAGAAGATCGGAAACGCATGCGACCAACCATCCTCACTAGCTCTTTATGCATACCATGAACGCCCAATTCAATCACTGTGCGTTCACCTATTTCCATTATTTGTTCTTCGATTTGCTTTTTTGTTTTTTCAACTACTTCTTCAATTCGTGCGGGATGCATACGACCATCTTGTACCAAACGCTGTAATGAGAGGCGAGCTATTTCGCGTCGAATTGGGTCGAAACTACTTAAAATAATCGCTTCTGGTGTATCATCGACTACTAAATCAACACCTGTAGCCGCTTCCAGAGCACGAATATTACGCCCTTCACGACCAATAATTTGCCCTTTGATGTCATCACTTTCTAAATTAAAAACTGTAATCGCATTTTCGATGGCTGTTTCTGCAGCAGTTCGCTGTATAGTTTGAATGATAATTTTCTTAGCTTCTTTATTGGCTTTGGTCTTGGCTTCTTCCATTATTTCCTGCACGTGAGCCATTGCATTGGATTTAGCCTCATCTTTAATTGCTTCGATTAACTCTGCTTTGGCTTCTTCTGCTTTCAAGTTAGATATTTTCTCAAGCTTTTTAATATGCTCGTCATGTTGCTTCGTCAAATCCTCCTGTTTCTTGGTAACCACTTCTACTTGTCGATCAAGATTAACTTTCTTTTGATCGTATTCTTGAATTTGTTTTTGTGCTTGTTGGGTTTTTTCGTTTAAATCTTTCTCTTTCTGTTTGATACGATTTTCACCTTCAACTATCTTTTGGTTGCGACTAATCACATCTTTTTCATGCTCCGACTTGAGTTGTAAAAAATGCTCCTTTGCCTCAAGTTTCTTCTTTTCCTTTAAGGTTTCGGCATTCGATTCAGCATCTTTTACGATACGTTCGGCTTGGTGTTCTGCTTCTTCAACGAGTTTCTGGGTATTTTTAGTAAATAAAACTTTGCCGACAAAAAGTCCTATGATTAAGGCTGCAATCGCAGCGATTACTGTAATGATAATTGGGTCCATATGTATATATCAAGTTCATATTTTTAAGGATAATTGATAAAAAATTAACTTAAAAAAATGTTCGTTTTAAATTTGTTAACACGCGAATATAAGAAAAGATTTCGTGTAATCCATTTTTTGGCCGTATTTGACTTGCTGAGGTTTGAAGAAATTAAATGGAAATATCATGATGATTCACTTCAAATTGTGTATTCATGATTTATAGATTTATATGAGTTCTTTTTGAGTCTCAACTTGGTTGGCGATTTCAATGCCGCAAGATTATATGTCAGAAGTCCACATTCCAAGTTCGAAAGTACCGCTAGCTGCAACCAATTTCTTTTACGAAGGAATTGCAACTAATC
Source organism: Chitinophagaceae bacterium (assembly GCA_044234005.1). GTDB lineage: Bacteria > Bacteroidota > Bacteroidia > Chitinophagales > Chitinophagaceae > OLB11. Next base: position 17,097 of record JBIIJE010000009.1, on the reverse strand, counting down.
ATTGAATTTGAATTAAGCTTTGCTTTTAATCCATGTATTTTTACATTTGTAAGTAATGAAAAAAAATCAGCCCATAGGTATTTTTGATTCAGGCATTGGTGGACTGACCGTAGCGCGGGCTATTAGCGAGGTTTTACCGAATGAGCAATTCATATATTTCGGCGATACGGAGCATATGCCATATGGCGGGCGTTCTGCGGAACACATCTTAATGTATTCTATAAAAATTGCTGAATTTTTAATTGAAAGGGGCGCTAAAATTTTGGTTATTGCTTGCAATAGTGCTTCAGCAGTCGCTTATTTCCACTTAAAAGCACTCTACGAAAATAAAATAGACGTAATTGGTGTTATCAAACCTGTGACTGATTATATCAGTACACAGAATTTTAAAAAAGTAGGTATTATCGGAACTAAACCTACCGTGCAAAGTGCTATGTATGAAAAATTATTGCTCGAAACCAAACCCTCTCAAAAAGTTGTGAGTATGGCTACTCCTTTATTAGCGCCAATGATAGAAGAAGGATTTTTTAATAATAGCATTTCGCAAACCATCGTAAATTCTTACTTATCAAATTGGCGATTTAAATCAATAGACGCCTTGGTGTTGGCTTGTACACATTATCCTTTGATAAAAAAAGAGATTCTTACATATTATCAAAAAAAAATAACCATTATTGATACTACCGAAATTGTGGCACATGCAGTCAAGAATTCATTGATGACAAATGGCTTATTATTTGAAGGTAAAAGAAAAGAAAATTTGTTTTTTGTCTCAGAGTATACGGAAAGCTTCGAAAAAACCACCAAAACCTTTTACGGCACGCAAGTTAAAATTGAAGAAATAAGCTTACATTACGATTGAAATTTAGCATGAGTTTATTTATACAGAAAGCAAAACAAGAAGGTCAGAATCATGGCTGGATGTATTGGTTGGGTGCTATTATATCTTTCCTTGCAGGGCAGGTATTAGGTATGATACCCGTGTTAATGATTACCATCCCAAAAGGTTTATTTACGATTGAAGAAATTAGCGATCCCGCAAAACTTGGTATTGATACGAATTTGTTTTTCTTCCTCATGTTACTGCCATTCATTACAAGTTTTATAGTACTCTGGATTTTTATTCGTGTAGTACATAAAAAAAGATTTCTTATTTCATTTACCCCTTTCGACAAATTCGATTGGTCTAAATTATTTTTTGCATTTGCACTTTGGTTTGTAATGAGTTCGGTGTACGATATTATTTTTTATGCCACAGATAAGAGTAATTATGAATTTCATGGATTTAATATGCCTTCGTTTTTATTCTTATTTTTCATAAGTATGCTGATTTTACCTATTCAAACTACATTCGAAGAATTATTGTTTAGAAGTTATTTGATGCAAGGCATCGGTATGTGGAAACCTTACAAAATTGTTCCATTGATGGTTACATCGGTAATTTTTGGACTGATGCATATTGCTAACCCTGAAGTGAATGAATATGGCAACTTAGTGTTAGTACAATATATAAGTATTGGGTTCTTACTCGGCTTACTTACTTTACAATCAGACTCTATGGAATTTTCGCTAGGCTTGCATGCTGCTAATAACATTTATGGTTCCTTAATAGTGAGTTTCAAGGGCTCAGCGCTGAAAACAGACACTTTATTTTATGCCAAAAAAATGATGGTCGATTGGCGTACTGTTATCTTGTATTTAAGTATTCAAGTTATTTTCTACCTCATCATACGATATAAATACAAATTACATTCGCTACAGGATTTATTTCAGAAATTCTCAGTGTAAAACCAGCTTTTGCGTTTCGAAATTAGAATTTAAAGTTTAGTTTTTCTTCCCTGGTTGTTTGGCACGTTCTTGCTGCTGCTTCTGCATTTCCATCATTTTCGTCATGAATTTATTCTCTTTTGCAGGCTCATTTTTCTTAGCTTGTATTTGTGCATGAATTTTGTCTGGGTCGATAATATATTGTTGAATTACAAATTGAATAGCCAACGTAATTACGTTCGAAACAAAATAATAAAATGTAAGGGATGCTGGTAAAGAATTGAATATCCCAAGAAACATAACCGGCATAATGAAAGGTAAATATTTCATCATCGGATTGCTTTGATCTTGTGGTGTCATATTCATACTATACAGAGCAAGTATTAAACTTGTAATCACAAACAAAATCGTAAACAAACTGACGTGATTGCCATAAAATGGAATATCGAAACCGAAATTTAAAATAGAATCGTAAGTAGATAAATCTTTTGCCCATAAAAATTTCGATTGCCTTAATTCAATAAGTTGCGGAAAAAATGCCAACAATGCAAAAAACACAGGCAATTGCAACAACGCTGGCAAACAACCTCCTAATGGGTTGACCCCAGCTTGACGATACAATTTCATTTGCTCAACGCCAAAAGCTTGTTGGTCATCTTTATGCTTAGCACGCAACTCATCAAGCTCTGGTTTTAAAGCTTTCATTTTGGCGCTCGACACATAACTTTTGTAAGTGAATGGCGACATCAACAAACGAATAATAAATGTCAAAAACAAAATCACCAATCCATAGCTACTAAACATTTTCGACAGAAAATTCCAAATAGGTAAAATGAGCCAAAGATTAATATATTTTACAAAACCAAAAATGCTATAACTCAATGGCATCATTTCTTGCAAATCATTCCCTAAGGCTTTGAGTGCTTTATAATCGTTCGGACCTAAATACATTTTGTATTCTATGGTTTGCGGATTATTTAAGGTAAGCAAGGCATTAAAGCTTGATAATGTTTTTTTGGCCGTATCAACTTTTAAATCCGAATTAATTTTAGCAGCACCCACTGTTTTGCCTTCTGCAATGAGGGTTGTATTAAAATAATGCTGTTTGAAAGCTAGCCATTTGATATTGTCTTTAAGTTCTTTAGTTTCCTTTTCGCTGATTGTATAATTGTCGATTCCTTCTTTTTCAAGATTATAGCTAACTTGGGTATTTTGTTGTTGTGATTGTAAATCATTTTCAGTTAATAACGATAGTACGGACCATTCCAAACTAGCTGCGGAAGAGGCATTCGGATTGTTGAGCAATACTTTATTATCTAGGATAAATCCATTTTCTGCTAAACTATTTATAATAGTTAGATTAGGATTATAAAATGTAATACTCTTTTTATCGGCGCTTAAAGCTGCATTAAAATCTAGCGCGCGAGAGTGTATTCGTGAGCCTACGTTACTTAAGTAACTATAATCAGTAAAATTTTCATCCCCTTCAAAAAGTATAAGCGGTTTACCCTCACTGGTTTTATAATTTTTAAGAAATACTTTTTTTGCTCTTGCACCTTTAGAGCTAAATGTAATAGCGATGTCTTTATTTTCGACAATAAATTCTTGTTCAGGGGCATTAACCACCAAACTCGTATCGCCAAGCACTAAACTATCTCTGGAATTGATTTTGAGGCTATCCACTTTCACCACTTTTGGAGGATTCAGTTTTGCATTTTTAACCGAATCATCGTGTTTTTGTTTCAGATAAGCAGTTTGAGCATTTTGGTTGTAAACCACGTAACCGATGAGCAAGAGTATCAACAAGCCGAAGCCAATAAGCGTATTTTTATCCATTTAAAATAAAATTGGCTGCAAATATAGGTATTTAGATGGCTTGTGTTTCGGGTTTTTATTAGTGGTCGAAATCGATTCTATATGGTAAGTGAAACTAAATTGAAGAAAAATGTTGAATTTCTCTAATACGGATAATTCCTTTTGATTGCCTTAAATCACCTAATTATGGCATAAAAAGAAATAAATATGACTTAGGTATTTTTCAGTAAGCTATCATATAGGATATTTGAATTGAAATTATCACTTGAGACAACATTGAATTACCGAATAATCGAATTACTACTTTGGATATTATTATGGTTCATTTAAAGGTTGGTTTAATGGATAGTTTATGAAATTACTTGAATGAAAAATTTTTATACCACTTAAGACAAAATAAAATGATCTACAAAACCCTACTTAAAAAAATTAGTACTTTTATGCTTATTATTTTAGGCATGATTAGTTTAACTTCTCAATTCAGTTGTAAGAAAGCGCTTGAAGAGCAAATTAATTCTCCTTCTAATTCAAAAAGCAAATTAACTCGAGCTGCCAGTAATATGGTCAGTGTGAATCCGTATTCAGTTGATAACATTCAAAAATCATTGGCTGAATTACATCGTAATGAGACTTTAGATCAAAATCGAATTTATTATTACTATAAATTTAATCCAGAGAAGGTAACTGGAGATATTTTAAAAGAACTTGAAAATGACAATAGTTTAAAAATCTTGGATTACCCATTTGGAGATGGCAATTTATATTCAAAAGATAATTCAGAATTAACACTAGAAGATTTAGAAAGTAGAAAAGATGGTAATTTATATATTGTGTATAAATCTACCTCAAATATTGATTACATTTTTAAGAACGGTGCAGATATCGATGCCTTAAAATTAGATGAACTTTATTTACCTCAACCTAATGATCAAGATTTGCAACTTCAAGCTTTAATTAGTTCTGGATATACTTCAGAGCCTGATATCAGCTCCCTTAAATTTAAATTACCTTGCCTCCTCAAACAACCATGCGGTAAAGTTACGTATCTTGACCAGGAAGATGGAAATACAAAACCAGTACCGGAGATTCAGGTCTGGGCATTAGTGTTTGGTATTCCGGTAACCACAAATACAAACCAGAATGGAGATTATTGCATTCCTTATCACTTTTCGGTAGGCACCTTGATGGTTACACATGCAAAAAATTCAAAAGTTCGTGTTAAACCATTAAATACTACTGGAACCATTGTTGGAGCAGCATTGAGTATTATATCTAATTTTATAATTGGTTCGAATCATACAGAAGGGTGGTTTGAATCATGCGCTATGAAAAATAGTATTAATATTCATTTTGGAAGTCATACTCAAGCAAGGTATTGGGCCAAATACTTCATGGAGTGCAAAAGCATTATGATTACACTGCTCAAGATAATATTCATCATGCCCCAACGATTATGACTATCTATGCGCAATGGGGAAACAATCCAGGTGTTCATGCTGCCTCCACTATGATGTTAGGACATATTCAAACAAACTCTGTTTCGATGTTCACTAATTTATGTAGCTTGCTTTTTAATACAAATTTATCTGTGACCGCACCTAATGTTTTCCAATTATTTGCAGGCGCCTTGCCAGATATGACAGTAAGTGTAGGTAGTACTCAAACAACAGACTATTCAGAAGATTTAATGCAAACCTTGTTTCATGAATTAGGACATGCATCATTATTTCATAAAGTAGGTCAAGTTTATTGGACAGGAGTAATCTCACAAATTACGTGGAATATCACGCAATACGCATCTACATCAATAAATTATCCTTATGGCGCAGGAACCAAAACCTTGGCTGGTTTAATTCAAATTAATGAAGCTTGGGCTGAATTTATTGGAAAAGAACACCATAGAAGATTTCATCCAAATGGACAAACTATAGTTTGGTCAATGGGCATAAAACAAGGCTATCCAAATGCAATTGAAAATGACCGATGGTTTTTAACTTATGGATTAATACTGGCATATTTTATGATTTATTAGACCCAGCAAATAATGAAATGAATGATGGATTAGGCAACTTCTCAATTCAAAATATGTATAATTGTTTTGGACCAAATACCAATGGCTTTTGCGATTTCAGAGCCAAGTTTTTACAAAATAATTCTAGTGAAAATACCACAACGATGAACAATTTAATGCAAAATCAAAATCAATGGAATGGCAACTGTTTTAATGGTTGGCCTAATCCGATAAAACTTTAAAAGTAAAAATTATGAATAAACTACTCTCAATTCTGACACTGACATTTCTTATAGCCTCTTGCGACCCTCCCAGAAATTGCACTAAGCCCATGTGCTTATATAGTGATGCTAAAACGGATTTGTATGTGACGCTTACTGGAAATATGGATAGTGTAATTAATGTCGGTGATACTATCCGACTGAAATTTAAACTTCCTGATACTTTAAACACAAATTATGGGAATATTGTTTTTGGAAATATGCTAGGTAATAGTTTTTTTGTCATTCATGCAAGTTCAGGAGATAGTGTGATTGGAAGTGGAGAAGGAGCATGGGTAAATAGCGAAGCAATACCAAAGCAATTTATAGAATTTGACAACACAAGTGGTAATTTTAACGAAAATGGTCCAGGATGGAACCATCAAACAAGAAGCTTTGAATGCTTATTCATTCCTAATAAAAAAGGAAAATGTGTTTTAGATTTTTCTTCAGGTAAAGTAAACTTGAAAGCAAATGATGGGGAAGAATGGCAAATAAATACAATAATTAATTTAACAAATGATAAAAGATATAATCAGTATTTAAGCTGGATGACACCGAGCATGCAATCAGAAGCTCTGAGTATTGTAAGCCAAAAGAAAGGATGGTATTGTTTTGAGGTAAAATAAGATTCATAATTATTTCACTTATTCTCTTGAATAAAACTGTTTAATGTAGAGACTATTGTTTAATGAAATTTATATGAAAAAACTGCTTTCAATAATAACAATTGTATTAATTCTTGCATCATGTGACCCACCAAGAAATTGCACAAAACCAAGTTGCTTATATAGCGATGCCAAGACAGATTTATTTTTTACCCTAACGGGCAAAACAGATAGTGTTATACATATTGGTGATACAATTCGGCTAAAATGCAAACTTCCTGATACATTAAAGACAAATTATGGAGATATAATATTCGGCAGTTTATTGGGAAATAGTTTTTTTACAATACATCCAGATATTTTTGATACTATTACCAATTCAGGTACAATTAATCCTTCTGCAATTCCGAGAAGTTATGTTGAGTTTGACAACACAACAGGAAATTTTAATGAATGGGCACCAGGTTGGAATAGAGTTACCAAAAGTATTGAAATTCTTTTTATCCCAAATAAGAAAGGTAAATGTGCCTTAGATTTCAATTCAGGAAAAGTAAATGTTAAAGCGAGTGATGGGGAAGAATGGCAAATAAATACTATCATTAATTTAACAAATGAAAAAAGATATAATCAATATTTAAGTTGGATGGCTCCTAGTATGCAATCAGAAGCACTTAGTATAATAAGCCAAAAGAAAGGATGGTATTGTTTTGAGGTAAAATAAGATTCATAATTATTTTACTTATTCTCTTGAATAAAAACTGTTTACTGAGGCTTTTTAGAAATATTAGAGTGTTCTAACTGCCTAGCAAGGCTGGTGCTGTAATAAAATATTCAAAGTACAATTAAGAGAAGCGATAATTGAATTATAGAACATTATAAACAATATAATTGGTGAAAATGTTTGGTGAAAACAAGAAAATAGTGCTTGAAATTCATATGTTTTCGAATGTAAAAATCAAATGATGGACTTAAAATGCTTAATTATGGCATTAATCAAAGGATATATACCTTATGGTTTTTCCAACATGCAAAATCAATTTAATATTGCTTTTTATTTACCTACCTAAATAATTATCTATATGCAAAAACTACTTTGCGTCATAACCCTGTTATTCCCAATATGCTTATATGCTCAATATAGCACCTACATTGATTCGAGTTATTATCAAAACTTTCAATATTTATCAAGCAGTACATCGGTGAACCAAGGACAGTTTTGGGATCAGCCAAATTACAAAATTCCAATAGGCTTCACTTTTCATTTATTTAGCGATAGCACTGATACATTGTATCTAACCCCTTGGACCGGAAATGATGCGATATTGAATATACATCCCGTTTATGCAAATACATCTCATGTTTCCTACATTTTTGCACACAACAGCGATTTAAAAGATAAGGACACGTTTTTAGTAAATTCTAAATCGCCCATCAGTTTTAAAACTGAAGGAATAGCTCCATGGCGAATATGTAAACTCGAATTTCGGAATGCAGGATTCGAATTAGGGAGTTATGCTGATTCAATGAACTTACAAATTTGGCTATTCGAAACTAGCAATAATATTGAAGTTAAATTTGGACAAAGCAATTATGTTACCTCATCTAGCAATTTATATAATGGTTCACAAGGACCTTGGATTGGACTTGTTGACTCATTAGATAGAAATTCCCCAGTAAAATTGGCGCGAAAATACTACTTCTTAAAAGGCTCATCTACAAGCCCCACTTTAGATTCAACCACTAGCCTCACTGATACGAATCCATTAGGTATGACGGGTCATCCACCCCCTGATATTGTGTATCGATTTAGCCCCAAAATTGCAACCAAAAGCCCCGAAACCTATTCGAGTTTTCTTCCTAATCTATCAACTAAAATTAAATACTCAATGCCAACGAAGGAAATTCAAGTAACTATATACGCAACTGATAAGTTTCATTACCTGCTTTATGATGTAAACGGACGAATAATCCTACGAGGTTATTTGCATAAAGGAAATCATGCTATCCAAACAAATTTCTTGCCCGAAGGATTGTATATGCTTCAACTAAGCGCTGCAAAAGAAAACTTTACCTATAAATTCATGAAATAATATTGTAGGCTTACTATTTTTTGCCATATATTTGCTGTAGAAAGTCAAGAGAAATTGAAGGGAACTGAAAAGTTCCCTTCTTCTTTAGTAAATTTTCAAAGATATAAATGACTGCAACAGAGCAAATACAACGGTTTATAGATGAATGCCTGGAAGGTACCGATTGTTTTTTGGTAGAGTTTAAGGCGAAAGCAAAAAATATCTATAAAATATTTATTGATGCGGACTCAGGATTTACACTAGAAAAATGTGTTCGAATCAATCGAAACCTTCGCAAAAGGGTCGATGAATCTGGCTTGTATCCTGAAGGTGATTATTCATTAGAAGTTTCGAGCCCTGGTGTAGATGAACCCTTGAAACTAATTCGCCAGTATCAGAAAAATATAGGCAGGAGATTAGAAATTGAGCTGCTGGATGAAGAAGCTTTAGGTATAGCTGGAAAATTACTTGAGGTAACAGATGACAAACTAATTATTGAAGAAACTTTGCCCAAAAAGAAAAGTAAAAAAGAAGTTGAAGAACCTAAAAAAATAGAAGTAAAACTAAACGAAATAAAAATTGCACTCGTGGCAATCGAATTTTAAACCCAACTAGAGACATAATAATTTTCATATTTTAAAAACAAAAACTATGGCTAGTATAAACCTAATCGATTCATTTGCGGAATTTAAAGATGCCGAAAATATCGACCGTCCCACCCTCATTAAGGTTATTGAAGACGTTTTCAAAACCTTAATTCGTAAAAAATATTATAACGATGAAAACTTCGATGTAATCGTAAATGACCAAACAGGTGACTTGGAAATTTTTCAACGTCGTGAAGTTGTAGCCGATGCCGATATCATGAACGACGATACACAAATTGAATTAACTGAAGCGAAAAAATTAGACAGTAGCTACGAAGAAGGAGATGAAGTGTATGAAGAAGTAAAAATGGAATCTTTCGGTCGTCGTGCTATTTTAGCCGCTAAACAAACATTAGCATCACGTATAAGTGATTTAAAGAAAGCTATTTTATTAGAAAAATACAAGGAGCGAGAAGGTGAAATTATTACAGGTGAAGTCTATCAAGTCTGGAAAAAAGAAATCATGTTGCTGGATGACGAAGGCAACGAATTAATCTTACCAAAATCTGAACAAATACCAACCGATTATTTCAAAAAAGGAGAAACGGTAAGAGCGGTTGTAAAAAAAGTAGAATTGCGAGGAAGCGGAGCAACCATCATTTTATCACGAACAGCCCCTAGCTTTCTAGCAAAATTATTGGAAATCGAAGTACCCGAAATATTTGATGGTTTAATCAGTATCAAGAAAATTGTGCGCGAACCGGGCGAAAGAGCGAAAGTAGCTGTAGAAAGTTACGACGATCGCATTGATCCTGTAGGCGCTTGTGTAGGGATGAAAGGTAGTCGTATTCATGGTATTGTGCGTGAATTGAAAAATGAAAATATCGATATCATCAATTATACAAGCAATGTACAATTATTGTTGCAACGTTCATTAACGCCCGCGAAAATAACGAGCATGAATATCGATGAAGAAAACAAATATGTTGAAGTATTTATGAAAGCTGATCAAGTATCACTCGCGATTGGAAAGCGCGGTGTAAATATCAAATTGGCACAAGAACTTACAGAATATAACATTGATGTATTCCGAGATGACTTAGAAGAAGGAGAATTCGATATAGATTTAGATGAATTTAGTGATGAAATTGATGGATGGGTTATTGATGAATTCAAAAAAGTTGGCTGCGATACTGCTCGAAGCATCCTCACACTTACAGATGATGAATTGATTCGCAGAACTGACTTAGAGGTCGAAACCATTAAGGAAGTTAAAGCTATCTTACAAGTAGAGTTCGATGAAGAAGGGAAATAAATTAAAAGCACTTATATTTACACATAGTTTTTTAACCCACAAAAAGTAAACATAAGTAGCATGAGATTATTATTTAAGGATGTATTTCAAGAATCTAATTTTTGTAACATCATTTAGAAATAAAAAACCGAATAGTAATTGCTATTCACCAAGACAAAAAAAATAAATGTCAGACGCAACAACAAATACAATTCGCCTTATGAAGGCAGCCAAAGAGTTTAATATTGGCAAGGATACCCTTGTCGATTTCTTAAACAAGGCTGGTTTCGAAGTAGCTAACAATCCAAACGCTATACTGAGCGAGCCAATGTATAATGCATTGATGAATGAGTATGCTTCGGAAAAAGCAGCCAAGAAAAAGAGCGATAACGTAGTTTTAAAATCAAATGCACCCGCAGAAGAGAAAAAACCGATAGAGCCTAAGAAAGAAGAAGTAATTTCTTTGAAAAAGGAAGATGTTGTCAAAGTTGTTGAGGTCGGTAAAATAGATTTAACTCCTAAGAAAAAGAAGACAGAAGAAATCGTTGAGGAGAAGCCTAAAAAAACAGCCAAAGCCAAAGTAAAAGTTGAGGTTGAATCTGAAGAGGAAAAACCTAAAGCTAAAAAGAAAGCGGCTGCGGCAGAAAGTATAAAAATTCAAGCACCTGAATTAGATGGTCCGAAAGTGCTTGGGCATATAGATTTAAATGGCAAAAAAACAAAGCCTAACAAAGAGGTTGAAGAAGAAATAGTAAACGTAGTTCCTGTCGAAGAACCTAAAGAAGTAATTGTTGAAGAACCAGTCGCACCTAAAGAAGAAGTTGTATTACATACTATTAAGCGGGATGTATTAGCAGGGCCAAAAGTGATTGGCAAAATCGAATTACCAGTTGCCCCGGAAAGTAAACCGAAAGAAAAACGTAAGAAAAAAAGAATTCCAATTGAAGGGAAAGGAGGACAAAATACGGGTCAAACGGGCACAAGTGGCACAGGTACCAATGTCAATCGTCCACCAGGTGATAGACCAAATTTTAGAAGCAACCAAAGCGGTGGCGGATACAATCGTGATAATAGAAATAATACACGCAAGCCAGCAGATGATAAGCCAGTTGATCAAAGCGAAATTCAAGATAAAATTAAACAAACGCTTGCTAAACTTGGTTCTGGAACGAGAGGAAAGAGCTTAAAAGCGAAATACCGTAGAAATAAGCGTGAAGAGATGGCCGAAAAACGAGCCTTACGTGATAATGATGAAGATCAAGGCATACTAAAAATCACTGAGTTTATTTCGGTGAGTGAATTAGCAACCTTAATGGATGTAAATTTCTCAGATGTCATTGGTAAATGTATGAGTTTGGGCATTATGGTTTCTATCAACCAACGTCTGGATGCCGAGGTAATCGAATTAGTAGCTAGTGAATTTGGATTCGAAGTACAATTTATAGACTTAGAACAAGAAGCTGAACAAGAGTCTATTATCGAAGATGATCCTGCAGATTTAGAAGCTCGTCCACCGATTGTTACAATAATGGGACACGTTGATCATGGTAAAACCTCATTACTCGATTATATTCGAAATGCAAATGTAGTGGCAGGTGAAGCAGGAGGAATCACACAACATATTGGAGCCTACGAAGTAACTTTAGAAAGCGGTCGTCAAATAACTTTCTTGGATACACCTGGGCATGAAGCGTTTACCGCGATGCGTGCACGTGGGACTAAAGTTACAGATATTGCGGTGATTGTTATTGCGGCAGATGATTCTGTGATGCCACAAACCAAAGAAGCTATCAGTCACGCACAAGCAGCAGGCGTGCCCATGATATTTGCATTTAATAAAATAGATAAAGACGGAGCCAATACAGAAAAATTACGTGAACAACTTTCAACGATGAACATTTTGGTTGAAGAATGGGGTGGTAAATTTCAAACGCAAGAGATATCTGCAAAATCGGGTTTAAATGTTGACTTATTATTAGAAAAAATCGTTTATGAAGCTGATATATTAGATTTAAAAGCGAATCCTAATCGATTTGCTAACGGTACAGTTGTAGAAGCATCTTTGGATAAAGGACGTGGATTCGTTTCAACAATTTTAGTGCAAAGCGGTCGTTTGGTAGTAGGCGATATGATAGTTGCAGGCTCTATATTTGGCCGTGTAAAAGCCATGACAGATGAGCGTGGTAAGAAAAAGAAAGACGCAGGTCCATCAGTTCCTGTTCAAATATTAGGTTTGAATGGAGCACCTCAATCCGGTGAAAAATTTAAAGTTTATACAGATGAAGTTGAAGCCAAAAATGTAGCAAACCATAGAGCACAAATTTTACGTGAGCAAGGTATGCGTACTAAGAAACATATCACGTTGGATGAAATTGGACGTCGTTTAGCATTAGGTAATTTCAAACAATTAAATGTAATTATCAAAGGTGATGTGGATGGTTCGGTTCAAGCGTTAAAAGATTCATTGTTGAAATTATCAACGGACGAGATTGCAGTATCTATTGTTCATAGTGCGGTGGGTCAAATTACTGAATCTGATGTGTTACTAGCAACTGCATCTGATGCAATTATTTTAGGATTCCAGGTACGACCATCTATGCAGGCTTCGCGCTTAGCTGAAAATGAAAATATCGAAATCCGCTATTACTCAATCATCTATGATGCAATTGATGAAATTAGAAGCGCGATGGAAGGCTTATTAGAACCAAAAATCGAGAAGAAAGCAGTTTGTAATATCGAAGTTCGTGAAGTATTTAAAATTACAGGTATTGGCGCTATTGCTGGTTGTATGGTATTAGAAGGTAAGATTAAACGTGATACCAAAGTAAACTTAGTAAGAGATGGTATTGTAATCTACACGGGCGAATTAGCATCTTTAAAGCGTTTCAAAGACGATGTAAAAGAAGTAGTAGTAGGTACTGAATGTGGTATTGGTATCAAAAATTATGACAACTTACAAGCTGGAGATATTATCGAAGGATTTGAAGAAATTGAAGTTAAACGAACCTTGTAAGACTACCTTCTAATCAGGTTTCAAGAATGTAATTAGATGAGAGAATTAGCTAAGTAAATCTTAAGAAATTGATTCAATTTGGTTGAACAACCTATAACTCAACTCGTATAAATGAATCGTTTTGCATAGCACTTAATTCTCCGATGACATTACATAACGCTGACTCTAATCTTTGTTGTAAAAATTCTTTAAATTCAGTTTCATAGTTAGCATCTATGGCAATGAGTAAACCGCCACTCGTTTGTGGATCGCATAATATATTCTTGACTTCATCACTTATTGCTTCTATTTTATGTCCGTAACTAGCCCAATTTCGATTTGTGCCTCCTGGAATACTACCCAAAGCTAAATATGCTGATGCTTCTGGAATAATGGGTATGTTATTAAAATTTATGACTGCACGCAAACTACTGCCCTCACACATTTCAGACAAATGTCCCAATAATCCGAAGCCGGTCACATCAGTCATTGCATTCACATAATGTAGCTTACCAATGTCTTCGCCGATTTTGTTTAAAGTTGTCATCCATTGGCTGGCAATTTTTTCATGCTCGGGTTTTAATATCCCCTTCTTTTGAGCTGTTGTGAGCACACCGATACCTAATGGCTTTGTCAAAAATAATTTGTCTCCCGACTTTGCCTTAGAATTTTGTTTTAAATTTTTAACATCCACAATTCCATTCACTGCCAATCCAAAAACTGGTTCAGGACAATCAATACTATGTCCACCGGCTAAACTAATGCCAGCCTCTGCACAAATACTTCGAGCTCCTTCTAGCACACGTTGTGCTACTTCAGGCGCTAACTTGTCGATAGGCCAACCCAAAATTGCAATCGCTAAAATAGGTTTTCCTCCCATCGCATAAACATCACTTATCGCATTCGCGGAAGCAATTCTTCCAAAATCGTAGGCATCATCTACAATTGGCATAAAAAAATCTGTTGTTGAAATTAATGCTGTGCCATTACCCAAATCATAAACAGCCGCATCATCTCTACTTTCGTTGCCCACTAATAATTTCAAGTCTTTATTATATTGAACCTGAGAATACAACATTTTATCGAGAATTGCTGGCGATATTTTGCATCCACAACCTGCGCCATGAGAGTACTGAGTTAGTTTTATTTCTTCCATTTTTTTAGATATTTAATTGTTTAACGATGGCAAGCACTTGCTTCGCATTCTCATTAGGATTCATTTCATCACACACCACTTCATGAATGAAATCGACATGACGCTTTTGCTTTGCGATTTCATAGTATTTATCATAATAAACTAATACTCGATTTATAAATGATTCCATGTCTCCTTGCTCAATATCTTGCAGCGTGAGCGTAGTTTCGGCAGGTCCCAATCGTTTGCTTATTTTCACGACAGATTCTTTTAAAAATTCTTTAGGCAAGCATCCGTAAATCTGATTTAAAAAGGCAATACGATGTTGCTTTGTAAGTTTTATATCAATCGTGAAAGCCATTCGCATTTGGCTAAATATATTTTTAGGAATAACTAATTTACCAATTACCACACTTTCGCTTTCAAACCATATGCGTTTTGTGGAATCTAATTGCGACAAGGCAAATGCTAATTTATTTTCAAATTGCTCTTGTGATGTCTGACTCTCTTTTCCAAGTGATCCAAAAGATGAGCCTTGATGTTCTGCCAAACCTTCTAAATCAATAATCTGTTCGCCCAATTCTTGTAAGGCATGTAAGACTTGAGTTTTGCCGCTTCCTGTCTTTCCGCTTAGAATGAGAATAGAAAAATTATCTTGCAATTTTTCCAACACATAATTTCTATATTTTTTGTAGCCTGATTCAAGTACATAAACTTCAAATCCATACATGGCTAATGCCCAAGCCATGGCACCACTTCGCATACCACCTCGCCAACAATACACAAATACTTTGTTGGAAACTGCATTGGCTTCAACCTCACGAATAAAATTTGCCCACTTAGTACCTACTAACTCAAAACCGAGCAATATGGCTGGCTTGCGACCTTCTTGCTTATAACATGTTCCAACCAATACACGCTCTTCATTCGTAAAAATGGGAATATTTTTTGCACCTATAATATGACCTTGTTCAAACTCAAGTGGGGTTCTTACATCAATGATGAGTTCATTTCGCGAAGCCTTTAAAAATTCATCAATAGCTACTCGGTATGTCATATTCAATTATATTGAGCCTGTTCTACCACCATCCACACATATACTTTGCCCAGTAATATAACTCGCTGCTGGACTAGCCAAAAAAGCAGCCATTGCCGCAATTTCTTCAGGTAAACCAAAACGTCTCATTGGAATTTCGTGTAACATTTCACTTTCTACATCATCTATACTTACACTTGTATGATTCGATTTATTTTCAATAATGCTAGATAAACGTTTTGTTGCTGTAGCGCCAGGCAAAACATTATTGACAGTAATTCCATAGACCGCTACTTCATTTGCCCATGTCTTCGCCCATGCTGCGACAGCTGCCCGTGTGGTATTACTTACACCCAAATTTGGCAAGGGTACTTTAACTGAGGTAGAAATTACATTAATAATTCGTCCGAAACCTGCTTCTTTCATCGACGGCAAAACAGCTTGTGCCAATTGTTGATTATTGATTAAATGCAATTGTAATGCAAATAAAAATTGAGCCGGATTTGCTTGGGTAATCTGTCCTGCTGGAGGGCCACCAGTATTATTAACTAAAATATGAATAGCTTGCTTGGATACGAAAGCTTCAATGGCCGTTAATACCGATGCATTATCAGTAAAGTCTGCTTGCAAATATTGATGATGTTGATGTAATGAAGTATCTAATTGCGTAACGGCAAATTTCAAACTTTCTTCATTACGTGCCATCAACACACAATTAGCTCCCAACATTGCAATCTCTTTCGCGATGGCCAAACCGATACCTTGTGTACTTCCACAAATTAAGGCATATTTTCCTTGTAATGATAATTGCATACTAGGACTTAACTTCTCTAGATTTTTTAATTCGCTGCTTCAATTTGCGCTGCGCGGATTTATTGTCGATGTGATAACCAAATGAAACTGTGACCATTTGAACATCCGCACCTGAATAAGGTCTCACGCCATTGTTCGTATACTCTGTATTGAAAAAATTATTATAGTAATAGTTTAAACACATACTTAAACCTTCATATTGAAATCCAGCAAAAATGGAAGGATACCATTCTACAATTCTATCACTACCCCACTCGTTGAATTTGTCTTTTTTATCACCATCAACAAATGTTTTTTGTTTATAGTTCAACGCATAATTGAAGTCAGTACCCAACTTCAAATAATTTTTATGATTCTTGCCATATACCTTCACACCTAAAGGAGCTCCTAAGTAGTAGCCACGATGTTTTGTCACTGTTTCGGCTTCCTTCACAATAACACCAATATTCTTTACATAAATACCTGTAAATGGTTTTAAACGCGAAGTGATATTTACATTAAAATCAACCCCTAAATTAAAGTAATATGAATAACGAGGGTTGACATTCAACGACACTCCATTATTACTCATGGTAGCAAATTGCAAATTATGTGCTTCGAATAAAGAAGTCGTACTAATTGCTCGTTTTTGGGGAGCAGATTCAGAATTGCTTTGTCCAACTACTCGACTAGTGGCAACTACAAATAATAAAAATAAAATTGTACGTTTT
>JBIIJE010000161.1:0-4420 GCA_044234005.1 Chitinophagaceae bacterium | reverse complement strand
TGAAACAGCGTCATTCAACACAACATCATGTTCTTGGGATGTAACAGGTACACAACCTGCACAACCAACATTAGCTTGTTATGAGACAGCTTCTTTCAATACAACGTCATGTTCATGGGATGTAACAGGAACACAACCTGCACAACCAACATTAGCTTGTTATGAGACAGCGTCATTCAATACAACTACATGTGCTTGGGATGTAACTGGTACTATGCCAGCGCAACCATCATTACTTTGTTATCAAACAGCTTCATTCAACAGTAATACATGTTCTTGGGTTGTAACTGGCACTCAGCCAGCACAACCATCATTACTTTGTTATCAAACAGCTTCTTTTAACAATGGTACATGTTCTTGGGATGTAACAGGTACACAACCTGTACAACCAACATTACTTTGTTATCAAACAGCTTCATTCAACAGTAATACATGTTCTTGGGTTGTAACTGGTACACCTCCAGTAGTTACAGCTAATACCGCTGTATTATGTCCTGGTAGTACTAGTACTGTTACATTAGTAGGTACACCAACAGGTGGAACTTTCAGTGTTCCAAATCCATACAGTGGTGCAACTCCAGCAACATATACTTACACCTATACTGATCCAGCAACAGGATGTGTGGTATCTGCTACAGGTACAATTCTATTGTCTTCAGTGGCTCCAGCTAATATTATAACACCAATTGCAGTAAGTACAACTAGTGCTACTGTTAGTTGGAATTCGGTTCCTGGTTCTTCAATCTACTATGTATGGTACAAACCAGTTACTGCTCCGGCATCTGCTTGGTTAACACCATCAACTACTGCTACTAGCTTGAACTTAACAGGTTTATTGCCAAATACTCAGTATGAAGTGAAAATCCGTAATAACAATGCTGCTTGTAATCAATTTGGTGTGTTCGGTTTACCTGTAAACTTCACTACGCTAAATCAGCCTTGTATCCAACCAACAACAATTTCTGCTGCAGTAGTTCCTACTAACAGACTGAAATTTGATTGGGTTGCTGTTGCAGGTGCTACACAATACAACATCTGGTACAAAAACTTGACAACTGGTATTCAGTATTCATTTACAAGAAATGCTCCATTTACTACATTCACGACAGCTACAACCCCTGCAGGTGTTTATGAGTACAAGATCAGAAATCGTTGTAGCCCTACTGCTCTTTACTCTGCATTCGGTTCTAATCAAACTATTGTTGTTGGTGGTAGCGCTAAAGGTGCTGATTTAGCTTTAACTAGCTCAATCAATATGTACCCTAACCCAACTACAGATATCTTGAATATCGAGTTAAATGCTGTTGAAGCTGCTAACGCATTAGTTAAAGTTTATGACTTAACGGGTCGTTTAATGCAAACAGTTCAATCTAACGTAAATGTTGGTGTGAATCAAATTACGTTGAGTATGAGCGAGTATGCTGCGGGTGTTTACACAGTTCAAGTATTCGAAAACGGTATATTAACGCAAGTTAACCGTGTTCGTAAAAATGACTAATAGCAACTTTGAATAGAAAGCTCGAAAGAGCAAGAAATTCAGAATCTATTTATCATAAAACAGAAAAGAGGTTGTCCTTTATTGGGCAACCTCTTTTTCTATGTATAGAATAAAGCTATAGTACTTCTAGTAACTATCAGTATAATACAAGCTAATACCCTTTGATTTTCATTAATACTCTTGTGATTTGTGAGGCAGGCCAATTCTTATTTCGATAAATTTATCGGGGGTGCAAGAGTTTCTGATTTTTAATCCCGAAACAAATTTTCATTGCTACCTGAAAGCAATTAGAAAATATGAACGGGAATCGATTTTTGCTGTTTGCTTTTTCAATTGTAAAATTTTAGGATAAATAGACTTCCCTGACTACCCAAGGGGCTCATGCCGAGCGTAAAATGATTGGACTATTTAAGATTCGTTTACGGTATGTCTGTTGGTGCAAGATTCCTAGTATAAATATTGCTTGATAGTATTAGATAGATAATTTGTGGAGTAAGAAAATAGAATCATACTTTTGCAACTTACATGATTAACCTATTTTATTAAACAGTTCATGTTAAAATTAAGATGGTGAAAGTATTGAATTTTATGCAGCGAAGGTTTGTATCGAAATGGATCATTTTGATACTCGATTTATGTATTATTTCAATTTCACTTTTCATTGTTTTCACACTTACAGGTAAGGAATATTTTACCGAGCTCACTTTAATAAAATATTACAAAGGATTAATAAGTGTAATTTTATTTGCAACCATAGGCCATTTAATTTTTGAACCACATCGAGGGGTAATACGTTTCACAAGTTTGTTTGATATTCAGCGTTTGTTTTTCAGCAGAACATTTGCTGTCGTATGTAATATGATTTACGTTTTCTTGGTAGCATCTAATCCGAACTTAATTGAATATACTCTTCCAAAAGTCATCTTGCTAATTAATTATGTACTTAGCCTCTTTTTACTAATCTTATTTCGTTTATGTATTAAATATGTATTTCATGCAGGAAGAGTGAATGTTGAAAGGCAGCGTATTATGATATATGGTGCAGGAGATGCAGGTCGAATAGCACATAAGGTCTTATCTCCAACTTACGATATAATAGCTTTTGTAGACGATAATGAATTAAAGAAAGGAAAATTATTCGAAGGCGTTAAAATACTTCATGCCCAATCAAATATCGCTAAATTTGTAACTAAGAATAATATCAAGCAGATAGTTATTTCTGTGCAGAATTGTACGCCGGTCGAGAAAAGAGATATTTACACTAGATGCATAGATTGGGGCTTGCAAGTGAAGGTGGTTCCTCCTATAGAGGAATGGATTGATGGGGAATTAACAAAATCTCAAATTAAGACCATTCGGATTGAAGACCTTTTAGGTAGAGAAGCCATTGAATTACAAGACAGTCATTTAATGGAAAGTGTAATTTCAAAAACTATTTTGGTCACAGGAGCCGCAGGAAGTATTGGTTCTGAAATAGTACGACAACTCCTTGCTCTAAAACCTAAGTGCCTATTATTGCTCGATCAAGCTGAGACGCCAATGTATCACTTAGAAATGGAAATAAGACAATTAAACAAATTAAATTCAGTGCATGTTGAATATATTATTGCAGACGTAAAGGACAATCAAACGCTTGTTTCGGTATTTGAAAAATACACAATAAACTATGTTTTCCATGCAGCGGCTTATAAACATGTACCCTCCATGGAAAATAATCCATTACAGGCTATTAAGGTAAATGTATTAGGATCACGAAACATCGCAGATTTGGCAGATGAATTTGGCATCGAAAAGATGGTACTTATTTCAACGGATAAAGCCGTTAATCCTACTAATATTATGGGGGCTTCAAAACGAGCTGCCGAAATATATATTCAAAGTAAAAATCAAGTCTCAAAAACAGCTTTCATAACCACACGTTTTGGTAATGTGTTGGGCTCAAACGGTTCGGTAATACCTTTATTTAAAAAGCAAATTGAAGAAGGAGGCCCAATTACAGTAACGCATCCAGATATAACCAGATATTTTATGACTATACCTGAAGCATGCCAGCTGGTGCTTGAAGCAGGATACATAGGAGAAGGTGGTGAAATATTTGTATTTGATATGGGTGAATCTATCAAAATAAATGATTTGGCGAAAAGGATGATAAGTCTTTCAGGGCTTGTATTGGATAAAGATATTCGCATAGAATATGTAGGCTTGCGCCCCGGAGAAAAATTGTATGAGGAGTTACTAAATGCCAATGAGTATGTATTGCCAACCCATCACAAGAAAATTATGATTTCCAAGGTAGTTGAATTTCCGTTTGCTAAAGTAGACAAACAGATTAAGCAACTTGAAAACACGTTAGTTAATTCACATGATGAAATCAAATCAGTGAAATTACTCAAACAAATCGTACCTGAATTTATCAGTAAAAACTCAATCTTCGAAAAGCTAGATTCACATGTTACAACATAAAGTTGAGTTTATCAGAACCCCTTAGCTAGATTTATCGTATATTGCGCCACCGAATTTTTCGAATAATGCCACAAACACGAATACCTGTGCGAAGCTTCCTTTATATATCATTAGTGATGTTTCTAATGACGACTTCCTGCGTTCAAAAAAAAGATTTTGTCTACTTTCAAAATAAAAAGCAACAAGCAACAAACATCCTTGCCGATCAAGTTCAAAATTATATCCCTATCTTAAAATCAGACGATTTAATTACGATTGTGGTGAGTGTTGTAGACCCAGAATTAGCGAAACCATTTAATTTACTAGGAGCGGTAAGTGCTAATTCGAGTAATGCAGGCAGCAATAGCGGTGGTGGAAATGCAACGCAAACTATGGGTTACTTGATCGATGCAAATGGAAATATTGATTTTCCAATATTGGGAACACTTAAATTGGCAGGGATGGATAGAATGAAAGCAA
>JBIIJE010000160.1:0-4446 GCA_044234005.1 Chitinophagaceae bacterium | reverse complement strand
TAAGTCGCGAAGGCCATATTTCTATTTTAGGTTATGATACTGAAACTTCAATTAGAAGTGGTGTTGTCAATGGAATTGCCGCTGAAATGGATGGAATGATTGATAGGTATGAAGCGCAGTATGGTAAAATTAACGCAGTTTTAACTGGTGGCGATGGTGCATTCTTTGAAAGCCGTTTGAAAAGCAAGATATTTGCCGACACCCATTTTCTTTTCAAAGGACTATATGCAATATTGGAACAACTTACCTAAAATATCCGCAACCCTTGTTGCCCTTTTTCTCACATCACTCGTTTTCGCTCAAGAAAATTCTCCTTATTCACGATATGGCATTGGCAATTTAAAAACTCATGAAAACGTTGCAAATAGAGGCATGGGCGGCGTTTCAATCGCAGATGACAATCCAACGATTGCAAATCCAACAAATCCTGCGACTTATGCAAGCTTAAGATTAACATCTTATCAAGTTGGCATGGAAGGAAGTCGCTTAGGCATTAAAAATGCAAATCTTACAAATCAAACTGGCTATGCAGGAATAAATTATGTGACGATTGGTTTTGCTGCTTCTAAAAAATTAGGCTTTAGTTTTGGGCTCTTACCAGCTTCACGTGTTCGTTATAACATGGAAAGAACAGACACCCTTAGCTATTCGCAAGCAACATCTAGTTATTCAGGCGGTGGTGGCTTACAAAATGTTTATGTTGGAGGTGCTTACAAACACGATATTTATTCAATAGGCTTAAATCTAGGTTACACATTCGGCAACTATGTAAATGGTACCGAAGTTGTATTTACAGATAGTTTAAGAATAATACCCAACAACTATAATACGCGAACTTCAGCGAATGGGCTCTTCTATCAAATTGGCGGTTTAATAAACAAGGATATTTCTAAAGATTATCAATTAAAAGTAGGATTGAGCTATACAGGTGCACAAACTTTAAGTTCTAAAAAAGATGAAATCTGGGATTATGTTGCATCCGATACTATTTATTACAATGACAAAAAATCAAGTGGAAAAATAAAAATACCCTCAAAGTTTGCCATCGGTGGTATTTTTTCACATGGCGACCATTGGCAAATTGGTTTAGATATCAATGCGTCAAATTGGGAGAAATACCGTTCTTACGGTGAATCAGATTCTTTAGGCCAAGCCTATTTGATTCGAATCGGTGGAGCCTACACGCCTGATGCGAATGCAGTCGTAGATTATTGGAAAAAAATGACTTTCAGAATGGGATTTTATACAGGTCAAGACATTCTTAGATTCCAAAATGAAAGTTTAAAAAAATCAGCAATGACTTTAGGCATCGGATATCCAATCCGAAGAACAAATTTGAGTATTGGTCAAATAAATGCGTCGCTTGAATTAGGAAGAAGAGGAGTTGCTGAAAATGGCTTGGTACGTGAATCATTTACAAGATTTTCTGTCGGACTCACTTTTAACGATAAATGGTTTATCAAACGTCGTTACGACTAAATGGAATTTAGCTTACGCAAAATGAGTTTTCCATTCTCGACATTTAATTTACAGTTAGTTGTTGTGTGCTGCACGCTATGCTTTTCTAGTTGTAAAAACAACCTAAAAGATGCCTCCAAGCTAATAGATCACAGTGCTTTAAATACTGAACAAGCGAAAGATGTAACCATCCTATATAGTAAAAATGGGCATACTACAGCCAAACTATTTACACCCAAATTCAAACATATACAAAATGTAACTCCGAGCTATATAGAAATGGACAAAGGATTAAAGGTTCAATTCTATGATGATAGTATGCAAGTACAAAGTACACTAACTGCTAAATATGGTAAATATTTCGAACAAGCTGGCAATGTATTAGTAAGAGATAGTGTAGTAATTTTTAATAAAAAAAATGAACAATTAGATACACAAGAACTTATTTGGGATGAAAAACTACAGCAATTTTATACGCAGAAGTTTGTAAAAATATCATCCCCAACACAAATTATTTATGGGGATGGGTTAATTTCTAATCAAACATTCTCCGAATATAAAATCACGAATGTAAAAGGCATCATCGGTATTCAAAAAGGGAAACTACCAGACCTCTAAGACTTTTAAACCATGTCTTTTAGCCACTCACATTAAAATCGCGTAAAGCATCGTTCAAACTTGTTTTTAAATCAGTGCTTGCTTTACGCTGGCCAATAATTAATGCACACCCCACTTGATATTCACCGGCAGGAAAAGACTTACTATAACTACCAGGTATTACCACACTTCTCGCTGGCACACGACCCTTATACTCGATAGGCGAATTGCCTGAGACATCAATAATTTTAGTACTTTGAGTAAGTACTACATTAGCACCCAATACGGCTTCACGCTCAACATGTACACCCTCAACCACAATACAACGCGAACCTATAAAACATCCATCTTCAATGATCACAGGACTAGCTTGTAAAGGCTCCAATACGCCTCCAATTCCAACACCGCCACTCAAATGAACATTCTTGCCAATTTGAGCACAACTACCCACGGTTGCCCAAGTATCAACCATAGTGCCTTCATCTACGTAAGCACCAATATTTACATAACTTGGCATCAAAACCACATTCTTAGCCAAATAAGCGCCATATCGCGCTACTGCATGGGGCACAGCTCTCACACCTTGTGAGGCATAATCAGATTTCAATTTCATCTTATCGTAAAATTCAAATGGAGGTAAAGTAAATGTCTCCATCTTTTGAATCGCAAAATACATGAGTATTGCTTGCTTTACCCATTCATTTACTTGCCAAGCCTCGATTATAGGTTCTGCTACACGTAATCTTCCTTTATCAACCTCTTCAATAACCCATCTTACAGCATCCGCATAATTTTGGTCTTTTAATAAGTCTCTATTCGTCCAAGCCTCAGCAATTAATTTTTTCTGCTCCATATTCTTTCTTGCAAACTTACTAGAATCGAGATAAAAATTACGAGCTTAAAAATGATAATTTTAAATTTCTAATTATAACTTGCACCTACCAAAATAATTCTAAATAAACTACCTAATTATTCTATGAAAATTGGATTTGAGGCTAAACGAGCCTATCACAACAATACTGGATTGGGAAATTACGCCAGAGGTATCATTATGGGCATGCATCAATACTTTCCGCAACATGAGTTATTCACATTTAACCCTAAACCCAATAAAAGTTTAGCAAATTTTCCCATTAATATAAATGAAGTAAATCCAACCGGGATTTATAAATTATTCCCAAGCCTATGGCGCAGCAAATTTCAAATAAGTACTATTAAAAAATTAAAATTAGATGTTTATCATGGGTTAAGTCATGAATTGCCTTTGGGTATCGAGAAATTAAAAACGAAAAAAATTGTGACGATTCACGATCTTATTTTCGAACACTACCCAGCGCAGTATAAGAACAACGATGTGCTGATTTACAGAAAAAAATTTAAGCACGCTTGCCAAGTGGCTGATTCAATTATAGCTATTAGCGAAGCCACTAAAAAAGATCTAGTAGATGTTTATGGAATCCCATCTGGCAAAATACATGTTGGGTCAAATGTGATTAATGAAAAATTTTATCGCCTTTATAATGCTCATGATATAAACGAAGTAAAGACAAAATTTGGATTACAAAAGCCCTATTTTATTTCAGTAGGCAGCTTAATTGAACGTAAAAACGTATTACTCGTATGTGAAGCTTTTGCGCAGTTAAAACAAGATATTGATTTAGTAATTATCGGGAAAGGTGGTGAATATGCAAATAAGGTAAAAAAGTATGTGCAAGAAAATAATCTTACAGAAAGGGTACATTTTTTAGAAGATAATTTTGAAGCTGCAATGATTCAAAAATATCTTCCAAGCTTATATCAAGGAGCTATTTCTCTTCTTTATCCATCATTGATAGAAGGATTTGGCTTACCCGTTATTGAGGCTATGGCTGCGGGTTGTCCAGTTATCACATCCAATCAATCCAGCTTATTAGAAGCAGGCGGGGAGGCTGCTTTGTCGATAAACCCTTCATCAAAAGAAGAAATAATCAAGGCGATGCAAACAATTATTGAAGACGAGGAAAAAAGGAACAATTGCATCCAAAAAGGCCGGCATCAAGCAAAAAAGTTTACGTTGCAACAATCAAGTAAATTTGTAGAAGAAATTTATAAGCTGTAAATTTTATTGCAAATTCGCAGAATGAATTTAACTTATGAAGAAGAACTAAAGAATATCGTTCAACATCTCAAAAATGGTCATGTAATTCTCTATCCAAGTGATACAAATTGGGTAATAGGCTGTGATTCCGAAAACGAAAATGCCATTGAAAAGATAAAAGACATTATAACTGATTCTTCATTTACCTTACTTATGACAGATGCTAGGCAAATTGCCAAATTCATTGCTGACCCAATCCCCGATTTACAAAGTATCATTGATGCACAATCTGAAACTATTAATATTATTTATCC
>JBIIJE010000159.1:0-4465 GCA_044234005.1 Chitinophagaceae bacterium | reverse complement strand
CCAACCGCCCGAACGTTATGGGTAAGCCCCAAAGCCATTCCATACAGAAAAATATTACCATACTTACCAACCCTCTGTAAAAATTAAAAGAGGTGCAACCCACGCTTAAAAGCCATGCAATGCACCACATTTTATTTTTACAGCGAAATCCTCGATTAATTCAGAACGAGCAATATCATTCAACGATTACCTTCTTCGTTTCACCCTCACACTTAATAAAATAAATCCCTTTTGCAAACGAACTCACATTTATTTCATCTAACAAAGTTGAATATATCATTTGCCCAATACAATCATACAACACTTTCTTTTTTCCTTTTCGATTTTTAATAGTAAGCAGTGTAATTGCAGGATTCGGATAAACCACCATGTCATTTTCCACTGTAATATTTGGGGAATCCAACGGCCAACAACCACCTGCCACAGCACCCATGCCATAATTAGGTTGGCAAGGCGGTGTACCCAAATAACCAAAAGCCCCCAAACTATCAATGCGCAAACAACGAGGGCAAAAATTGCAGCCTGCCCCTTTCACATCAGGATTATCAATTCGACTCCAATGTTGACTTGTTGTTCCCACATTTCCAATATATAGTTTATTGTCAAAACCCATATAAGTAGTTTCATAAACATTAGCATAAGGATAAACTGAATCAACACCTGCTATATGAAACCAAGTTTTGTCCAGCAAATCATATTGATAAACATTACTCATACTGATAACATACAAAAATTTATTGTTCGGTGAAAATGCCAAGCCTACAGAGAGCTTTTCGGTAATACTACTATCCCATGGTAAATATTGCAAACCTGTTGGCATGATAATAGTTTGAGGGTTGCTTAGCTTACCCCAACATCTATCAAAATCTGCTAAAAAAATTTGTCCAGTACTACTACCATGGCTTGTAGTGGCAAACTTTGTACCATCGCTATTAAAGGTACTCTGACCTCTAATGTCCCATACACCCCACACGGGTTCTGCGAAAGTTTGCACACCTTTATCAATAACTGAATCTTGTGTAAATAAAAAAGTATGCACATTGGCACTATCACCTTCATTTTTTAGTAGCCACCAATCTTTGCCATTGCCATGCAAGCAAGCCATCATTTGCGTTTTGCGCATTCTCCCGTTTTGTATTAAAGGTTTCATGCGCTGCGTCACCTCGCCCAAACCACCATTCGCATTCATATCCACAATATTATAGAGTAATAAGTCAAAAGAGCAATTATTATTTTGTTGGCAATCTGCAAATTGAGCGTCGCTAAAAGTTGGGGTTACAAAATAGAGTTTATTATTAGCCATTGGTAATATTATACTAGTTTGTGAACTAGCGCTAAATCCGTTATAATTGGTGTAATAGTTTTTAGGAACAATCGAATCCCCATTTAGAATCACTCCGCCAAAGACGTCATATAAATTGAAGCCATCACTTGCTAAAATTAAATTTCCGTTAGTATCGCTAATGCAGCTTGTACCTTGTACAAAATATTTAAACGGAAAATAAACTCCTGTTGTTGTAACAATAGAGTTGTTGTTGAAATCAATTTTATTACCACTTGTGCCAGTCACCCAAACAGCATTGCGTTTCTTTTGAGCAATGATGTTTATACTTATTAATAAAGCAATGAGCATGAGTACAATTATTCTTTGCATTCTAATCTATTTTAATAATAACCTCATGGTTTGTGTCCTCACAAACCTCTCTATTATAATCATACTTTATCAAAATCATGTTTTAAGAAAGTAAATTTAGTGAAGTTATTGCTATAATAATACAAAGAATACCAAGTATAATGGTTTATGAGTATATAAAAATACTGTTCGGTTGAAGTGTAATTAAGACACTCCATAACCATATTATAAGTGAGTAATTTAACATACTAGCTTGCATTAATTCTAGATATACCGACTGCATTAATATACAGACCATACAAAAACAATTATAAGAGCGAAGCATCCTACGCTCCATCTCCAAGCACATTGGGCAAGGGCGAAGCGCCAGCAACACTTGCCCAAAGAGCTTGTGAGGTAGTGCACTATTTCAATATCAAAGTCCCTTCTTCATGCTATGTTGACAAAAGATAAAGATTTAGACTGTGAGGGCCTACCTATAACATGCGCTAAAAAGAAAGAAGGGCTTTTGTGCAAGTGCTGAACATTTTTACTATCTTCATCTTTCGGAAGAAATTAAGCAGAAGTGCTTTCTATTCCCTTCCTTCTTTTAGCGCAAAACCGTTAGGCGTAAAAGGGCAACATCAGCCATAGGCAAGGATTTCATCAGTCTGCGTTTTATTTCATCAGAATAAGTTTCATCATCAAAATGGATACTAGTTAGCATGTGTTTGTGTATAAATACAACTAAGCTTTAGCACTTTCTATGGACTTCACTTCAGCACGTCGCAATGATCTTATTACTTTCTACTAGCTGGGCTTCGTAATGATAACATTCAGAATACAACTAAGCTTTAGCACTTTCTATGGACTTCACTTCAGCACGTCGCAATGATCTTATTACTTTCTACTAGCTGGACATCCGGAATGGGCATCTTGAAATTCCCCCGCCCCGACGAGCTGAGGTACTTTCTACTATCGTTCATTTCAGCACTTCTGTCGCGAGCAGATTACCATTTTAATGACTGGGCTTCGTAATGATAGTGTATGTTGATGTAAGAACACGTGAATACAGACAATAGGACGTGCCACTTCAACGCCTAACCTACGGCAATTGCGCAAGTGCGGCAGGGTAGGTGAACGAGCAATTTGCTTTCTACTTTCTTTGTCAAGTGAACTATACTTATTACTTTCGAGTCCGCACCTGACGCAAGCCGTCAAACCGTTGTGTGCAAGCCCGTAGAACCTCAAAATTGAAAATAAATTTTATTACATAAATCCTTTATGCACTAAAAAGATATTTTTGTAAATACTTAGGAATAAGCCGATAATCCTTTCAAACAGTAGGCAGAAAAAAACAATTAAAAAATGAGTAATTTTTATTGCGAATGCTGTGGTGTTAAAACCAACAGTATTTCAAGTTTGACAAGTTCAAACTGCACAAGACATCCAAATGGGCCAAGTAAGGGGAAACACATTCTGTATCAAGGACAAGAAAAAAGTGAATACTTCTGCAAGTATTGTGGAGTTAAGTCATTAAGTATTTCTTCTTTAACAGCTGGCAATTGCACAAGACATCCAAATGGAGTTAGTAAAGGACATCATTCACCAACTTTATAAACGAATTTAGGAATTAGCCGATAATCCTTATTTAATAGTAGGCAACTAAATGAAAAATAAAAATGAATGTAGAACAACAATTAAAAGAAGCGTTAACTTCAATACAAGAAATTATTGAAAATAAAATTCCAGAAATTGCAAATGCGAAATCCAAGTATATAGAAAGTCAAGATTTTGAAGAAGCAATTAGACTAAGTAAAATAGAAACTACAATAATTGAATTTATTTCACTGGCAGACGGAATTACTAATTTCAGAAGAAAAGAAAAAAGAAAAAAATTAATAAATCAAGTATTTAAAAACCAAGAAAACAAAAACATGAAACAAATATCAAAAGAAATAAACCAAGAATTAGAAATAGAATTAATCAAAGAATTTGGCACAGATTCAAGCTTAGATGGAATTTTAAATCTAGAAGAATATAACAAAACAACACCTAAAATTCTTTGGATTTTAAAAGAAGGAAATTGGGGCGAAGAGTATTTAGGAAATACTGATGATGATGCAAAAGCATCAAAAGAAGATGCAGAAAAACATATTGAACAAAAGCAATTGGAAATGAAAAATTACTATGACAATGTTCCAAAAGGTTATTCAAAATGGAGAGCTACATTTGAAAATATTAGTTATATCAACCACGGCATAATTGAAGGCGTTGACAAATATGATGACATGACTAATATTGATAATGAAGCAAAAATTGACGGAACTTATTATATAAATAAAGTAGCATTTATAAATTTGAAAAAGGCACCAGGTGGCAGTGTTGCAGACCACAAACTCATTAGTGAAAGTTATAACAAACATAAAGATTTTATAATTAAACAAATTGAAACTATAAATCCAGACATTATAATAAATTGCAGTGGAGTAAAAGAAATTACAACTGACTTATCAAACGGTTATTTATTAAACGAAGAATTTAATTTTGTTAAAACTAATGACAGAATTATTTTAAACATGTATCATCCAGCCTACCCATACAGAAATGGCAAGTCTTCATCAGAAGAATATGTTAATAAATGCTTACAAATAATTAATGAAAACTAAAAGCCTGCACACAACAGCGGTTTTGCGTCAGGCGGGGTTTCGTGCTTCGTTTGACGCTTTTTGCGTATATTTGAGTTCGGTTCTTCGTATCAAGTTTAGTGGTAAAATCCCGCCCGAACGCAAAGCCGCAAACCGTTAGTGGCAACCGTATGACAGACCGTTAAACCGAAAACGAGAGTAATAA
>JBIIJE010000057.1:0-15957 GCA_044234005.1 Chitinophagaceae bacterium | reverse complement strand
GAATTATCAATTATCAATTACGAGATTTTATAGTAATTTGAATTTTACCGATAATTCTCAAAATTTCTTCTATATCATGTAGTAAAGGATTCGCTTCTTCATCTGTTAATATAGCACTCGCTTTTAATAAATTAATCCAATACTTAGTTTCTCTTGCTTCTTTGTATGAGATTGTAAGTTTTGCAAAAAAGTCTTTTTCAGAATGTCCACCTATTGCCTCTTCAATATTAGCTCCAATTGATGTGCCACATCTGAGCAATTGTTTTGACAAAACAAATTCTTTCTTTTCGTCACAAAGAAACTTATACAATTTTACAATTCTTACTGCAAATGCAAAGCTTTTATCTTGAATTATATTATTCGTTTTCATTTTAGAATTTTAATACTTTTAAAATCTATTTTCATTTTCACTTATTCGTAATTGTATCGTAATTCATAATTGTATCGTAATTCGTAATTGTACCGTAATTCGTAATTGTACCGTAATTCGTAATTATACCGTAATTCGTAATTGTACCGTAATTCGTAATTATACCGTAATTCGTAATTATACCGTAATTGTACCGTAATTCGTAATTGTACCGTAATTCGTAATTGTATTGTAATTCGTAATTGATTCTAAAATCCACCTTTAATATAACTCCACCCTTGCTCTTGTTTTTCAACAATTTCGGCAATTCCAGCAGGAATGTATTCTACCAATTCAGTTACAAAAACATCCTTACTTATTTTTCTGTTCTTTAATGTATTCTCACAAACTAAAAAACGCATACCTTTATTTTTTAAAGAAATTAATCGCTCTAGATAAGTTGTATTATTTTTCATCACAAGCTCTAATCCTTGATTATACAAAACAATTTCATAGTTGGCGGTTGGCCAATATTCGTTCAGGTTTTCAAGTTGTTTTATGAAGGCTTTTTGTTGCATCGTATCATTGGCATTTGTAAATTGAAAAATAACTTTATGTTGCCTCTTCTTTGCCATTGAATGCATACTCAATATCATAAATAAAAGGGATAGAATAAATGTTAAGTTCTTCATGAAATATATTTTTAAATTTTATTAATTTTTGTGTCCGACAATGAATCTTGTTTCAATGCTTTGTCTTTTGCCTCTTTTTGTTTTCTCTTCTCATCCTTGATCGTTTGAAAAGGGCCATATTTATGTTCCTTTTCCGAAAATTGATCAGCAAATGGTCCGAAAGGATGATCAATAGGTTTTTCAGAAATCTCAGGCCAATCTTTTGACAAATCTTTGCTAGGGCGAGGCTGCGAGTTTACAAAGGCCGCTATATCCCAAGCTTCTTCATCGGTGAGTTGCGCATTTTGAAAGCTTGCTCCTTGTGGCATATTGTATCGGATATATCCTGCAAATCGACTCATACGATATAAACCCGCACCATGATTATACGAATGCTTCCCCCATAATGGCGGGTAAGTATATTCAATTTTATCAAGCGCTAATAATCCTTCTCCATTTGCTTGATGGCATGATTGACATTTAGCGATATACAATTCCTTTCCTTGCACTGGATCAATTGATCGATCTAAAAAAGGTAAATCATAAATACCAGATGCAATTGCCTTCTCACCTTTTTTTACATTTTTTCCAAGATACTCAATATACGATTTCATGGCTTGCATTTCTCTACTTGATTCGGCTAATGCTTTTCCATTCAAGCTTCGTTCCATGCAATCATTCACTCTTTTATAAATATTTTCTTCTTGTCCGCTTCTTGCTCTGTATTTTGGATAGGTACTAAAAACCGCACCATAATTATTACCCCATGCTTTGGTGCCAGCTTCGAGATGACAATTTTGACAATTCATTCCATTGGTAATTTGCATAACACTTCCTTTAGGGCCGAGGTATTTTGCTGTATGTGAAATAAGTTCTTTGCCATATTCAACCAACGCTTTTTCATTCGAATCAGAAATATTTGTTATATCATTTGCATGCCAAAACTGACCTGCTTCCTCTTTTAGTTTAGATGAAACCTTCATGTCTTCACGTGCCTTTTTCATAGCTTCTTGTCTGGCAATTTGCTCCGGACTTTTCTTAAACCATGAAGCGATATCAGGATGAAGCACAGCGTCAAAAGTAACGATTACTAATGTAGCAACTAATAAAATAACTACTCCTAGCAATTGCTTAATTACTTTAAGAAGATCTTCATTATTATGATTTGCTATATCATTCATCTTTAGTGTGGTAATTTATCTTTAATATAACCGTAAATAAAAGTTCCTAAAATTGAAGACAGAAATACAATACCCATTGTTAAAAAACCATATCCAATATTCACCACCATGGGACCTGGACACGCACCGCTTAAAGCCCAACCTAAGCCAAAGATAGTTCCACCTAATAAATATCTTGTAATTGATTTTTCTTTTGGATGAAATAGAATTTCATTCCCTGAAAAATCGCGCATTTTATACTTCTTAATAATTTGCACTCCAATCACTCCTAACACAACGGCTGTGCCGATAATTCCATACATATGAAACGACTGAAATCGAAACATCTCTTGAATTCGATACCATGATATTGCTTCTGATTTTGACATCACAATGCCGAATATAATACCTACAATTAAAAATTTTATGAATTTCATTTAGATTAAAATATTAAAGGGAAAATAAAATGAGTCATTGATAAGCCTCCAATAAAAAAACCAATAACTGCTATGAATGAAGGCATTTGCAAATCAGACAAACCACTTATAGCGTGCCCAGAGGTGCAGCCACCTGCATAGCGAGAACCGAAACCAACCATTGTACCACCTAAAACAAGTATCAGTATACTTTTTATAGAGATGAATTCAATACTAAATAATTCTTCTGGCAGCATTGATTTGGGGGTAGCGAAACCAAGATTTGCTAAATCTTGTATGGTAGATTGTGCAATTTGTATTGGTTCATCATTCGTTAAAAACTGCTTCGAAATAAATCCACCTATTACTGCTCCTAAAAGAAATACTAAATTCCATGCTTGTGATTTCCAATTAAAATCGAAGAAACTTGCCTTCTTGCCTAAACCAACTACAGCACAAATTGTTCTTAAATTTGATGAAAATCCAAACGACTTTCCAAAAAAAAGCAAAGTAAACATAATGCTTACAATAACAATACCTGAAAACCACCACGACCATGGCTGTGTTATAAATTCAATCATAAATAAATTACTTAGTTTAAATGAAACGAAATGATAGGTTTAAATAAATGGTTGATAAGCTTTCCAGTTACTGTATGATGTAAAAAACTTCCTTTACCATGTGTTCCAATACAAACAATATCCATTTCATGCATCATATTAAAATGAATGACGCCTGCCTCAATATCATGATCACTTAATACATGGCAATCGTAATTTGATATATTGTTTAATTGTGCCCATGTTTTCATATTGATATTGCACTGTTGAGTTTCAACAACTTTATCACCTGAAACAATTTGCAAAAGATGAACCTTAGCATCAAACGAAAGAATAATTTTGTGAATTAAACTTAGATTTTCAGTTTTCGGTTGATTGAAATTATGCACCAATAATATATTTTGTATAATTAGATCAGATCGATCGCACATGAGAGACAAGACAGGTATACTTGATTTTTGAGCCAATACTTGCGATTCTGAAGCAGAGAGTTTTTCTTCTAATCCCCATTTACCCTTTGTGCCTGTAACGATTAAATTTGCATCGATACTTTCGGCATATTTAATGATTGAATCAGATACTTTACCTAATAAAAATTTGATTTGGATATCGTTGCCATATAAGGTTTTCAAATTCTCTAATTTCCTTTCTGCAATTTCTTTTTGCTTTTCAAGATATCCTTTATCAATTTCACCACAAGTTTGTAAATTTCCATTTGCATCTAAATACACTGTATCAGGCACAGCTAAAACATGCGCAAAATGTATTTCGACATTCATTTTTTCTGCTAGTTTTTTTACCATCAAATAGGCAAATTCTGCTTGCACTGAAAAGTCGGTCGGAATTAATATTTTAATACTTTTCATTTTAGATAATTTAACAAGTTATATTTTCCCAAGCACCCAAATTTTCCATTGGCATTTTTAAACCCGATTCTTTTAAAATTGCAATGGCTTGGTTTACACGATTACCACTTCTGCAAACTAATTTTATTAAATCGTACTGCTTTAAAGTTTCAATGTATGCTGTAATTTCACTTAATGGCATTAAAGTTGTGCATGGTGCATGACCTTCATTCCATTCGTCTTGTGTTCTTACATCAATTGTTATTTGTTTCATTGTTTATTATTTAGTGAGCAAACTTAGTTCGATAAAAATTTTACTTTGGTTACAATTGTTACACTGATATTTAAAATTCTACGTAGTCTGTTTTTAACTCAGATTGCGCGTTAGGATTTGAGGAACGAAAATTCTAACGTGTTCGTTGAGGTTACCCCGAATTAGAAGATGTTGTCAATAGTTGCAAACAATTGACTTACAAATTCTTTCTCGTTTCAACATTTCTCATGCTGAATCTGGGTTTAAAGTAGTTTAATCTATTTAAAATTTCCGAATGGTTGATGCAACAGAGTTCTGACCACAGATTTTGCGGTTGATAGACACAATACAAGATTAACATTGACTAAAAATGAATTGATCTCATTCAGCACATTTAGGCTAACACTTTGCTTTGACAAACAAAATTTGTTTTAGGCACATCTGTTGCGGCAATTGCTTTAAAGCCTCCTTCTATTTCGGTAAAATTTCTATACCCTCGAGCCAATAATATTGAAGAGGCTATCATACTTCTATATCCACTTTGACAATGCAAATAAAAATGTTCTTGGCTATCGATTGAATTGATCCAATCATTTATTTGCGCCAATGGTTTGCTATAAGCTTCATCCACATGTTCGGCAGCATACTCAGTTTCTTTTCTAACATCAATCACTTTTAACTCTTTAGGTTTGAATGCTGATGCAAATTGCGTTGCAGTGATGCGTTTAACTTGATCTGTTTCTTTACTCGATGCTTGCCAAGCAGTGTAACCACCTTTTAAGTAACCTACTACATGATCAAATCCTACACGTGTTAAACGAGTAATCACTTCTTCTTCCATACCCTCTGCAGTAACAATAAGTATTGCTTGTTTTACATCACCTACCATCGCACCCACCCAAGGGGCAAAATCGCCATTGATACCAATATTAATACTTTGCGGAACAAATCCTTTTGCAAATTCAGCAGGATCTCTTGTATCTAAAATTAAGGCGCCGGTTGTTTCTGCAATCACTTCAAATTCGGCAGGTGATAAGGCAACCATTCCTTTTTCAAACACCGATTCAAAACTATCATACCCTTTTTTATTCATGGCTACATTCATGCCAAAATAAGCAGGAGGTGGTGTTAAGCCATCTAATACTGCCACAATAAAAGCTTCCTTAGAAGGTTGATTTAATGCATAATTCATTTTCTTTTGGTTACCTAAGGTATCAACCGTTTCCTTCATCATGTTTTTTCCACAAGCGCTACCGGCACCATGTGCAGGGTAAACAGTAATATCATCTGATAAAGGCATAATTTTAGTCATCAAGCTATCATACAATAATCCGGCTAAATCTTCTTGGGTCATACTCGCTGCTTTTTGAGCTAGGTCAGGCCGACCAACATCACCTAAAAAAAGAGTATCTCCGCTAAATAAGGCAATATCCTTCCCTGTTTCATCTTTCAACAAATAACATGTACTTTCCATAGTATGCCCAGGTGTATGCAATACTTTTATAGTAGCATTACCTACTTTAAATTCTTGGCCATCCTTAGCACTAGTGCAATCAAAGTCGCACGTTGCATTTGGACCATAAACTATTTCGGCACCTGTTTTTTTACTAAGATCTAAATGTCCACTTACAAAATCGGCATGAAAATGTGTTTCAAAAACATATTTTATTTTCACGCCATCCTTTATCATACGATCGATGTAAGGTTGTGTTTCACGTAAGGGATCAATGATGGCTGCTTCACCGTTACTTGTAATATAGTAGGCACCTTGTGCTAAACATCCAGTGTAGATTTGCTCTACTTGCATTGTATTTGACTGACTCATTTTTGTTTGTTTTTTTTGATAAGCAAAGATAAAATTTGGAAGAAATAGATTTGGTTACATTTGTTACTTATTAGATTGAAGACATTTTTAGTATAGATGAAACTTATAAATTTCTTTTTGCTAAATACCAATCAACCATTTCTAAATCACTTTGCTTTCTTTCAAGTAAGGTATCAACAGTTTTTGGAGCTGGCACAATTACCTTGTCACCTTCTTTCCAATTTAATGGCATGGCACATTTATGCTCATCTGAAGTTTGAAGTGCGATTAATGTTCGTTTTATTTCATCCATATTACGTCCCACATTTAAGGGGTAGTACATCACCAATCGAATTTTACCTATAGGATCAATTATAAATACGGCTCTAACCGCAGCTGTTTCACTTTCACCAGGTTGCAACATGCCATATAATTTAGCTATCTTCATATCAATGTCGGCTATAATAGGAAATTCAAATAATACATTTGTCTTTTCATAGACTGCATTTACCCAAGCAATATGCGAATGAATACTATCTATACTCAATCCTAAAAGTTTGGTTTGATGTGATGCAAAAAAATCTTTCTCCAAAGCAAAACCACTCATTTCGGTTGTGCAAACTGGTGTAAAATCGGCCGGATGCGAAAACAAAATCACCCAATTATCTTTATTATAATCTGAAAGTTTTAAATTTCCAATGGTGGTAATGGCATTAAAATCTGGTGCTTGATCACCAATTCGAGGCATTTGATAACTTAGTTCTTGTTCCATGTTTTTATTTTTATTTATTATTTAAATCAGTCTGTTTTTAAGCGGCAAACACGCTATTCACTCTAAGTCCATTCATCTCGTTTTAAAGAACGAGACTTAATAAGGCTTTTCACTATCCCGATGATTACTCCCAGTATTGCCGCAATACATGTGAATCATATTTATTTAGGGTATACTTTTTATTTACCTACAATACTTTTAATGTTCATCCAAGAACCACCATTAAAAATATTTTTAATTTGATTACTTTCTAATATTGCTTTTGCTTGGTTACTTCTGCTTCCGCTTCTACAAAATACAACAATTGATTTCTTGCCCCTAAACTTTGAAATTTGCTGTTGAATTTGGTCATGTGGAATATTAACCGCACCGTTTACACTACCTTCTGCAAATTCTTGCGGTGTTCGAACATCAACCAAAAAAGCACCTGAATAAATTACTCGAACAAGTTCAGATTGTTGCGTTTGCGCAAAAGATTGATTAGCTAAACTGGCAATACTTAATACAAGTGCTAACGAAAAAACGAGCATTGAAAATTTCATACTACCTATTTTAAAATTGTTTCTTTGATAATAATATATATACCCATCACCAAAACAAACCAACCAAATGCTGGCTTCAATTTTGCACCATCAACTTTTTTAGAAAGGAATGAGCCAATAAAAATACCAATGACTGCAAATGCGGTTACCGTTAAAATAATTTGCCAATTAATTACCGTCTCTGCCCCTTCACCAAAAAAGCCAATTAATGATTTTGCTGCAATAATAACCAATGAGGTTCCAACTGCTTCTTTCATAGGAAGTTTTGACAAAATAACCAGAGCAGGAATAATTAAAAAACCGCCCCCTGCACCCACTAAACCAGTTAATGCACCCACGATTAATCCTTCAATTAGAATAAGCGGATAATTAAAGTTTTGTTCTTTCTGAGATTCATCCTTATTTTTTTTACTCTTCTTAATCATGCTATAGGACGCTGCTATCATTAGAATGGCAAACAGCAACATCAAGAGTATACTTTTTGTAACCATGAAATTTCCAATGGTAAAAATCTCCTTAGGAATTGCTGGAACAATGAAAGCACGGGTTAAAAAAACAGCAACAATAGAGGGAATTCCAAACACGATGGCTGTTTTAATATTTACCAGACCCTTTCTAAAATATTGAATTGAACCCACCGCACTAGTTGCACCGACAATAAAAAGAGAGTAAGCTGTAGCAGCCACCGCATCGACACCCATTAAATAAACTAGAACAGGCACAGTAAGAATACTTCCACCTCCGCCAATTAATCCTAAAGCAATTCCGATTAGTACAGAGGCAAAGTACCCTAATATTTGCATAAAAATGATTTAGATGCAAAGTTGAGAAATAATAATTAGGATTCAGTCACAAATGTTACATTGGTCGTTTTAAACCAATAATACCAAACAATACATTCATTTTAGCAATTTGATTTGTGTCCTAAACCTAATCTGACAGTTCATACATATTATCGTGGGATTGCCGATTTTATAAATGTTTCGCGCCTTAAAATTGGGCTATCCTATTTTTCACAGAGTATAAAAAATATTTGAATTCATTGCAGATTTAGTAGCTAAGACCTCCTGATTCACCAATCGCTAAATTATCCACTACAAACCAAACCACAATAGGATAAACAATGATTGAGAAAGTACTTCCATCGGAATCGTATAAAAGAACTGAGTTGAATGCAAATGCATAACAGGAATTTGAACCCTATATACATTTTTGGGGCATATTTTAGAAGAATGCCCAACTATTTTTTTGTTCCCGATTTTTTTTACGCTGTTCTCGATTTGTTCTCTTTAAATATCCTAGAAACATGAAGGAGATCGTAAAAAGCAAAAACCCTCAAGAGACTTGCTTTTGAGGGTTTTTGAAGATTTTGGCTTTCGCCTTTGTGATCCCGTTGGGATTCGAACCCAAGACCCCATCATTAAAAGTGATGTGCTCTACCAGCTGAGCTACAAGATCGCCTATTATTTAAGTATTATGAATAAATAAATTTTAAAGAGCCGTTATTCATTTCAAACAAACATAACTCTAAACTGAGAAGTTGGGAGAAAAGACGTTTTAAATGGATTGCAAATGTATAAAATTTATTTTAAGTTCCAAACCAAATCCTTAAACTATTTTTGCCCGTATGGCTATTTCTTTTCAAAATAAAGTGGTTCTTGTTACGGGGGCCTCATCAGGTATCGGAAAGGCAATTACAATTGAATTTCTTAGATTGGGCGCCAAAGTTGCAATTTGTGCAAGAAATGAGACACAATTGAAATCTTTTGCTGCCGAACTTAATACAAATAGGGTGTTTGCAAAAGCAACTGATGTAAGCCAAGAAAATCAATGTAAAGAATTTGTTGAAACTACCCATGCTCATTTTGGACAAATAGATATACTTGTAAATAATGCAGGTATAAGCATGAGAGCCTTATTTCAAGACTTGGATCTGCAGGTGCTCAAACAATCGATGGATATTAATTTTTGGGGCACCGTTTATATGTCGAAATATGCCCTTCCCTTTATCATAAAAAATCGAGGCACAATTGCTGGCATTTCTTCAATTGCAGGCTATAAAGGGCTGCCATGCCGAACAGGTTATTCGGCGTCTAAATTTGCCATGCAAGGTTTCTTGGAATCTCTACGCATTGAAATGTTGCCCCTACAAGTAAATGTCATGTGGATCTCACCTGGATTCGTAGCTTCTAATATCAGAAACAAGGCATTGAATGCAGATGGCAAATCACAAGCGGAAACACCTTTGGATGAAAAAAAGCTCATGTCACCTGAAACTTGCGCTAAATTAATTATTGAAGCAATTGCGCAGCGAAAGCGCACATTAGTCATGACATTTCAAGGTAAATTAACTGTATGGATGAATAAATTTTTTCCATCCTTTGTTGACAAACAAGTATTCAAACATTTTGCGAATGAACCTGACTCGCCACTAGCTCAATATAAATAATCTCATTTAAACTTTCTTATGCTCAATAGAACTCAAGCCCCCTATTCATATGCGCCTGTCGAATTTGAATATAATTTAATCGATTGCTCGAAAAAAAAATTTAGCAATGGAATCATGTTACACTTTGTAAGCGATCATGTGCAACCTGTATTGCAATTTGAACTTGTATTTAAAGCAGGCTTGTGGTATGAAAAACAACATGCGGTTGCACAAACTACCGCCGCATTATTAAAAAGTGGCACATCCCAAAAAACTTCTTTTCAAATAAATGAAATTTTCGAACAGTTTGGCGCCAATGTAAAAATATCTGCAGATCCTGACTTTACGACCCTAAGCATTAGTTGCCTCACAAAACATTTTATTAAACTACTTGAACTTATTTATGAACTTATCACAGATGCTCAATTTCCACAACATGAAATAGAAATATTTATACAGAATGCAAAACAACGCCTAGCGGTTCAACTCAAAAAAAGTGACTTTATTGCCAATCGAAAAATAGATGAATTTTTATTTGGATTGCAACACCCATATGGTAAGTATTTACTTGACAGTGATTATGATGCGCTCACGCAAACTATGCTAAAAGAGCATTTGCACAATCACTATACTTCGCAAAATTGCATGATGTTTTTAGCAGGCGAATTTAGACCTGAGGAGTTAACAGCGATTGAGAAAATTTTTGGAAACCAAGCCTGGAACAATACAACGCAAATTCCTCCACCAGTACATACAATTATTTCTTCAAATGATAAAAAACATCGTATCGTAAACGATGAAAATGGTGTACAGGGAGCTATTCGTATAGCATCAGATTTTCCACTTAAATCGCATCCTGATTTTGCCCCCATGATTATACTAAATACCTTATTTGGAGGCTATTTTGGCTCACGCCTCATGAGCAATATTCGAGAAGAAAAAGGTTATACCTATGGCATACATAGTTATATGTATAATCACCAGCACGCAGGCGCCTATCTCATTACAACGGAAGCCGGTAAAGAAGTTTGTGAAGCCGCCATTCAAGAAATATACAAGGAAATGGAAATACTAAGAAATGAACTAGTAGATGAAGAGGAGTTGATGCTTGTGAAGAATTATTTACTCGGAAATATGTTAGGTGATTTAGATGGTTCATTTCAAATTATACAACGATGGAAAGGCCTTATTCTGAATGGTTTTACGAAAGAGCGCTTTGAGTCGAATGTGAATATTTACAAGAGTATCAACCCCGTAGCATTGAGAGAATTGGCAAACAAATATTATCAGCCTGAAAATTTTTATGAGTTAGTGGTAGTCTAATTTTGAAATTCAAACATCTACTAACTTATATTTACAAACTATAACATTTACATAAGTATGAAATTATCATCTTTAAAACAACATGGTTTAGCATTCGTAATATTTATTGCGCTTACTTTCATGCTAACCTATCCGTTACTACAAGGCAAAGTTTTGTCGAGCCACGATAACTTAAGTTGGCGTTATATGAGCCAGGAAGGTAAAGCTTGGTATGAAGCTAAAGGTGGCCCTGTTTATTGGAGCAATAGCATGTTTGGTGGCATGCCAACTTATTTGCATTTCAGTGGAGAAGGTTATGGTAATTATTTAGGCAACTATATCTTTGAAACACTCAATTTTTTGCCTCGTCCCCTTGGCATGATGCTACTTTGCTTCATATGTTTTTACGCACTTGCATGCGCATTACAATTACATTTTATTACCCGTATTATTGGTGCATTTGCTTTTACATTTAGTTCTTATAATCCACAAATAATGACGGTTGGGCATGATACCAAAGTAATGACCATCGCTTTTGCGGCCTTAGTTTTATCTGGTATTTTTTACAGCCTCAACAATAGAAAATGGCTAGGCGTTTCCATATTCACTATCGGCATGGTGGGAATTTTGACCACTGCGCACTGGCAAATTATTTATTATCTACTATTATTGCTGGGCTTTATGGGCATTGTCTTAGTTGGGATGGCAATTAAAAATAAAACACTGCCTCATTTATTAAAAAAACTTCCTCTACTTGTATTAGGTGCAGGCTTGGCTTTATTGCCTGGTATTTCATCTACTATGTTAACGCAAGATTACAGCAAACAAACTATACGAGGTGGACAA
The DNA here is from genome assembly GCA_044234005.1 of Chitinophagaceae bacterium. Classification (GTDB taxonomy): domain Bacteria; phylum Bacteroidota; class Bacteroidia; order Chitinophagales; family Chitinophagaceae; genus OLB11. The sequence goes on along the minus strand of JBIIJE010000057.1, from coordinate 4,009 downwards.
AGTGAATTGAGTAGTCGCAAGGGAGATAGCAAACCACAAGGAGGGCTAGATAAAGATTATGCATTTAGTTGGAGTAACGGTGTTGGCGAAACTTTTTGTTTATTGATACCTCGTTTATATGGTGGTGGAAGTCAAGAAAAATTTACAAACGGCGAAACTTATAAATTAGTTGAGGCTCGTGCAGGTGAAGAACAAGCTTTAAACTTTACTGAAAATCTTCCTTTGTATTGGGGGCCTCAACCTTTTGTGGCAGGACCCATCTATTTTGGTGCTGTGATAGTTTTCTTATTCATACTCAGTATGTTTGTCATCCGAAGCCCTCATAAATGGTGGGTTGCGGCAAGTTGCTTACTATTTATTATGTTGAGCATGGGTAAAAATTTTAGTTCATTCAATTATTTTATTTTCGACCATTTACCGATGTATAATAAGTTTCGTACCCCAAGCATGGCATTATCTTTGCCGATGTTTTTATTCCCAATCATGGGTATGTGGGCGTTGAACGAAATTTTTACAGGAAAAATTACCAAAGAAGACTCCCTCAAATATTTAAAATTTGCCACAATTATTACGGGTGGTTTGGCTGTTGTCGTGGGTGTATTCTCTGGGCTGTTTTTTGACTTTAAAGGCGCAGGCGATGCTGAATTATTAAAACAGTTGGGTGGTGAGCAAGCTAAAGATATATTAGATGCCATTGTTCAAGACAGAGGTAGTGCAGCCATGCAAGATGGGATAAGAAGTACTTTTTTAATCTTGGCTAGTGCTGCACTGATATGGTTATTCATCAAAGATAAAATCAAAGCGAATTTGGCTATGATACTCATTGGAGTTTTATGTTTCTTCGACTTGTTTTTAGTTGCTAAAAATTATATGGGTGTCAAAAATTTTGAAGATAAAGATGAAGCAGAACAAGTATTTACACCTCGACCTGTTGACGAACAAATCTTACAGGATAAAGACCTTATGTATCGTGTACAAGACTTTACCATCAATACATACAATGATGCAAAGCCTTCATATTTTCATAAAATGGTAGGTGGTTATCATCCTGCGAAATTAGAAATGTATCAAGATTTAATTGAAATGCAAATGAGTCCTGGTTCACCACATAATAATAAGGAGGTTTATAACATGCTCAATACAAAATATTACATTGTGCCTGCTGGACAGCAAGGTCAAGCGCAGGTAATGCCCAATACAGAAGCATGTGGCAATGCTTGGTTTGTAAATGAGATAAAAATGGTTGAGACAGCTGATGAAGAAATGGCAGCTTTAAACGCACCTAATTTATTTGACACGGCGCAAGCAACTGGCAATTTCAATCCTCGAACTACGGCTATTGTAAGAAACACACAAAAAGAAATGCTTAGCAATACACAATTTGTGAAAGATTCGAACGCAAGTATTAAATTAACAGATTATGGCATCAATAATCTCAACTACGAATCAAATAGCACGCAAGCTGGGTTTGCTGTTTTTAGCGATATTTATTACAAAGATTGGACTGCTAAAATCGATGGCAAAGAAAGTCCTATTGTGCGAACCAATTACGTACTCCGTGGATTAAACATTCCTGCGGGCAAACATAAAATTGAATTCAGTATTTACCCAAGTATATTGAAGAAGGGGACGCCAATTTCAATAGCTGGCAATATCTTGGTATTATTGATGATAGGCTTTGGCTTTTATAAATCGAGGAAGGAAAACACCGAGCACAATTCCGCTTCCTAATTTTGATTAAAATAGAGCCCGTTCAATTAGAGTCTGGAGATTTTTATATTTTACTTTCCAATACTATCATTGATATATCGAGAGTCCTAGGTTTATAGCTTTCTGCATCTTATACATCTCAAAAAATCAAAAATCAACCGCTTGAGTTGTACATATTTGCCAACTTTGCTATATATTACAACGTCTAACATTAAATAATTGTTATTTTTATGAGAATTCATTTCGCAACATTCGTCTTTTCATTGCTGATCTCACTTCAATCAAAGGCTCAAAGCTGGGAATGGGCGCTCAAATGGGGTAATGTTAAAAGTGACAAAGCAATTTGTATTAAAACCGATGACTCAGGATATATTTATGTTGCAGGTTATTTTAGCAACACTGTTACATTAGGTACTAATTTAGTTGTTTTGAATTATACAGGAAGTCAAAGTAGTAAAGAGGCTATTTTGGCTAAATTTGATAGTACAGGTTTTTGTTATTGGGCGCGAAGCGGTGGAAATGGATTTGACGATAGGGTTCTAGGAATGGATGTGGACAAATATGGTAACAGTCTTATTGTGGGTACTTATTGGTCGAATAATTTTAATATGGGCTCTCAAACCATCAATAATACAGGATTTGGGGGTGGAGACCAATGTTTCGTCGTAAAGCATGATGCCAATGGAAATTTACTTTGGAAAACATTTGTTTCTAGTAATGGTGGTGACGACCAAGGTCTTGATGCCGTAACAGATGATGCGGGTAATAGTTATATAGTAGGACATATGGGCGGCAACACATTATATTGTGGTGGCAATACCTTGACGGCTACAAATACTAATACTGGTTGGCAAAAACATAGCTATTGGATTACGAAAATAAATAGTGTTGGTGTGTTTCAATGGGCGCATTGCTTTGGCAATTTACCATGGGATTCTACGGCAAATAAGTATAAAGAACGTGATATTGCGGTGTGCGTAGATAATGCAGGTGGAGTATATACTACGGGAGGTTATGATGCAACCTATCCTTTTGGCTCAACTACATTAACGAGTGCTGGTGGTGATGATATTTTCGTGATGAAATATGATACAAACGGTGTTTTTCAATGGGCAAAAAGTGGAGGAAGCTCAAAAGACGATTGGGCAAATGGAATATGTTCGGATGAAGATGGACATATTTATGTAGTAGGAGAACATAGAGATTCATTAATTTATGATGGGTTACTAATTAAAAACTACGATAAACGTGATGCATTTATTATGAAGCTTGATGCTTCAAATGGCAATCCTATTTGGGGTAAAAGAGCAGGAAGTGATTTAGGTAGTGAGCGTGGTAATGATGTTTGGGCTGACAATCAATGTAATGTTTACATGACTGGAGACATAAATGAAGGTGCTAAATTTGGCGACAAGATTACCGTCCCGATGGGAAAAAAAGTAGAAGCTTTTGTTGCGCGTATCTCGCCAGAAGGAAAATGGTCATGGGTGATGACCGGTGGTGGGTTAGATAGTAATGATAGAAGTAATACAATCGCTAAAGGTAAAGGAAGCCAATTGTATGTAGCAGGTTATTTTCGTTCTCCTTCTAATTATGGACCAAGTAATCTGACTTCAAGTGGAAGCAGTGATGCTTTTTTTGCAAGAATTAAAGATAATATGCTAGGCATTAGTTCTAAATTTGAGTTTACACCTCCAACCCTCACTAACTTATGTTGGGGCGACACACTTAAGTGGACAGTTCCTGATCATCAATCAATCACGATTACACCAACTGGAGGCGTGAGTTTTAATTCTGACTCAACGAAGCTGAAATTTATGCCTACAGTTACTACTACATATTTTGTAACTGGAATTGGAGAAGGAAATTGCCCAGAATATGATACAATTAGTTTTACGATTAATGTAGGTCAGCCACCATTTCAATTATACAAACCGAATGATACCATATTATGCACAGGCGAATCGGTAACACTCGCAATTGCCAGCCACGACTATCTACAAGTAATTCCAACAACGAATGCAACAATTAATTCTAGTCAAACCCAAATCACTTTCGACCCACCTGTCACAACAACTTATACTGTTTCGGGTTATCGTTCAGGTGTTTGTCCAAGCTATGACACGAGTGTATTTACAATTATTCATGCCGTAACACCTAATGCTAATTTTGAATTGTTACCTCCTTACGTCCTACTCGACAACCCCACTTTTACGTTTTCGAATAATTCAACCGGAGCGACAAAATATAGGTGGTACCGAAATGGCAATTTATTTTCAATCTCAACTTATCCTACCTA
>JBIIJE010000056.1:0-16046 GCA_044234005.1 Chitinophagaceae bacterium | reverse complement strand
GTTTCTTCAAACTCTGAATATGTGTTCGATAGGCTCTATCGGCATGAGATCTATTCTCAATTATTTCTTTCCTAATTTTTCGTAATAAAACAGAGGCGTCATCGCGGACAATTCCATCCTTATCAATAATCTCATCAATGGCTGCCACAATACTTTTATCGGCATCGAGATGCTTTATTTTATATTTTAGCTGAGGGTATACTTCATCTTTATCAGATAAAAATTGAATGAGTTCATTTGCACTACTCACTAAAATTCGTATGGCGTGAAATTGCTGTGGACTTAATACAGAGTTTTTAATTCTTAATAAGTTAAGTTCCTTATCAATACTTGGATATTGCAAGTAGGCCATGCTATCGCCTATGTGTATCGAAAGCAACATTTCACCAGTTTCCAATAACATTTTTTCAACTTCATTAAATGCAGACTTAGGCTTTAATCTTATTGCCAAATCCTTTGCATTTTGTCCATTACAATAAGCCGCCACTCTTTCTAAAATCAATGGAAAGTCAAGTTGTTCGGCTAAATTATTCGGATATAAATTCATACTAGAATGCTTTGCAAAAGTGATACTTCAAACTCAGAAAACAATATTGCTTACACATTATTTTTAAATAAATCATTCGGATATTCTACAGCTTGCAAAAATAATCCTTTTGCTTCAGCGCTAAAATCAGCTTTAGAACAATCTTTTGCTTCAATAATTACTTGCAAATCATGCAAGGAAATATTACCTCGAGCTACCTGCAATGAGGTTGCCACCAAGGCTCTCACCATACCACGTAAAAATCGATTCCCGGTAACTTCAAAAATCAAGACGTTTCCATTATAATGCCAACTGGCTTTGCTTAAAGTACATATGTGATTATTGACATCCGAATGTCGCTTCGCGAATGAAGTAAAATCTTTTGTTTCTAATAAAATTTGTGAAGAGGCTTGAAGTAAATCAAGATGAATTTGAAATGGGAAAAAGTAAGCAAACTCCTTTTCGAAAGGATTTTTATTGTGTACAATTCGATATTGATAACTTCGGCTTAATGCATCAAACCGCGCATGGGCATTGTCATTTACTTCATAGATATTGCGAATAAAGACATCATCATGTAAAATACTATTTGCGTTGTAAATAAATTTTCTGGTTAAGGCAGCATCAATATCTGCATGGAGAAAGTTTTGTTGCGCGTGAACTCCTGCATCGGTTCGACTTGAAGTTGTAGTAAGGATAGGTACTCGCAACAATGTTTGTAATACATTATTTATTTCACCTTGAATGGTAGGTCCGTTGAGCTGAGATTGAAAGCCTTTGAATGATGTTCCTTTATAAGCGACTTCAAGAAAATAACGGGGCATATTAAGATGTGGGTTGCAAACTAGCGTTTGCTTTCCGCCATGATTCTCTCGCGATCAATAATAAATTTCTCTATCTTCAAAATTGGCAATCTCAAATGAACGGGAGATGTAGATTTTGAAATTTCTTCGTCAAAAGTTGGATTCCAACGACGAAGTTTAACAACATCCTCATCTAGTACTTTCGAAATACTTTCTAAATTATAGTCACCTTTTACTTTAAGAATTGCCATGCTTTCCATTTCCTCTTTGCTGAACTTTGGTTTTGCAATTTCCTGTTCTACATCATCAGCAACTTCACCACTCGATTCCTCGTTCTTTTTTGAAGATACAAATTCACCACTCTTTAATGTAGGTTTTGGAGATGTATTTGCGATTGATTTTTTGCTTGTTTTCGCTAATTCTGATTTTTCTTTATCCGATAGTTTAGGCACTTCTCCCATATTTAAAACGGATGTGTATTTGTCTAAGTAAGCATTGGTAGCGATAAATGCCATTACATGATTTTGAGTTTCCTTTGGTAACTTAGGCTTTATATCCCAAAAACTTCGGCCTTTACTACTATTGATGGCTCGAAGTACAGGAGCAGGACCGCAGTTATAAGATGCGATTACGAGCAACCAATCATGAAACATGCTATGTAATCTTTTTAAATATTTGGCAGCCGCATTTGTACTTTTATAAAAGTCGCGTCGCTCATCAACTTCTTGATCAACGCGCAAGCCCATCATTTTAGCAGTGCCTTCCATGAACTGCCAAGTGCCCACTGCGCCAACAGGTGATACCGCGTTACAATTCATCGCAGATTCGATTATAGCCAGGGCTTTCATTTCGCGTGGCACACTATGCTTGTTCATAATGTTTTCGATCAATTTGAAATGTGCTTTGTTGCTAGCTTGTAATCGAGAGATTCTGCCACCAAAATTCAAATGATAATCATTCACGTACTGATTGATATAGTCGGTGTAAATTCCAAATATAGAGCGATTTACAATAAATGGAACTTTTGAAAAAGATGAAACCCCATTGCGTTCTTTGGTCTTTCTTTTTACAAATCGACTGCTATCGATAGCAGAAATACTCGCGGTTTGTTCTTGTTTTGATTGACTTTCTGCGATACATTCTTTAGCTTGTTTGATACTATCACGACGCGCTGCTTGTTCTTTAGTCAATTGTTTGTAAACAATGAGCGTATCAAAACGCCCAGATTGAGCTATTATATTTATTGTGAAAAGTGAAGCGCATAAAAATAAACCGAAACTATATTTAAAATTCATTCTTTAATTGTAGTGTTTTGCTTTGCGTTAAAAAGAATAATGACTATTTCTTATCGTCAACCACTGTAGATTCAATTTCACTCTTGATAGAATCTTTAGCGTCTTTAAATTCTCGAACGCCTCTTCCAAGACCACGCATTAACTCAGGTATTTTTTTACCGCCAAATAATAAAAGTATTACTACGGCTATTAATACGATTTCAGGAGTACCTAAACCTGAAAGAAATAATTGTGAGAATAAAGTCATCTTAATTAATTAATGTGATACAAATATATCAGAACTTATTAAAAATAACAATAGCAAGATGTTAACGCCAATAGATATTTGCATGAAAAAACCGAGCAATGACGCTCGGTAGTAAATATTTTTAAGGCAATTATTTCATGCGCTTTTCCTTGATACGAGCTGATTTACCTTGACGCTCACGCAAGTAGAATAATTTAGAACGACGAACACGACCTACTTTATTTACTTCAATACTTTCGATATTTGGAGAAAAAACAGGTAAAGTGCGCTCTACACCTACATTATCACTCATTTTACGAACTGTAAATGATTGTGTTGCACCAATTCCTTGACGCTTTATACACACACCTTTGAATGATTGAATACGCTCTTTACCACCTTCTTGGATTTTATAATTTACGGTAATACTATCGCCAGCTTTGAAATTTGGCATTTCTTTGCTGCTGTTTAATTCTTGATGGATGTATTTTATAGCTTCTTGCATGACTTATTAAAATTTGGATTGCAAAAGTAGGATAAAATGTAGCAAAACAGAAAATTATTCGAAATATTGTTAAAAAATAATTCTAGTCAAGTATTTATATAAAAAAAACCGCCATTGAAGCGGTTTCTTTATACAAATTTCTAATAAATCATTAGGGAAATATACCTAGTTCCATATAAGAGACACCTACTTTGTTAATTGAATTCACAAAGGCTGCAGTTCTCATATCACTAATCTTCTTGTTTTTCATCCATATATCACGGATTTCATGATAAGAACCCATCATGGTATCTTCGAGTCCGCTATGAACTAAATCGACTTCATCAGGACCATGCAGTAACACTTTACGCTCCGCATTGCTTACTTTTTTACCTGTTAAACCTTCAATAGAGTTTAAAATACTACTATTCATATTTTCGCTGTAACGCTTTTCCATACGACCATAACGAACGTGACTTAAATTTTTCAACCATTCGAAATAAGAAACGGTCACACCTCCTGCATTGATATACATATCAGGTACAACTACAGCACCTTTTTTCGTTAGGATTGCATCAGCTTCTGGTGTTAAAGGCCCATTTGCGGCTTCTGCTATAATTTTAGCTTTTACCTTCGGCGCATTTTCGCCATTGATTACATTCTCTAAAGCTGCTGGAATTAAAATATCACACGCTAATTCTAAAGCTTCAGAAGATTTCTTATGATTTTTTGCACCTGGGAAATTCAAAATTGAACCTGTTTTTTTACGATGTGAAACCACAGCTTCTAAATCTAATCCCTTAGGATTTGAGATAGCACCTTCAAATTCAGCAATACCAACTATAGGAGAACCAGCTTCTTGGAAATATTTTGCCGCATGATATCCTACATTGCCTAAACCTTGAACGACAACTGTTTTATCAGACAATCCAACCGTCATGCCGATTTTTTTCATCATATCGCCATCATTACACATTTCGCGAACGCCAAAATAAACACCTAAACCTGTAGCCTCAGTGCGCCCACGAACACCACCCTGTGTGACTGGCTTACCTGTAACACAACCTGCTGCATCGATTTCACCTGGACGTAAACTTGCGTAGGTATCAACAATCCAACTCATTTCTCGAGGACCTGTCCCATAATCTGGTGCAGGTACATCAATACCAGGTCCAATAAAGTTTTTCTTTACTAATTCAGCTGTATAACGACGTGTAATTTTTTCTAATTCATAAGGTGTAAGTTTTTTAGGATCGATTTTGATACCGCCTTTTGCACCTCCAAACGGCACGTTTACGATAGCACACTTGTAAGTCATGAGAGCAGCTAAAGCCATTACCTCATCTTGATTTACATCCATGCTAAAACGTATTCCTCCTTTTACTGGAAGCTTATGATGAGAGTGTTGCACACGATAGGCTTCGATAACCTCTACTCTATCATTTAATTTTACAGGAAATTTCATACTATAAACACTGTTACATGCTTTTATTTGATCAAGAATTCCTTTATCTTTTATGTCAGTAAAAGGTGCTGCCTTATCAAAATTACGTTCTACGCTTTCAAAAAAGCTGTAATGTGCAGATGCTGATTTAGATGCTTTTGCCATTGATTTTTATTAGTGTTTATATGTTTTATAAAAATGATTTTAATGTTTTTTTTCAGATTCCAATCGCACTAGTTTTCGTTCAATGCGAATCAGCATCCATAAAATGCCCGCAAAGATAGTTACCAACACTAAAACAACAAGATAAATTTGTCCATTTTGACGCAGTATATCAATATTTTCATGGGTGCCATTTGTATCTTGACCGAATAAGGGCTTATTTAACAAAGTGAGAAAGGAAAATATAAATAATAAAATATGTTTCATATAAGTTGAAATATTAGGTTTAGAATAAATGAGGATCACTAATTTTTTTCATTCGTATGCGAATATCAGTTATCCAAATCCCGAACAAAATCCAAGCGAAAAATGCCGGTATTGAAACCCACTTTAATAGGTTGTCTTGTGTTTTTAGTGCTTCAAAAGGCTTATTATCGGAACCTGGATGTAAGGATGCGAAATGCGTTGGAATGATGTATATTAAAGGAATGATAATCGCGAAAGAAAATATATTGTAAACAGAAGCCAAACTAGCCTGTTTATCTTGATCTTTTACAGAATTTCGTAAAACTAAATAAGCCGCGTATATCAGTAAAGTCAATGCTGCGCCAACTTGTTTTGGATCATTATTCCAAGGAGCCCCCCATTGAATGTTTGCCCACTCCATACCTGTAATAATTCCTAAAACCCCAAATCCTAATCCTGTTATTACAAACTGATTTGAATATGAATCATGTTTAATTTGATTACTTCGTAAATAAAGAATGCTATAGATTACTGAAATTAGAAAACTGATGAGCATAATGTACCACATTGGCACATGATAGAACAAATTACGAACGCTTTCTTTCAATTTTGGAAGATATGGAATAGGAAGTAAAAATCCCATTACTACTGTGTAAAGCAAGAGGATTGCACAAATTATTTTCCACCAATATTTTTGTAACATCATGAAAGGATTGCAAATGTAATTATCATTATTCAAATAGCAATTATGAAATATAAATTGGCTCAATTTACAGAATAAAGATACAGTAACATGTAGGTTTTACGTGAATCGCAGAGATTTATCTTATTTGTAATCCGACGCAATAATTCAATCGTTATGCTATAGATGTTTCTGAAAAATTCGTTTTCTTGCAACTACTGTCAAAGCCCCGCTCTCTCACCTCGTTATCTTTTTAATATTCTCTACCTTCACAAATCGTAACTCACTCCAATCTTCATCAATAGTTAAGGCTAACGCGCGCTTTTAACCTAATTTGCCAAATTCAGTCCAGCTTGTATCTCTGTTAAATTCGCATGCATAATTTTTCGAGGTTTCTTTAGAGTAACAATACCGAATTACAGCGTCCTCACTCATGAGTGGAAATATTTGATGCACCCTATTATAGAGCTCAATTTGTTTGCTTCCAAATAGAATTACGAAATCGACAACATTGAACTTTAACCCAAATTCAGCATTAGAAATGTTGAAACGAGTAAGAAGCTCTCATACAATATTTTGCAAATATTCAAAACATCTTCTAATTCTTCTCGTTAATAGTTAAGGGGACATCTAACACACCAGAATTTTTGTTCATTAAATCCTATCGCGTAATTTGGGTCTAAATTCGTTTTCACTTTTAACTCTTGAGTTACTTGGAGCTCGTTGAAAGCGATGTGAAATGAGGTTGGCGCATTCATGACTACTATTTCTGTATGCTCTTTTAACTTTAGTTTTTTGAATAAAAAAGTCATAAAAAAATTATTTATATATTTAACAAAGAAAAGTACCCAACCAATTTTGAATAAAAAGGGTCTTTATATATAAATAAACTTCTCGAACTATTTATGAAAAAGTTAGTCATTATCATGCTTTGCATGATGTCTTTGAACTCAATTGCCCAAAGTAATTTGGGATGCATGTACGACTCTCTCGTAAATCAAATGATTTGTGGAAGTATGACCATACAAGGCGATAACTATAATACATGCAATGATGGATGTAAGCTTTGGGTCAATTTTACAGCTGGCTCTGGCTTTTCGGGCAGCCTCATGCAAGAAGCTTTGGGCAGCACCGATTCTTACAAAGTAGCTCCACAGCCTTTTATCTTCGAATCACAAACCAATCCGGTTTCAGCTGGCATTTATGTCGATGATGTATGGAGTCAAGTAATTCAATTGCCATTTAAGTTTTGTTTTTTTGAAAATAAATATAACGAAATCGTTATCGGTGCAAATGGGCAAATAAGTTTCAATACTGCCTTAGCTGGACAATTTAATTGGTATAATACAACGGGATGGCCCGCATTGCCTTATTTTAATTCATCAGTGAATAATGCCATTTTCGCACCCTATCATGATTTAGATATCACAGCAGGTTTTGGTGGCAATATCACTTACAGTGTCGAAGGTGTGGCTCCTTGTAGAAAATTTATAATAACTTGGAATAATGTAGCATTGTTTCATTGTTCAAATTTAACCGCAACACAGCAAATAGTGCTCACTGAGGAAAGTTACAGAATTGATGTGAATGTCATCAATAAACCTGTTTGTCCATCTTGGTTAAATGGGACTGCTTATATGGGGCTGCAAGATGCAAATGCGACAGAGGCATTTACGCCACCTAATTATAATGGTGGTACATGGACTACAGGCAATGAAAGTTGGAGTTTTATCCCAATTGGATCACAAAATATAACGATAAACAACAACTCTATTACCAATGGATTGTATTGGGTTGACTCATTTTCAAATGACATCATAGGATTTGGCGATACATTGTATTATTGGCCATCTACCGACACTACCATTTATGTGTTCTTTGGCGATACCACCTTGCTCAACGATTCTTGCTTTGTAGGCAATATAGACACTTGTATTAACGAATGCGGTAAAGGGTTTAGCGGAACTGCTTGTCCAATTCCATATATAAGACTTTATTCATTAAATCCGGATGCAAGCTTTATATACTTGCAAACGAATACTTGTGTTGGCGCTGAAGTCCAATTTATAAATAATTCATTAGGAAATGGAACCTATTTCTGGGATTTTGGAGATGGCACAACTGATATAATGCCTAATCCGTTGCATACCTATTATGGTACAGGTCCATTCGTCGCCACGCTCGTAACATCAGAATATGGTTGTGACGATTCTATGAGTGTTGTTATAACTCCTATATTAACCAATGTTGTTGCTAGCTTTTCTGTAAGCGCTGACAGTATTTGTGGTGGCACACCCATAACTACAACTAATGCAAGCACAGGTAACAACTTACTCTCTACTTGGAATATGGGAGATAATACTATTTATACAAGCACTAACGTTACACATATATATAGTGGCTCAGGGACTTACACTATTACTTTAATTGTGAGCGATTCATTACAAGGTTGCAGCGATACAAGTTACCATACAGTTTATATAGATGATAGCACACAAGCTAAATTTTCAGCAACACCCGATTTACTTTGTGTTGGACAACAAGTTTTCTTCAAAGACGTGTTTGCAAGTAATGTAACCAGTTTTAATTACAATATGGGTAATGGAAACATAACTGCAAATCAACACAACCCGATTGAAATCTATGATCAAGCGGGAGACTATACAATTGTTTTAGAAAGTAATTACCCAGTTTGTCCTAAACAAACGACTTCTGTAGACATACATGTGGATGATTATCCAATTGTTGAATTAGGAGTACCCGTAGAAATTTGCCCGAATGAAGGCACAGGTATACTTATCGAAGACAAATTAAATCCAGATGCTACACATTTATGGAGCACAAATGAAACGACACAATCAATTATTGTGAAAAGTCCTGGAGAGTATAAGCTGAAGGTAACTAAAGGGGTTTGTGTAAGTGAAGATAAAAAAATTGTTTCGCTTGATTTAGATTGCATATTTATTCCGACGGCTTTCAGTCCGAATGCGGATGGTAAAAATGATTACTTTATGCCAATATGGTATGATGTTTCTTTTATCAGTTCGTTTAGAATGTCAATCTATAACAGACTAGGACAAAAAGTTTATACAACGGATGACAAAAATGCAAAAGGTTGGGATGGCAGATTCAAATCAGATAAACAAAGCACCAACACCTATATGTATTTTCTTGAGATAGTTGATTTAACAGGAAAGAAAAAACTGTATAAAGGTGATGTTACTCTAGTGCTATAAAAGTCCTCTGATGTTATTCAAATTTTAGTTATGAAAGTAAGTTTGAAATTCTTCAGTCTGATTTCTCAATTTCATGGTGAATTTAAAATATCCTCATCGTTACTCTTCATTCAAGTATTGTAAAAATATTTCTCTTGGAATATACTCAGCCCCAAAACTCTCCAAATATGGAGTATAAATTTGACAATCAATTAGGGTGACACCATCTGCAATTAATTTTTCAACCAGTTTAACGAAAGCAAATTTACTCGCATTCTTCTCTAGACTAAACATACTTTCACCACAAAATACTCTTCCAACTCGAACACCATATAACCCTCCAACTAAATCATCATTGCGCCAAGCTTCAGCACTAATTGCGATGCCTTCGTGAGCTAGTTTAATAAAAGCTTCTTCTATTTCATCATGTATCCAAGTGCCCCGTTGGCCCTTACGTAAAATGGTTTTACAATGATGTATGACTTGCTCAAAACTCTTTTTGAAAGTAAATTGATACACTTCGCTTTGAATAGTTTTTAATAGGTCTTTACTCACTTTTAGTTTATCTGGAAAAAGCACGAATCGTGGATCTGGACTATGCCATACAATGGGTTCATCAGAATTATACCAAGGAAAGATACCCTTTCGATAGGCAAGCTTTAATCGTTCAACACTTAAATCCCCACCAATCGCAAGAATACCTTCATCGTCAGCTTCTTCATGAGGAGGGAAATAAAGTTCTTTTGATAAAAAATACATGCAGAATGAAATTAAGACACTAACTCTTCGACGGTTGCACCAATACCTCTATCGGTAATGCCGACACACATAATTTTCATGGTGTCATAATCACCTGTCTTTACACAGCACTTACCTTTAAAATGAATTAGTAAAGTACATTGTTCGGCTTGTTCCTTTTCGTGATGGCATATGTCGATAAGTGTTTCAATCACCCAATCGAAAGTATTAACTTCATCATTCCACACAATGAGCTGAAAAGCATCGGTAGCTTCTTGCATAACATCATCTAAGTATAATGTTTCAGTATCAAAGTCAGTTTGCGTTTTCATAATATCTGCAAAAGTAAATAATTCAAAATCAATTGTGAGCCTAATTGTTGATATAATTGAATTAGATACTTAAAGATCAGTATTCTTCTTCTTTTAAAAATACCAATAACACACTCGCTATGTTCGGTTCAGTGGCAGACGCTTCCTAGAACCAAGTATGCCACAAGGCAGAACATGCAAGCTGTGATGTAAAATATTTATACATTAGAACAAAATCAACTGCATGAAAATATTAAGCAAAGTTGCTTCATCGAACTTCGAAACAAATTTAAATACCTTTGAGTAAAGTAAGCTAATCAGACACAACTTCATGAAGCTTCGCTTAAACAAATAAAAAATTTTTATACCTTTAGTTTCTATGTAAATTTGACACTTTCGAGAACTGACCACACCTACAAAAAACGAAAAAAATGAAGATAAATATTAGAAAGATAGATGCACTAGACTATCATGCGAAAGGCAAACCTGGCAAAATAGAAGTAATTCCTACTAAAGAAACAAAAACCCAACGAGACTTGGCACTCGCCTACTCTCCTGGTGTCGCAGAACCTTGTCGAGAAATAGCCGCCAACCCAGAAGATGTTTATAAATATACCGCCAAAGGAAATTTAGTTGCAGTAATAAGTAACGGCACAGCAGTATTGGGCTTGGGCGATATTGGGCCCTTAGCATCTAAGCCTGTTATGGAAGGCAAAGGCTTACTTTTTAAAATTTATGCTGATATAGATGTGTTCGACATTGAGTTAAATACAAAAGATGTTGAAGAATTTATTCGTACAGTAAAAATCTTAGAACCAACTTTCGGAGGTATCAATTTAGAAGATATTAAAGCCCCAGAGTGCTTTGAAATTGAGCAGCGCCTTAAAAAGGAGTTAAACATTCCGATTATGCATGATGATCAACATGGCACTGCAATTATTTCAGCGGCTGCTTTGTTGAATGCTGCCGAGTTACAAGGTAAAAAATTGAATTCATTAAAGTTAGTGGTAAGTGGTGCAGGAGCTTCCGCGATGGCATGTTGCAATTTGTATGTAAAATTAGGCATAAAGCGAGAAAACATTGTTATGTTCGATAGCAAGGGAGCTATTGTAAAATCCCGTAAAGATTTGGATACGATGAAACAAGCGTATGCCACAGCTCGTAAAATTAATTCATTAGAACATGCTATGAAAGATGCCGATGTATTTATTGGTTTATCGAAAGGCGGTATTGTAAATGCAAAAATGCTGAAAGGCATGGCTAAAAATCCAATTGTTTTTGCTCTCGCCAACCCTGACCCAGAAATTGACTACGAAACTGCTATCAAAGCTCGTCCAGATGTAATCATGGCAACAGGAAGAAGCGATTATCCAAATCAAGTGAATAATGTATTGGGATTCCCATATATTTTTAGAGGCGCATTAGATGTACGTGCCAAAACCATCAATGAAGAAATGAAATTGGCAGCTGTGAAAGCCTTGGCAGAGTTGGCTAAACAACCTGTACCCGATATGGTAAATATGGCTTATCAAGAAAAAAATCTGAGCTATGGTTCGAATTATATTATTCCAAAACCTATGGATCCTCGCTTATTAAGTAAGGTATCTTTAGCGGTAGCAAAAGCGGCCGTTAAAAGTAAAGTAGCGCAACGTACGCCTGATTGGGCAGCTTACGAGACGGAACTCGAAAACAGATTAGGCAGCGAGGATAATGTATTGAAAGTAGTAATCAATAAAGCCAAGCAACATAAACAAAAAGTAGTATTTGCGGAAGCTGAAAATTTCAAAGTACTCAAAGCGGCGCAAATTGTTAAAGATGAAGGCATTGCAACGCCTATTTTATTAGGTAATCCTAAAAAGATACAAGCCATCATAGAGGAACATGTGCTCGAACTTGACGATGTTATAATTATTGATCCAAAAGCAGAAGAACAAGAAGAGAAACGAAACAAATTTGGCGAACTGCTTTTTGAAAAACGTGGTAGAAAAGGATATAATTTATATGAGGCTAAAAAAATAATGCGCGAGCGAAATTATTTTGGTTGCATGATGGTAGAAACAAGAGAAGCAGACGCACTTATAACTGGACTCACTCGCAAATATCCTGATACATTAAGACCGGTATTAGAAATTATAGGTGTAGAAAAAAGATTGAATAAATTGGCAGGTATGTATCTGATGCTTACAAAAAAGGGACCTATTTGTTTCGCAGATACAACCATCAACGAGTTCCCTACGGCTCAAGATTTAGTTGACATTACACAACTCGCAGCAGAGCAATTAAAAACCCTCAATGTTAAACCTCGAGTAGCTATGCTTTCCTACTCCAACTTTGGAGCAAGCAATTTAAGCGAAGCTAAAAAAGTTCGAGAGGCTGTTGATATATTGCATCGCACATGTCCAGATTTAGTGGTTGATGGCGAAGTACAAGCTAGTGTGGCATTTAATACTGAGTTATTAAAAGAGAATTATCCTTTCAGCAGTTTAGTTAAAAGCAATCCAAACATTCTCATATTTCCAAATCTTGCATCTGGAAATATTGCTTACCATTTAATGATGGAGCTAGGTAATGCTGAAGCCATTGGACCTATTCTTCTGGGCTTAAACAAATCAGTACATGTTTTACAATTAGGTAGCTCGGTTAGACAAATTGTAAATATGGTTGCCTTAGCTGCTGTTGATGCACATATGAAAAAGAAGAAATAAGGCTTTTACTAAAACATCATTTGTAAAAAAACTACCACAAAACCAGTTAATAGAGCGAAAAATAGGCTTGATTTATTAGAATAGGTTTTCATAATGATAAATTTTATGCTAATACCATTTTGACATTAATTTTATATTATACATTTCGCTTGACGAAAATGGTAAATGCCAATGGATACAAATGTTTAGATTAAATGGAGGAATGAAATTTTAATCTATTATATTTGTCTAATCGGTATAAAAATAAGTCTATTACCAGAGTAGACGAAAACTATAACTCATTTATTAGCTCAAAAAATTAAATTTTTATGCCAATTTATCTGAAGTGCTTACCTGATTAGGAGAAAATCGCCTTTCTTATATAATTCCTTACCAGTTAAAGTGCATTTATAGCGCACTTGATAATAGTAGGTACCTATTTCAGCCTCTAACCCTTTGTATTTACCATCCCATGATTCAAATGGATTTTGGGTTGAAAGTATAATTTGCCCCCAACGATTTATGATTTGAAAACTTTTCAATTCAATACCCAGTGAATTCACCAATCTAAATTCATCATTTCTACCATCGTTATTTGGACTAAAGGCTGAAGGAAGAAATAATTCACCACAACAAATTTGTTCTTGAATACTGTAATTGCTTTGTGTTGTACACATATTTTTATCCGTTATTTGAAGAACGTAAGCACCTGTCGGCAATCCACTAAAAACACCTGTTACATTCTGCAAACCGCCTGGTAATAACCTGAACAGATAAGGCGCAGTGCCTCCGCTTACAATAGCTTTCAAGCCAGGTTTATAGTCTACCCCGCATGAATCTTGATTCAAACTAGCAATAGAACTAAAGGTAAGCAAATCGGGTGCAATTAACTCTATAACTGTGCTGCTAACACATCCTTTGGCATCTAATATAGAAACTGTGTACATACCTGCAATCAAAGAATTGAAATTACCACTTGACTGTGTAATATTTCCTGGCACAATTTTATATTCAACAATTGGCGAATTACCAGTTCCTACAATATCGATACTTCCATTGCTATTTCCAAAACACAATGGATTGTTCGTATTTGTGCTATTTATTATTGGATTAGGAGGGGGTATCAGCGAGGTAACTGATGATGAAGTGCAACCAGTGGCATCCTTTACTACCACAGTATAATTATTTGCAACTAAATTATTGATTGTATTATTTATACCAAAATTGCCATCAACCGCATAATTCAAAGTGCCATTTCCTCCATTCGAGAAGATTTGTATACTACCGTTATTATTGGGTGCACAAGATGGATTTATCGTAATCACATTTGTAATCTGAATCGGGCTCGGTTGCGAAATATTCATGGTCGTGATAGCTGTACATCCATTTGCATCGCTGGCTTGCACTATATAACTTCCACTTAAAAGATTTAAAAATACGCCATTAGAGCTAGTTACATTATTAGGCAATAAAAGATAAATTAAACTACCACTTCCCCCAGCTGCTGCTACACTTAAAGATCCAGTGGAGCTCCCATTACATAAGGCTGGCGTTGCATTTGCACTCTGTATTTGTAATAAATTAGGCTGAATTATATTACCAATACTTGATATCGTACAACCATTTCCATCAGTTGCAATCACCGTATATTGACCTGCTGATAAATTAGTAAATGAACCCATTGAACTATTGGTACCTAAAGGAAGAATTGTGTACCCCATATTGCCGCTTCCACCTATTGCAGTAGATTGAATACTAGCATTATTAGCTCCATGACAAGTAATTTGATTAATGCTAAAGTTAGACCAAACTAAAGGTATGGGTGTGTTAATAGTTGTTATTGCAGTTGCCACGCAATTGCTCAAATTACTAACGGTTACAGTGTATGTGTTGGCATTTAAATTAGTAAATACTCCTGTATTATTGCTTTGGCCAGATGGTTGTAACTGATAATTATAATTTCCCGAAGCATTGATTAATACGGTGCTTATGCTTCCTGTGCTTGAACTTGCACAATTAGGCGATATGGCTGTGAGGTTAGCACCGAACACTTGCACAGTTTGACTATAAGTAGCGCCCGCATTACATGGACCTATAATAGATAAGGTCACAATGTACGATCCTGGGCTGCTAAATACATGGGATGGATTTTGACTATAGGAAACATTATTCGCAGAAGTTGGATCTCCGAAATTCCATGTAAAACCTGTGGGACAAGGTGTTGAGGTACTCGTAAATTGATAACTGAATGGACTACCATTGCATGCCGCTGTAAAGTTTGCTACGTTAACTGGGGCTTCGCCAATTCGTACATCGTCAAAAGCAAAACCATCAAAATTATTGCAAATATTACCTGCTCCAAATGCAAACCGAAATTGAACCGAAGGCAAACCTGCTAAATTAGGCATGCAGTGCTTTGCCAGCAGCCAAGCACCGCTTCCATTTACACTACCACAATTTCCTGCAGATATAATCGAACCCGACCAGCCTTCTTTAGGATTTGCTAACGTATTTAAAAAATTAATGTTTGATGTATTAAACCAATTTTGATTTAAACAATTAACTGGATCAGACGCAGCACCTACATTTGTCCAAGTAACCCCATTGTTGGTTGAATACTGAAAGGTAGCTCCGTCAAAACCATTTTCACTTTCCCAAAATAATTTAAACTCGACGTAAGGATTTGAAATAGTAGTAAAATCAAAGCATGGACTTGTTACAAAAGACCTCTCATTGCTATTGTAACCAATCCCATTGGTACCGCCATTAATCCAACACTTTGTGCCAGAAGCTGCACCCGAGATAATTGGTTTCGTGGGGGTTCCGTGAGCCCAACTATTACCAACACCTCCACTCGCCCAGCCATTCGTACCTGTTTCGAAATTTTCGAAATAAGGAAAAGAGGCAATTAAACTGCCACACTGAGAAAAAGTTAGGTAAGATATGCAAAGTAAAAAGAAAACTAAAGAAAGTTTTTTTAACATATGCAAAAAATTGAAAAGACGAGCAAAGCTAGTCGATTAAAACGAAGTATAACCCTAAAGATGGGTAAGTAAAAGTTATGAAATAGTTACGGCTCCAATGTTTTGGTATTAGTAATCTACAAATCTAATCCGCTAAGCTTTCTATAAATAATTTCTTCAACTTACCTTGCAAACTTATGCAACGAAAAAAATTGTTATTGGACGGGGCTTTGAAATCGACCCTAGAATTAATTCTAAACAGTATTG
>JBIIJE010000055.1:0-16156 GCA_044234005.1 Chitinophagaceae bacterium | reverse complement strand
TCACGAGCCCTACACAAAATGCAAGCACATAAAACTCATTAGCTGTTCTTACAAAATATGCCGCAATACATATACCAATCCAAATAACTATTAAAATGATGAGGGCTATTTTGTTGCCTTTTACTTTGGACACTTTTGAAAAAAGCATAGCCCCAATAATTGCTACTAATTGTATAATAAGAACTGTCGACAACAATTCGGTAGTTTGCATATGTAATTCATCACTTGCAAAATAAATAGCCATATACATCACGGTTTGAACACCCATATTATAAAAAAAGAATGACGCTAAAAACTTTTTCAATTCTGACAATGACGATAAACTTTGTAACACTTTTTGTAATTCTAAATATCCTTTATTAAGCGGAGATTTTAGTTTGCTCGTTTCATGTCTAGTTTCATGCAGCGCATTAAAGGTTATTTGAGCAAATAAAATCCACCAAACACCAACAGCTAAAAAGGCGCTTCGGGCTGGCAAAGTTCCGAGATTCCAATGCAAATTTTCATCTAACAAAATAAATGTAAAACATAAAAGCATTAAGATTACACTTCCTAAATATCCCATCGAAAATCCTTTGGCACTTACATGATCATGATGTTCTGGCGTAGCAATTTCTGGTAAAAAGGCATTGTAAAAAACAATACTCCCGCAAAAACCAATGGATGCAATGATTGAACAAATAAGACCATACCAAGCAAAATCCGTTTCAGACGAAAACCATTTTTTATCAAAGAAAAACATCGCTAAACAAGCTAGCACACCTAAGTAGCAGAAAAACTTCATGAAAGATTTTTTATTTCCGTTTGCGTCTGCAATCGATGAAAGTATGGGCGATAAAAAAGCAATCACTAAAAAAGAAAAAGCAATCGCGTAGGATGCCATAGCTGCTCTTGATATATGCAAACCAAAAAACAAAATTGGATCAGGCGCCAACTTTGAATAATAAGTTGGAAAAATAGCTGAAGTAATTATTAATGAATAGGCCGAATTCGCCCAATCATAAAACGTCCAAGCACGAATAATTTTAGGATTGTTTAAATCGTTAGTTGGCACGTTTAAATTGGTTTATATTTATTTGCGATTCACAAAAAGAAAATTCCTGCTGATCATTACTAGCTACAATAATAGTTTTTTGTCTGGTATACATTGAAATAAGCAGATTATATAAAGCAATACCTTCTTCATCTAAATTACTGCAAGGCTCATCTAATAAAAGCAAAGCTGTATCCGCAAAAATCGCTTGGGCTAATTTTACACGTTGTTTCATACCACTCGAAAAATTCTCAATCAGTTTTTCCTTTGAAGTTCGCAAACCAATTTGTTCTATAATTTGCGGTATGGTAATTAATGGCTTCTTGAAAGCAAAATGAAATTCAAAAAATTCAACTAAATTCATTTCTTCGATTACTTCAAGATAAGGTGCGCAATATGAAACATGTTGAAAGACGTTTTCATCTTCAATGATTCTTCCATTTAATTTAAACTCAACTTCCCCTTTACTTGGCTTCATATACGTGGCAATAATTTGGAGCAAAGTAGATTTTCCCGAACCATTGATACCTAATATCGCTGTTTTCGATTGAGATGCGAAGACATAGTCCATATCTTGAATGATAGCCTCCTGACCGAATGATTTACTGATATGATGAAGAGTAACTTGCAACTATGGTAATTAATATTGCCCTGTACTTAATAAAACTAAGGTACATGCTTCTATACAATATATCCCAGCACCTTCAGCTTTCTTTTTAAAAAAATGGTTTTCAGCACCAGGATTGAAAATAATTCGTTTAGGTTTCAAACCAATTATATAATCGACGTAATCGTCTTGCCTTGCCTCCCCAATATACATAGTAACCGTGTCAATATCGCTAACATTTGATTTACCTGTTTCTATCTCTACATCCAAGACTTTGCCTGCTTTATTACCAATAGCTTCAACCTCATGCTTGTACTTTCGAAGCATATGAATCGCTTTATGGCTGTATCGTTCCGCATTTTCAGATGCTCCTATAACTAATGTTTTTTTCAATTTTCACGAACCTTTTTATCTAAAGAGTAAAAGTAAGAGTTATGTATTTAATAGTTACTTTTGTGCTTGTTAAATTTCAAAGATGAAACCTTTTATTATTTTAGTTATTGCAATCCTCTCTATCACAAATCACCTTTTTGCCCAAACAGAAGAAATAATTGTGATAGAAGAAAAATTTGTGAATATCTATAAGGATGAACGCTTAGACTTGCTAGATAAACGTCCAGCACTCGTTGCGAAAGCAGAGTTGGATGAAAAGGCTGCAAGATTAAGAGAAGCGAATGCCGAAAAAGCAACCCCTTTATACAAGCCTATTGTTTCTGCAGACGGTACTCGTCGTGTGACAGGCTCAATAACAACCGCCAAAGGTTTTCGAGTTGTCATATACAATGGCGCAGATAGAGCCAAAGCCATGGAAAGTAAAAATGCATTTTCAAAGGCATATCCTGCTGTAAGAAGCTACATGTCATACAATGTGCCTTCTTACAAAATCAAAGTAGGAGATTTCGATAATAAAAAAGAAGCCACTTCATTTTTGCGACGCGTGAGCAGTTCATTTCCAGCTTCCTTTATTGTTCCTGATATAGTTACTATTAAAAATATTAGCGTTACTCGTTAATCGAAACCTTATGAGTTTAGCAAATCTTATTGAATCCTACTTACCTGAATTTATAAGCATTCGCGAGCATATTCATGCCAACCCAGAGCTTTCATTTCAAGAATTCAATACTTCGGCGTTTATTCAATCTAAGCTAAAGGAGTATGGAATTACAAATGTCAAAACTTTTGCCAATACAGGATTAGTAGCCATCATAGAAGGAAATCTACCAACAAGCAGAGTGATTGCTTTACGAGGAGATATGGACGCTTTACCCATACTTGAAAAAAATGAAATTTCTTATAAATCTAAACATGAAGGTATAATGCATGCTTGCGGACATGATGTGCACACAACATGCCTACTAGGAGCCGCTAAAATTTTGAATGAATTAAAAGATTCATTTGAAGGTACGATTAAATTAATTTTTCAACCTGGTGAAGAAAAACATCCAGGCGGCGCAAGTATCATGATAGCGGAAGGTGTTCTAGAAAATCCTAAGCCAAATGCAATTTTTGCTTTGCATGTATATCCTCATTTACCTTTTGGGCAATTAGGTTTCCGTGAAGGCCAATATATGGCAAGTGCTGATGAAATTTATATTAAAGTAAAAGGAAAAGGAGGCCATGCTGCCTTACCGCATCAAACAATTGACCCTATAGCCATTTCAGCAAATTTAATTGTGAGTTTGCAGCAAATTATTTCTAGAAACAATAATCCTTTGAATCCGTCTGTATTGTCATTTGGCAAAATACAAGGCGGCCATGTAGGCAATGTAATTCCAAACGAAGTGAATATAGAAGGCACGTTGCGATGCATGGATGAGGTTTGGCGTAAGAAAGCGCATGAACTTATTACAAAACACACAATAGCACTTTGCCAAGCAATGGGCGGCGATGCGGAAGTAAATATTCCAATGGGATATCCCTTTTTAATGAATGATGTTGCTACCACTAAACAAGCGAGACAAATTACAACAAGTGCATTAGGCGCCGAAAATATTGTAGAACTTGATAGAAGAATGGCTGCCGAAGATTTTAGTTTTTATACACACCATGTGCCAGGTTGCTTTTTTCGTTTAGGCACCTCCTATAAAGGAGAATTCGAATTTCCAGTTCATAATGAACGATTCAATATTCATCAACCTGCCATTGGTGTTGGCATCCGAGCCCTTTGTGAAATAGCTATAAATTTTAGACCGACTCATTCTTAAAACATAGCCTGTCCCGATGATGCTATAGCTTTAATTCAATTTCTGCAAAGCGAAAATGATCCTTTCTTTCAAAGAAATTTTTCCAATCAATTCAGCGATTACAAAAACACTTGGTCCAAATTTAGCCCCGACCAGCATAATACGTAATGGCAATTGCAATTCTCCCACCTTAATATTTTTCTCCGCGGCTAATGCTTTGAACTTCTCTTCAATAACTTTCTCATCGAATGGTACTAAGTCATTTATTATTTCAACGAATTGACGGAAGAATTCATTCTTCTCGTGGCTCCATTTTGCTTCGATCGAAGCGACATCTATTTCAAGCGGTGCTTTGTAAAAATAGGCAAGCTGTTGAATAAAATCTTGGGTTAAAACACATCGATCTTTTACTAAGCCAATTTGTAAAGCTAATAAGGCATCACCCGAAGCATAAATATCGTGAGTAGCAAGCACGGATTTTACAATAGGAAGCAATTTATCATTCTCTGCATGCATAATCCACTGATGATTGAACCATTTAGCTTTTTCAAAATCGAATTTGGCGCCACCTTTGTGCACGCGATCCATGGCGAAACTTTGTATCAATTCTTCTTTAGTAAAAATTTCTTTTTCTTCCCCACTACTCCATCCCAACAAAGCTAATAGATTGATAAAAGCTTCTGGCATAAATCCCATTTCTTTAAATCCTGTCGCAGTTTCATGAGTTTGTGGATCAGTCCAATTCATTGCAAAAACTGGGAAACCTAATCTTTCACCATCCCGCTTACTTAGCTTGCCATGTCCGTCTGGTTTGAGTATTAAAGGCAAATGCGCCCATTGAGGCATTTCATTTTTCCAACCCAAATATTCCCACAATAAAATATGAATTGGCGCACTTGGCAACCATTCTTCGCCCCGAAATGCATGAGTAATCTTCATGGTAAAATCATCAACAACTACGGCTAAATGATAAGTTGGCATACCATCTGCCTTCAATAAAACTTTATCATCTAACAGATTAGAATCATTTTTTATTTCACCACGTATCATATCCTCAAACGAAATAGAAATATCATTCGGTACTTTTATACGTATCACATGAGGCATTCCCTCGTTCAATAAGCTATCTACTTCTTCTTTACTTAATACAAGCGAGTTGCGCATTTGCATGCGCGTATTCTTATCATATTGTGGCGAAGGGTTCTCAGAAGTTTTTAATCCCTCTCGCATCTGCTCCAATTCTTCACTGGTATCGAAAGCATAGTATGCATGACCTGAATCAATCAATTGCATCGCATACTTTTTATATAAATCTTTTCTTTCGCTTTGACGATAAGGAGCAAATTGGCCTCCATTGTGCGGGCCTTCATCCGCAGAGATGCCACACCATGTCAAACAATCAATAATATATGCTTCAGCACTCGATACATATCGATTCTGGTCGGTGTCCTCTATACGTAAAATGAACTGTCCTTGATGCCTTTTGGCAAATAGATAACTATACAATGCGGTTCGAACTCCTCCTAAATGTAAGCCTCCTGTAGGGCTGGGCGCAAATCTAGTTCTGACTATTTTCTCCATGTTTTTCTTTCAAATATTTGTTGGCGAAATTAGGCACTATTCGTCTTATAGCTATTCTATTTAGTCCAAATTTTACGATTGTTCGAAATCGGCTACCAAACATTTGACTTCATCGCTAACATGAAGCAAGACAATGTATACTTAGTTCTTTAATGAAGACGTAAAGTTCATCAACATTAGGGGCTTGTTACAAAAACTTGTCTGACTAGATAAAAATTAGGTACATTAAAAAACACAGCCTAAAGCTGTGTTATGAAAATTTTCTTACAGTAAATTACTTAATTAAAATTAGGCAACTAAGAACTGCTGTCTAGCGAGCACCTTCCGTCTTAGGACGAGCTTCGTTTACACGCAATTCTAATCCCATTACTTCACGACCATTCAAACCATCAATGGCTTGCTTAGCTGATTCGTCAGGCATTTCAACGAAACCGAAACCGCGGCTGCGTTGTGTAAATTTGTCTTTAATAATTTTTGAAGAAATTACTTCGCCAAATTCAGAAAATAATTCTTTCAATTGGTCATCTACCATTTTAAATGGGATGTTGGATACATATATATTCATAATAAAAAAATAAGCGTGTAAATGTATGGGTATTATACTAATAAATTGCAGTTTTATGCTTTTTTCTTGCTTTTTGAAGCAAAAATTGCGTGCATCCTCTTTCCTTCCAACTTAGGCATACCTTCTAAGGTGCCAAATTCAGCCAAACGCTCAGCAAATTTTAGTAAAATAAGCTCACCTCTGTCTTTAAACATGATGGCTCTACCTTTAAATTGAACATAAGCTTTTACCTTATGCCCTTCCTGTAAAAACTTTTCAGCATGCTTTGCCTTGAAGTCAAAATCGTGATCATCAGTATTAGGTGTGAACCTAATTTCTTTCACTTCATTCTTGGTAGCTTTTGCTTTTAATTCTTTCTCTTTACGTTTTTTATCGTACAAAAATTTATTGTAATCTACGGCTCTGCATACAGGCGGAATGGCTCCAGGCGAAATTTCTACTAAATCAACTTCTAGTTCTTCGCAAAGTGCAATGGCTTTATCTATTGAATATACACCGGGTTCTAGATTCTCACCTACTAGACGTACTTCATGTACATCAATTTCTCGGTTAAGTCGGTGTTCACGTTGTTTTTTTTGAGGACGACGATTGTTGTAGTTAGAATTTCTTGGAAACATTCAAATATTTAAGTTGGACAAATGTAGCGGTTTTATTCAATTTAAGGAAATCAATATAATTTATCTGCTTAAATTTCTACTTGTTTCAAATCTTTTGAAAAACTCAATCTTCCAGCAGTTTTTTGCTTTATCTCATCTTGTGTTACACCTGGCGCATGTTCAATACATTCAAAGCCATCTTTTGTTACCTTAAATACACCTAAATCAGTGACTATTTTCTTTACGCATTTCAGCCCCGTAATAGGCAAAGTGCATTGACTTAATAACTTTGAATTGCCTGCTTTATCCGTATGTTGCATCGCGACAATAATATTCTTTGCGCTAGCCACCAAATCCATAGCACCACCCATACCTTTTACCATTTTACCAGGCACCTTCCAGTTGGCGATATCTCCATTATCCGCTACCTCCATAGCACCTAAGACGGTTAAATCAACTTTGCCAGCGCGAATCATACCGAAGCTCACTGCACTATCGAAAAAAGCCGAACCAGGTAATGTTGTAATGGTTTGTTTACCTGCATTTATTAAATCAGCATCTTCTTCACCTTCAAAAGGGAAAGGTCCCATACCTAATAATCCATTTTCACTTTGCAAAACTACTTCCATTCCTTCCGGAATATAGTTGGCAACCATAGTCGGAATACCAATACCCAAATTCACATAAAATCCATCTTGTAGTTCTTTTGCAATGCGTTTCGCAATTTGTATTTTATCTAAGCCCATATTTTGTTAAAATGAAAGTCGACAAAGCTACATGTTTTCATTCAATTGAATTCGTAGAGATCGAGACATTTTTATCTAATAAAATTTGCCATTGGCTCCAGATAATTCAAAAAAGGTTTATGAAACAAAAACGGATTCGAGAAACTTAACCTCTAATTTATTTTACCTTTTTAAATAACATAAAATAGGCTAAGGGTTTCAAAATCTCCTTATTTTTTTGATTGATCGTAAAAATATACCAACCTGCAAGCTCACATGGAAATTGGAATTCAGTCCAAAATTCATTGTCTCTTAAGGTTCGTAATCTATCTGTAAAAACGAACCCCAATTCAGCATTGCCAAGTGATGAAACAATTTTATACGAGCTCGGATCTCCAACCATCACTAATGCATACAAGGTTTTTTGCTGTAAGGCTAAATTTAACTCAAAGTCAAATCCAGCGCGACATAATAATCTTTCTTCACGAATTAATTCGAAACCTTGATTTTGCTTTACATTTAATAACTCATTAATTTTTTCATTGTATAGCTTTACATTCAGTGCCAAATCAGTCGATTGCGCCTGCAAGCATTGTGTTATGGCAAAAAGGAGAACAAAGAAATAGATACGTTTCATAAATTTAAAACTACACAATTATCTGAATGCTTAATATTTTAGAAGGATGAGCAAGGTATAATTAACTATACAAAACTATCGAGTGTTGACTTATGAACGTTGAAAATACGATCAATATTCACTCATTATTAATTTTTAATAGTTCCTAGAATGGGAAATTTAACAAATGTCTCATCAATTTCTACAGAAGAATTTAATATCCTAATTCCCAAAGACATCTTCATTTGCTTAGTCAGCGCTCTAGGACTATGCAAAATATTCTTCTATTGTTACTTGCTCCTAGCAGAACCATTAGCGAAATGATCGGACCTTATTTGATATTGTCCGAATTGATATTGTATTGAAATTTATATAAAAATTAATAATTGAATGCGTGTTACCATGCCTCAAGATTCAGTACATTCGCACAAATTTTTAAAACACTATTATTTAGCCATGGGAAAATTAAAAGAGAAATTTTTCAACACAGCAACTGCTTCTTCTAACGAAATTAAGAATCTAATCAAAGAAAAAGGCGATACAGTTATTGATACAATAACATTAGCGCAAGTATATCAGGGAATGCGAGGTATAATTGGTTTAGTAACCGAAACATCCTTGTTGGATGCGAATGAAGGGATTCGATTTAGAGGTTATTCAATTCCTGAGCTCGTTGAAAAATTACCCCACGCTGAAGGAGGTTCGCAACCTTTGCCCGAAGGATTATTTCACTTGATGCTTCTCGGGGAAATTCCAACAGAAGAAGAGGTGGAGCATATTTCAGCTGTATTAGCGCGTCGCTCGCATGTACCCAACTATGTATTTGATGCCATCGAGTCATTGCCATTGCACACACATCCTATGACTCAATTTGGTATTGCTATTATGGCATTACAAACAGAGTCTTTATTTGCAAAAGCATATGCTGAAGGTGTAAATAAAAAAGATTATTGGGATTATATATATGAAGATTCATTGAACTTGATAGCACGCTTGCCAAGGATAGCTGCTTATATTTACAGACGTAAATACAAAAATGGCGAACATATACAGCCAAATGGCTTGCTAGATTGGAGTGCTAATTTCGCGCATATGCTTGGTTATGACGACGAGGGATTTAGAGAGTTGATGCGCTTGTATTTAACTATACACGCCGATCACGAGGGAGGTAATGTGAGTGCGCATACGACCCATTTAGTAGGTTCAGCCTTAAGTGACCCTTATTTATCATTTGCAGCGGGCATGAATGGCCTAGCTGGTCCTTTACATGGATTGGCCAATCAAGAGGTGATACGTTGGATAGAGGAAATGAACAAAGAATTAAACACCGACCTACCGACAAAAGAACAAATTGCGGAATACGTGAAAAAGACATTAGCTGCCGGCAAAGTTGTACCTGGTTATGGCCATGCGGTACTTCGCAAAACAGACCCACGTTTTATCGCACAAATGGAATTTGGTAAAAAATATTGCGCAGGCGACGCTTTAGTGCAAACTGTTTGGAATATTTATGAGGTAGTACCTCCTATCTTGGAAAGTTTAGGCAAAATTAAAAATCCATGGCCTAATGTTGATGCACACTCCGGTGCTTTATTAAAACATTATGGCTTAGTGGAAGAGGATTTTTATACGGTGATGTTTGGAGTTTCTCGTGCATTGGGCGTATTAGCCAGTTTATGTTGGGATAGAGTTTACGGGTTCCCAATTGAACGCCCGAAATCCGTAACCACCTTTCAAGTAAAGCAATGGTTGAATAAAGAAATCTCAAGTTTAGAGTAAGAATTTTATAATATGACTTAAAAGGCTGTATTTAATTATGCAGCCTTTTTTTATTCTTAAATTGAATACACAGTCGGTTTATAAATTGGGCTGAAGAGATAAGATTTTCTATTGCAAGTGTTGTTTAGCATTATTAGATTGTTTCAAATTGAAAATCACATTGGTATAACCTGGAAATATTATTTCTGACATACCGAACGAAACATCCCATTAATTACTAGTCTAAATTTGGCTTCATTTCTGCATAACCAAAATTTTACGCTTTCAATTATACAAAAATACCTCCCTTCTATTCTTGATAATGCCGAATCATTTAACGTTAAAATAAAATTCTTTAGCGCTAATTTAAAAAGAGTAAAGGATATGTCTCTATTAGTCTTTAGGATGGAAATACTATTTTTATTGGTCCCAGAAAAAAAGGCGGTGACTTTTGGGGGCACCCATTTTGGCAATATTGAAAACCTTAATATTTTTATTTGGCCTTAAAATATTTACATGCAGACTGAATGCCGCAAATTTCGCATTTAGGTGTTCTAGCCAAACAAGTATATCGACCATGTAGAATAAGCCAATGATGTGCTTTGTGTACCAAATCAGTTGGTATATTTTTGATAAGTTGTAGCTCAGCCTGGATAGGTGTTTTAGCATTTAAAGTAAGACCGATACGGGCAGAAACTCTAAATACATGGGTATCAACAGCCATATTGGGTTGATTATCTATCACAGAAGTAATCACATTCGCTGTCTTTCGTCCTACCCCCGGCAATTGTATCAATTCGGATATCGTAAGTGGAACTTGGCTGTCAAATTTTTCAACGAGCAATTGAGCCATTCCAATCAAATGTTTGGTTTTATTATTCGGATAACTGATACTTTTTATGAGTGAAAACAATTCTTCGAAATTAGCCGCTGCCATCAATTCAGGGGTTGGAAATTTGGCAAAAATACCAGGTGTAGTCATATTCACACGCTTGTCGGTACATTGCGCAGAAAGTATAACGGCTACTAATAATTGAAATGGATTATCATAGAGAAGTTCCGTTTCTGCATCTGGCGCATATTCGCTAAAATAATCAATGATAAATTGATAGCGTTCTTTTTTGGTCATTCAACAAAAATAGGGAATCAAATGAATTAGCTGCTTGCAAAATGAGATGTATCAAATTATATGATTTGCCTCATGTACTTCATATGATGTAAATTTATCATACGGCTTATTAGATACTTTTTTCAATTAGACTCTGAGATCTTTGCAAAGAAAACAACAGAATATAAAATTACAGATTTCAGAGAATCTTAGTTTACATGTGACAAGCTGTATTCACAAATCCCTATCTAACTGAGCCTTTTCTAGCTCAATCAAAGAATAGCGAAGCCTTCTAAACAGTGCGGAATTCTATGGACTAAAAATAGGATATTATAATTTCTCAACTAAATTTGTATCACTTTGGTAAAAGAACTAATTTTCATCCTCGTTACGTTTTTAAGTTCATATTGCTTAAACGCACAGCCTTTCAGTGAGCAACAAGATGCAGCTGATTTAGCGAATCAAGCGCGAACCTATATCAATCAAT
Organism: Chitinophagaceae bacterium; assembly: GCA_044234005.1. Classification (GTDB taxonomy): domain Bacteria; phylum Bacteroidota; class Bacteroidia; order Chitinophagales; family Chitinophagaceae; genus OLB11. Next base: position 4,897 of record JBIIJE010000055.1, on the reverse strand, counting down.
TTGACTATGCGAATGCGATTATGGTTTTTAATCAGGCCATACAATTAGCGCCAAAAAACTTGATGTACAGACGAGAATTAGCTCATGCCTATTATTTGCAAGGAGATATGTTGCGTGGGAAAAAGATGATAGTACCACTTTTAAAATCAGATGAAGCTGATGAGGAAACTTTTTTAGTAGCTGGACAAATTTACAGTCGAATGAAAAGGCTTGACGAAGCCAAATCTGCATTAAAAAAAGGTATAGATAAGTTTCCAACTTCAGGTATTTTATATGCAAGTAAAGGCGAATTATTTACAAGCATGAAACGCTATAAAGATGCAGTAGAAGTTTGGGAAAAAGGTATCAAAAATGCACCTGGCTATCATCTTAATTATTTCAATCTGTGCAAGTCTTATTTCTTGGCAAAAAAATATGTTTGGGCAATTATCTATGGCGAAACATACGTAAATCTGGAAAGTTTTTCGTCACGAAGTGAAGAAGTAAAAAAAATCGTTTTTGAAAGCTACAAATTTTTGATTGCCGAATTAAATAATATGGCACTTAATGGCAAAGTAAATAAGTATGCAAATGCAAACAGCTTCGAAGAAAGCATTTTACAAGTATTTGATGGTTTACGCAATGTAGTGACTGGCGGTATAGATGTTGATAATATTACTATGCTTCGAACAAGATTTCTATTAGCATGGAATAAAAAACATGCTAAAAAATTTCCATTTGAATTATTTGACTTCCAACAAAGAACCTTGCAAAAAGGATTCTACACTTGTTATAATCATTGGTTGTTCGGAAGATTGAGCAATGAAAAAAATTATAAAACTTGGACGCAACAACATGCAACCACGATGAATCAATTTGACACTTACTTTAGAAATAAAAAATTAAAACCGCGCTTGAATCAATATTATAAGTCGAAATAAGATTTAACATCATGAAACCTGTACAAAGACTTTTTGATATTCTAGATAACTATGTGATACAATATCCAAGTAAAGAAATGTTATTTGAAAAAGTAAATGGTAACTGGCATGGCCACACAGCAATATCTATCAAAAATAAAGCCTATCAAGTGGCGCATTCATTGCTTCAATTAGGGGTAAATAGTGATGCGATAAATCCTGAAGAAAAATCGATGATTGGCATCATTGCAAACAATCGACCAGAATGGGTAATTGTCGATTTTGCGACTCAAATTACCGGAGCTGTATTAGTACCTATCTATCCATCCATTACTGATACCGAATGGCACTATATTTTAGATGAATCTAACACTATCATACTTTTCGTGTCTGATAAATTAATTTATAAAAAATTACTAAAAGTTCGCGACCAATTACCAAGATTAAAACATATATTTTGTTTCGATGAAATTGATGGGGTAACACATTGGACTAATTTACTACAACCCATCAATGAAAAAGACATATCTAACCTTGATGATATAAAATCTAATATCGATAGCGAACATTTGGCAACCATCATATATACATCAGGCACTACGGGTAACCCTAAAGGCGTTATGCTTTCGCATAAAAATATTTCAAGTAATGTTGTAGGCTCTATGCCAGCCTTTAGCTTCTGTGATTCCAACGAACGCACCTTGAGTTTTCTTCCTCTTAATCATATCTTCGAAAGAACTGTGCTCTATATTTATATGAATAAAGCAGTGTCTATTTATTTTGCTGAAGGCATGGAAAACATTGGCCAGAACTTGAAAGAAGTGAAACCAGTTGTATTCACTACAGTACCTCGTTTGCTTGAAAAAGTTTATGAAAAAATTGATGCGAAAGGAAGTGAACTAACAGGTATCAAAAGAAAAATATTTGATTGGGCCGTTAGCTTAGCTTTGAAATTCGACATGAATGTTCAACAAAGCTTATTTTACAAATTACAATTAGCGATTGCGGATAAACTTATTTATTCGAAATGGCGCGAAGCCATAGGTGGACAAGTAAAAGCAATCGTGACAGGCTCTGCTGCTTGTCAGGTCAAATTATTGCGATTGTTTACTGCTGCAAAAATTATTGTGATGGAGGGTTACGGACTAACTGAAACTTCCCCCGTTGTGAGTGTAAATAGATTTGAAGCTATCAATCGAAAATTTGGGACCATTGGTACCACGATAGATAATGTAGAAGCAAAAATTGCTGAAGATGGCGAAATTATTTGTCGAGGTCCAAATGTCATGATGGGATATTTCAAACATCCGGAATTAACGGCGGATGCAATCAAGGATGGCTGGTTTCACACAGGCGATATAGGCGAATTAATAGAAGGTAAATTTTTGAAAATTACAGATCGTAAAAAAGAGATTTTTAAAATATCTGGCGGCAAGTACATAGCCCCTTTGCCCTTAGAAAGTAAAATGAAAGAATCTAAGTATATCGAACAAATTATGGTAGTTGGTAGCAACGAAAAATTTGCGGGTGCTTTAGTGGTGCCAACCTTGTCAAAGGTAAAAGAGTATTTACAAGAGCAAGGTCTTATGCCTAGTTCAGATTTTGATATTACAACAAACAAAGATGTTTACAAATTAATTCGATCTGAATTAGATATGTATAATAAGTTTTTTGCAGCTCATGAGCAAGTGAAAAAATTCAAAATTCTCGCAGACGAATGGACCATAGATACAGGCGAGTTAACTGCGACCATGAAGTTAAAGCGAAAAAAAATTAATGAAAAATACGCAGGTATGATTCAAAGTATTTATGAGTAAAATACTGGCCTCGTAGTTCAATGGATAGAATAGGAGTTTCCTAAACTCTAGATCCAAGTTCGATTCTTGGCGAGGCTACTTGAAAGGAAAATTCCGATGTAATGTCGGAATTTTTATTTTACAAATACTCTAGAAACTTTACCAGTTCTGCAATAGAAAGAAATGCAGATTTGGTTCCTAGGGTTCGACACTCATCTTTTTTTCGATTATATCTCATGCCTTCAGGGAATACAAGATTTTGTAATTTCTACTTTTGATGATAATCGCCACAATCCCAAACTGAATTGAGTTTCGCAGGAAGATGTATAGCTAATTTAATTGCTTTTCAAGGATTCGACGCAACATTTCAAGTGGATTCAAATTTACTTCAATATCCATTTTTTCTAGTAGTAGTTTTGAACTGAGTTTATCGAATAATTCCTTGTTTAGTCCCTCATTAAGAAATCGTACTTCTGATCTATCAATTTTATTTTTATCTCTTTTAGCTGGGTTTGAAGTATCGTTTTTGCTTTATCATACATCGCATTATTCCTCTTTTACATATCGAACATTGCCTCTTTTATAATGATATTCTGGGAGCATCAATGTTCACTATCTATTCACCGAGTTTATTTATAAATTGTTCATATAGCTTTTCAGCTCTTCTGGTATTTGCACTACCTCGTGTGCCGCATTCGTAATAATATTCTTGATTTTTCTGTGCTTTATACCCACTTATACCGATTAGACAAATGTAATAGATTAAAATTTCGTTCCTTCATTTAATCTAAACATTCGTATCCATCGGCATTTACCATTTTCGTCAAGCGAAATGTATAATATAAAATTAATGTCAAAATGGTATTAGGTAACAATTACATTCATCGCATTTCAAAAATGCTTTAAAGGAATGTCATTATTCACTTCTAAAACTACATATCCACTAGGGTTTCCAAGATTTAAATTATTTGGTCTTAAAAACAAATCTTGGTCAATCAATTTCTCATGTTTCCCCTTTACTAGTTTCCCTTCTATAAGAGAATTAGAAATTAAACCACAATAAAATGGGTTTTTAATTTAGCACAAAAAGTTGCTTATCACATTGTAATCATTCGGATAGTACTTGGTTTGATTATAGGTATTGGAACGATTGTTGCTTTGAATTATACATATACTTTTCAAATATTTGGGGTATTGTTTATGCTGCTTGGCTTAAATATCATACTTTACGTTCCCGTAATGAAGAGTACTCAATCTATTAAAATATCTAAAGACCATAAACAATGAAAATAGTGATCATTATTGTAAGCATACTCCTTACTCTGTTTATTGTATTTCAAATATACACAACCATGGCAACTGGAAAATCAGAAACTCAATCATACAAAGTAATCATGGTGGAAAAGGATTTCGAAATCAGATTCTATCCATCTACTACAATGGCGATGATTACCTCCTCGGCGAAAACGTATAAAGAACTTGGTAGTTCTGGCTTCAGAAAACTAGCAGGATACATTTTTGGTGATAATAAAGATAAAAAACAAATTGCAATGACTTCACCCGTGCACATGGATATCAATGATAGCACTTCGAGTATGAGTTTTGTTATGCCAGCTCAATACAATGAAGATAATTTACCCCTACCCAATAATTCAGAGGTGATCATTAAAACCATGCCAGATGAGTATGTGGCCGCCATCAGCTTTAGTGGGTTTGCCTCACAAGATGCGATAAAAAAACATATCACTATTCTGGAGAATATTTTAAAAGAAAAACATCTTTCATACTATGGTCACTTTCGTTACTTAGGATACAATCCACCTTATCAATTATTTGGCAGAAGAAATGAAATCATTGTGAGTATAGATGAAAATCAAGTAAACCAAATCAAATAAAATTCAAGGATACGAAAACACTTAAACCCACAGCAAAAAATCCATCCGTAGTACATTCTTTAAAGTCAAAATTGATTGCAGCAGTTTGCACTAATATACATTATTCTTTCATATACGCTATACCTATTAAGAAATAGACTTATTAAAAATATGATATGCAATTCCTTAATTGAACTTTTACAAAAAAAATAAATTAGCGTGTTTAAAAATAAAGAAGAATTAGAAGAATTAATTCATTCCTTGAAGATGAAACAAGCAATGGAATTAGATCTGTTGAAGCAAAGAATTCAACTTACTTCTGAAAATA
>JBIIJE010000054.1:0-16290 GCA_044234005.1 Chitinophagaceae bacterium | reverse complement strand
CTAGTAATCTCTTCTCCATCTAATAATATGTTACCTTGTATTGGGTTGTAAAATCGCAAAATTAAATTGGCTAAGGTGCTTTTTCCACTACCACTGCTTCCGACTAAGGCTACAGTTTCGCCTGCATTAGCAACGAAAGAAATATCTTTTAATACTTCAAAATTTTCACGAGTTGGATATGAGAAGTTTATATGTTGTAATTCTATTTTACCTTGTGGCTTCTTCGTTTCGACTTGATTTGTTTCACTTACAGGTTCTATTTCGTCATCAATAATTTCGAATACTCTATCGGTGGCACCTAAAGCACGTTGTATGCTTGCGATTTGTTCAGGCAAGCCTCCCAAACTGCCACTCACAAAAAATGCTAACATCATAAACTTACCAAAGTCTTCACCTGAAATAACATTCATCGTATATAGCTGAAGCATTTTGTATAGCATAAAAAATACAGCACCAAAAATACAAGTAATTACGAAAGCAAAAAACAGACCTCGAAATGTGCCATAGGTAAGACCGAATTTTTTGATGTCAAAGGTTTTGCTTTCATAGCGATTGATTTCATAATTTTCATTGGTAAATGATTTTACATTTGCAATACCTGTTAAACTTTCGGACACAATCACATTCGCATCTGCTATTTTATCTTGAAATTGTTTGCTATAGCCCCTGATTTTTCGAGCAAATAAAATAGCAATCACGCTCATAGGTGGAATGATAATGAGAAACCACTTTGAAACTTCGAAACTAGTACTTTGGATAATTATAAATAACCCCCCGATACCAACAATACTCTGCCGAATTATTTCTGCAATATTCATCGTAAATGCTTCCGAAATCACATTTAAGTCTGTTGCCAAACGACTGCTTAATTCGCCAGATTGATTTTTACTAAAAAATGTCATTGGCTTTTTAATCAAACGCTCGAATGCTTTATTTCTGAGTGATTGAAGCAATGATTCGGTAACCCTAGTGAACATGACTACACGCATAAAACTAAAAAAACCTTGAACGACTAATATCACTAACAATGTGAGTCCAAGTTTATCTAAACTTTTCAGCGCTTCAGCCATTTTACTCGGATCATTTTTACTCAGCATACCAAACATTTTTCCACTTTGTAATGGAAATAACAAACCAACACCTGCAGATAAAAACAAAAAAAACAAACCCAATGCAAATGACCATTTCTGCTCACCCATATAGTGAAACAAGCGCGATCCTTTTTTAAGATTCTCGGCATTCAATTTTGCTTTAGGCATATCTTGTAACTCGTTCATACGTTTCATCCTATCGTTCCTAGCACTTGACATAAATTCTCTTTTGATGACAAAAATAAGAGAAATGTTTTCGTAAAGACAAATTGAATGATGTATGTCTATTTGAAGATATAAATGAAAAACTTAATGTATTATTCCAGATCAATACCAATTAATAATTCTGATATGAAGAAAAATGAAATTCAAACGCATAAAGCAATTAAGCCAACACCTTTAAAAAAAACTATGGCATTTAAGTGATGATGATATTGACATTGAGCAATTTGATGTACTTGTAAATGCAGATATACCCATAGAGAAATTAAAACGCAATCTAAATAGCGTTGCAAATACTTGTCCACAAGGTAAACAGCCGAAATTAATTAGAGACAACCCTAAACAGACCACACCGATTGATACAACTAAATACATTAAAGAGTTGTATTAAAGCTTTCGACGCCCACCGTATTACTTGGACAGATGAGATTATTGAGAATATTCTTTGCTCGCCCAATCCGTCTTTAACGCCACTTGGAAATGATGTGGTAGGTAATAAATGCGGCACCAAACATACCAATTTTAAAAAGGATGGCATGGCATGGTTCACAGCTTTCAGAAGCAGGGGCATGGCTTATGGCTTTACGTGTTGGCATTGGCATTGTATCGCATGGCTGTATTCGAGTTGCCTGTGATTCTGTTAAAAGAACCAATCAAAATTCTTGGTCTGGTAAGACAAAATTAGGATTATAAAATAGCGATTACAAGGTAAACTTGACTCAATTATACTAGTATGTAAGCCTATTTTCAACATTAGAAATGTTGAAAATAGGCTTTGTAGTAGAAACGAAGTAAACTGCTGCGAATAAATCCTGATAAGACTTTTCTCGGCAACCCCATCTAACACGCTATAATTTTCGTTCCTCAAATCCTATCGCGTAATTTGGATTAAGGTACTTACAATACCTACAAATTATTATAATTCATTTTATATAAACTTTTTTACCTTAATAATACTTACTGAATTGTTCAGAAATTTAAATCTATTTGCTTGCCTGACTTGCCTCAATAATGGTTAATGTTTCATTAATCTATCAACATTCACTTTCATTTCTTTTAGCATTCTCATCATATTACCCATATTGGGTTCATCATCTAGTGTGTCGAACACATTAATCGTACATACAAATTTCCATAACTCTATAATATCAGTTTGCTTGATTCGGTATGGTGCATAGAATGTGTTGTCTGAATGAAGTTCAAATTCTTTTCCTTTCTTGAATATGCGCTTATATACAATCCCCTCTTCTTTGCTAACAACAATATAAGTACTTCCATTTTCTATTGGCGAAAGTCGTTCTACAAATTTGCCTATTACAAAGCATCCTTTTTGCAAGGGTGGCATCGAATCGCCTTGAATGGGAAATGCGCGATGCTTACCTACTAATTTGAATGGTAATTGCATGCAATTTAATTTTTCGAAATACTCGGGATCTGCATAGCCTTGTAAATAACCTGCTGAGGCTTTTACCGTAACAACTTCTATTTGGTCTTGATTTTTGGCATCAATCATCATAGGAAACAAAATACGATTTTCATCTATTTTCATTAATGCGATTTCATCAAACTTATGCAAATCACACTTCACCAAAGCGTCAATCGCAATGTGAAATAAATTTGAAATTTTAATCACCGTATCAATAGGCGGATCACAACGTTGCTCTTCGTAAGCACCAATTCGAGCACGAGGTATATCTAAGGCTTCTGCCAATTGCGACTGTGACCAATTGCGAAGCAGTCGTAAATGCTTGATATTACTAGATATTTTTGACATACTAAAATATTTAGCAAATATATACTAAATAAATTAGTAATTTTGAAACTAGCTATACACAATGAATGGAATGGAACGCAATATTATGCATATGGATTTGGATACTTTTTTTGTATCGGTAGAGCGACTTAATAATCCAAAACTTTTAGGCAAGCCTGTATTAGTTGGTGGAAGTAGTGATAGAGGCGTGGTAGCTGCCTGTAGTTACGAAGCCCGAACCTATGGCATTCATTCTGCGATGCCTATGAAAACAGCCAGACGCTTATGCCCTGAAGCTATTTTGGTGCGTGGCGACCATGAACAATACAGCAAGTTATCGAATACCGTAACTGACATTGTACGCGAGGCTGTGCCTTTATATGAAAAAACATCTATTGACGAATTTTATGTTGACTATACAGGTATGGATAAATTTTTTGGCTGCTACAAAATGGCAAGTGAATTACGACAAAAGATTATTCGAGAAACTCGTTTGCCTATTTCATTCGCACTTTCGAGTAATAAAACCGTATCAAAAGTAGGCACAGGCGAAGCAAAGCCCAATGGACAAAAAGAAATACCTATAGGTTGTGAAAAAAGTTTTTTAGCCCCCCTTTCCATTCGGAAAATACCCATGGTAGGCGAAAAAACATATCAAGTATTGCGAGGTTTAGGCGTGCAAAAAATTCTGACTTTGCAACAAATGCCTTGTGAACTTGTGCAGCAAGTATTAGGCGAAAATGGCGCAACCGTTTGGCGTAAAGCAAATGGCATTGATAATACACCTATTATACCTTATAGTGAGCGCAAATCTATTTCCACAGAACGAACTTTTGAGCAAGATACAATTGATGTAAAAGCATTGAAAGGTCTCATTATAAGCATGACCGAGAAACTTGGATTTCAACTTCGCGATGAAGGTAAATTAACAGCATGTGTAACCGTAAAAATTAGATATTCTGATTTTAATACGTATACCATGCAAGCCCGTGTATCTTATACATCCCTAGATCATGTATTGATAGAAAAGGCAAAAGATTTATTTGACAAACTGTATCAAAAACGTATGCTGATTCGTTTGATTGGTATACGATTTAGCCATCTTGTATATGGCGGCTATCAATACAATTTATTTGAAGATACAGACGAGAAAATAAAATTGTACCAAGCAATGGACAGCATCAAAAAACGATTTGGCAAAGAAACAATTAGCCGAGCGAGCGATACGAGTTTGAAGCGAGGTTACTAAATTATTTTATCGAATTAAATTAATATCGCCCTTGTAGAGTTTATTACCCACATCAGGGTGCGAAAATTGTATTTGATAATAATAAGTACCGATATCTTGTGTTACGCCTTGATATTTACCATCCCAAACTGTATTTATATCGTAAGTATCAAAAATGCGTTGTCCCCAGCGATTGAAAATAAGAAACTTGTAATTTAAAACAGCTGATAAGCATTTAATTGTGGGTTTAAATCCATCGTTTATACCATCATCATTAGGAGAAAATGCACTTGGAATAAATACCTTACACGTGCAATCGAGAACCTCAACAATTGAGCTATCCGTTACACTTGGACAAGGCGGTGCAGAAACTACAACACTAAAAGTATCGGTTTGAAAAACCTTAATAAATGAATTGGTAGAACCATTACTCCATAAATAACTAAATGCAGTATTTTCATCAACGGATAAGGTAACACTATCATTCTGACCAGCACATAATACATAATCATCTAACAAAGCAACTGGTAAAGGAACCACACTAAGCTGAGTTACAATCAAACTGTCACAACCCTTCGAATTGGCTCCGACTAAAATGTGTGAATAGGTGCCCGATATATTGCTTGTTGTACCATCCACAAATGTATAAGTATCATTTATGCAAATAGTAGCAGGCACATTATTGATGGTAGTTGGATTTACCGTCAGATTTGTTGTTACAATGCTATCACAACCATTTGACCCTAAAAAACTAACAGGGTAGCTACCCTGCGTGGTTACGACATTGCCATTGGGTAAAGTATATGAAGCCCCTTGACAGATAGAAGCATTGACACTCACATTTGTAATTGGCTTAACCAATAAATTCACGGTTATTACGCTATCGCATCCTTGGCTATTAGGAATAGTCGATGTATAAATACCACCTTGTGTAACTATGGTGCCATTTGGAAGTGTATAATTCTGATTAGCGCAAATGCTCGCATTAATTAAGCTTGAAGTGCTATTACCCACACCTACAATATAATTTATCAAACTATCACAACCCAAGGAAGTATTGTAAGTTACCGTGTAAAGGCCTGCTGCAGTTACTACAGTACCATTGGGCAGTGTGACAGCTTGACCGGAGCAAATATTCAGATTAATGAGAGAACTTGTATTTGGATGAACCACAAGATTGGTATTGATGATGCTATCGCAACCATGAATATCCGTAAAAGTATGCGTATAGAGACCCGTAGTATTGGCTGTTGAGCCATTTGGCAAAGTGTAAGTTTGACCTTGACAAATACTTGCATTTACCGTAACATTCGAAACTACATAATTAGAAAGTGTAATTACGAGAATGCTATCTAAACCTTGGGAGTTTGTCAAAGTATCGTTGTAAACACCTGGTGTTGAAATTACAGTTCCATTTGACAAAGTATAAGTATCTCCGGGGCATAAAACAATGTTTAAAGGTATGCCACATGCAATCTCTAGAAATATCGAACTAATTTGGGTTTGGCAAGTTGAAACTTCAATAACTGTTACTTGATAGACTACACCTTGTGATAAACCTGTAACTGTATTGGATGAAATACCAGCAGGCATTGTATTATTCGCTACAACAGTATTCGCCAAAGTATCTTTCCAAATAAAAGTATAAGCACCATTTGCTGAAGCATTAACCACAGAAACCTTTGCAGAATCAGGACAATAGGTAGTAGCAATCAATTGTAGATTACCTAAATTAGCACTAATACAAGGATTTAATGTATCCAAAGAAGCTAGAAATCCATTACCGGCAGCAATAAGTTCACCAGTAGAAGCACTCAAGCAAATACCATGAACTGTACCCGATGTTGGGTAATTACTTAACAAATTGAGATTCGAATCATATTTATAAACAGCTGTATTTCCACCAATATAAACATTCCCACAATTATCTACCTGAACACCCCCACTGGCTGTGATGGTACCTCCCGGTATAGGAGCCGAAGCCATAGATGCGCCTGTTACAGCATTTCGCTTATCCACAGTTATACCATTCGTGATATAGACTACACTATTGTTTGCATAAATACAATTATATCCCGCATCTGGGCTTGTGTAACTTGTATTATAAGCAGGAATACTATACGAAAAAGAATAGCCTGAAGGAACGGTGAAAATATTTCCAAAAGCAGGATTCAAAGCAATAACCTCTGAGCCACTATGCGTTAAGCAATAATAATTTCCGTTTGGTGCTTTCGACATGCCACGTGGCTCGTTATTAGAAACATTTGTTGTTGTATTTTGAGCTCCAGTAGCGGTGTTCAAAAAGGAAATATTACCAGCACTCACACCACCTGAAACTGTGAGTTGTGTAAAATCGCAATTAAAATTCAAACACCAATACTCAAGCTGCCCAGCCGGCCCTTGTACATTGAATTGCTGAACACCTGCTGCATTTACTTTTGCAAAACTTGGGTATGAGTTATTTGCACTATAGCCTTCGGAAATATATGCAATACCATTCGGCTCTAAAGCTAAATCGCCATACCATCCTGTAAATGTGGTTGTATGGGTCCAAATTGGAACACCTCCGCTTGAGTATTTTCTTAATAAATAAGGATTTTGCCCACCAAAAACATACAAATTTCCAAATCCATCTCGTTCAATATCATACACTTTATTCACAGATGGGAAATTCGGATTCACGACCCAAGGATCAATAATTAAGGTTTGCTGCTTGTCATAATTGCCAATTTTAAAGTGTGCGATATTACCACTTACTGAGAAGAAGGATTCTATTTCAGTGCTAAAATCGCCCTGAATAAATGAATACGGCTTATGCTCTGTAACGGTGCCAAAGTCGCTTTGTACAAGTAAATTTTTCCCAGCGTCAAATGCCAAAGCCGCTTGTTTACTGTATTCCCACTTGATTTGTGAGGCGTCTGCATTTGGATGCACCACAAAATGATACCTTATGCCTGCTGAATCTTTTGGAAATGTATAAACCAAATCAATGCCCTCGTAAATGTTTTTGTAAATGAGTTCTTCATATCCAAGTGCTGTAATAGGTTCACTGCCCTTTGTGGTACCATAGGTAAAATACTCATTTTTTTTATTCTTTAGAATCATCTCTACTTGCTCATTAATACCTAACCATTCAACACTATAATTTTGCTTTGTCACTTTGGAAACAATTCTTTCGCGCGACTCTTTAGCTTCATCTTCATTACGTTCATCATTTTCCTTTGACTTTCTCAATCTTGAAGTAATATGATCATGTTGCAAAACAACACCCTGGTTGGTAAAATAATAATTCACACCTGTCACATGTGCAGCACATTTTACCTTGATTTTTTTACTCACTTCCGAATCAAATTGACCCACATTTTCAATAAAAGCTTTACGTTCAAAAGGATTTTTAACATCCCAAATAGGTTTAGTTGCGCTTTGAGCCAATGCTAAATCGGTGCCGATGGTCAAGAGGAAAGCGAACATATAAAATGCCAGTTTCAACTCGGTTCGATGCATGCTTAGATAAAATCCTCTCATAAATTTCGTTTTTACTTCTTATTGAGCTCAGTCTCTCATTGGACATTAGTATCCAAGAAAGCACAACACCCAAAGTTCTACTATTTAAGTTGAAAGGACGTAGAAAACTCAAATAAAGTTAGCAAAAAGTTAAAAAATTATCTCAAAGTACAATCCCACATGAATAGTTGAGTTGACAAGTTCCAAGGCTGAAATAAAATCGATACTCCCAAATTTCAATAACTCATTTGTTAGGTACCTAATTTTTTGATGCACATCTTGGTTTCTCCATAGTCGTCCTTAGGACTTTATGTCGCAATTGTTGCCTTAATTCAGCAAGCAATGAAGATATGCTCTCATTTCCTAGCAACTTAATAATGAAATTAAAGTGTTTTTACAAACATTTCACCTAGTTTGCCTAGAAGTAAGAAAAAAATTATTACATTTGCAACCCTGTTAAAAATGAGGTAGCTCTTATGAAACAAAGTCGGGAATACAACATTGCTTTTGTTGGCTTAAAACCAGGCTTACATGCATTTAGCTATCACATTGATGATAGATTCTTTGAAATATTCGAAAACCCTGAATTCAATCATTCAAATATTGAAGTAAAAATCAATTTTGACAAAAAACAAGGAACTTTTCTTCTCAAATTCAGCATTAATGGAAGTATTCGTATTTCCTGTGATAGATGTGGAGATGAATTTGAAATGACCCTGTGGGATGAATTTGAATTAGTGGTGAAACAAATCGACGATGAATTAGTTGAGAAAAAATCCTCGCTCGATTCAGAAGTCGCCTATATCGGCAAATCTGAAAGCCTTCTAGATGTTTCACCTTGGATTTACGAATTTATCATTTTGAGTGTGCCCATGCAGCATATTCATCCTGATGACAAAGATGGGAACAGCACTTGCAATCCAATTGCACTGAGTTATTTATTAAAACAACAAACCGATTCAAACCAAAATATTTGGGATGAATTAAAAAATAAAACGAATTAATTAATTAAAATAAAGCGAAATGCCTAATCCTAAACGCAGACACTCCCAACAACGTAGCGCAAAACGTCGTACGCACTATAAGGCAACTATCGATACATTAAGTACTGATAAAACTACTGGCGAAATGCATATGCGCCATCGTGCACATTGGGTAGAAAACAAATTGTACTACAGAGGTCGTGTGGTATTAGAAAAAGCTATTAAAGAAGTTGCCGCAGCAGACGAAGATGCAAGTGGCGGTGAAGCATAGTTTTTTTATATTACTAAATAATTTTATTGCATGCGAATAGCCCTTGATATGATGGGAGGCGATTATGCACCGAAGGAATCTTGCCTTGGTGTTTTGTCGTTTCTATCCAAATATAGTGATTGCGAACTTATATTACTGGGTGACAAAGACCTCATAAAAAGTGGATTACCTGAAAATACCAACCATGTGCAAATTATTGCAACTGAAAATGAAATAGGCATGCATGAGCATCCTGTTAAAGCTTTAAAAGAAAAACCTAACTCCGCCATGGTAATTGGATTTGGTCTTCTTGCGAAAGGTGAAGTTGATGCATTTCTAAGTGCAGGAAATACAGGAGTCATGTTAGTTGGTGCTTCTCATATGGTAAAATTACTAGATGGAGTTCTTCGACCTTCCATGCCCACACCAGTACCTCAAGTGAATGGTAATTTTAGCATCATGCTTGATATTGGTATTAATGCTGATTGTAAGCCAGAGTATTTGAATCAGTTTGCAACTATGGGAACTTTTTATGCACGCGAAATTTATGATATACAGCAACCGAGCGTTGCACTTTTGAACATAGGTGAAGAAGAAGGTAAAGGCAATATGTTAGCCCAGGCTACATATCCCCTTTTGAAAGAAAATAAAGACATCCACTTTATAGGTAATGTGGAAGGACGAGACATACTCGACAATAAGGCTGACATTATGATTACAGACGGTTTCACGGGAAATATTCTTTTAAAATTTGCCGAGTCGTTGTACGATGTAGTGAAAGTAAAATGTAATATCGAGAACGACTTCTTAGCTCGTTTCAATCATAGATTATATGCAGGTGTGCCTGTTTTGGGTGCAAGTAAACCTGTGGTTGTAGGTCATGGCGTTTCTGATGCTACTTCCTTTTGTGGCATGCTCGAATTAGCTCGTAAAATGGTGATGACTGACATGTGTGGCAAAATGAAAAATTTATTTGTGGAAGCTTAAGTATTCTCGAGTAGAGCTTTTGCAAAATTTATTTGCGCCAAGGTTCCATAGCATACTGATATTTATTCGGTAGTGATTTGAAACTTTCCTACTGAGTTTCATTAAACCTATAACACAAGATAACTTTTTGTTTCTCAATCACGGGAATGAAGCTCAAAGCAATCTTTGGAAACAAAATCGAAACTTCCTTGCATCGGGATTCAAAAATCTAAAATTCGTAACTCATTTTGATTTTTGTAATAAAATGGTTTTATATTACAACCCAAATTAGAACAACAATGAGTTTATTCATTAGAAAACCCTTAGATAAGTTATTAGCAGAATCGCAGGAAACCGGTGAACATACCCTCAAAAGAAGTCTAGGGTCTGGCGCCTTATTGGCTTTAGGGATTGGAGCTATTATTGGTGCTGGAATTTTTGTTCGTACGGCTGCTGCCGCTGGCAATCATGCAGGACCAGGGGTAATGATTTCATATATTATTGCAGGTTTAGGTTGTGCATTTGCAGGTTTGTGTTACGTTGAATTTGCAAGCATGATACCGATAGCTGGAAGTGCTTATACGTATAGTTACGCCACCATGGGTGAATTAGTAGCCTGGATTATAGGTTGGGATTTAATACTTGAATATGCACTTGGTGCCGCAACCGTTGCTATTGCATGGAGCGAATATTTAAATAAATTTTGTGAACACTATCTTGGCTTTTCATTTCCTTACGCATGGTGTCATTCTCCCTTTCAAACCTCGGCTGATGGTATTCATGGCATAATGAATATTCCAGCCTTATTCATACTCGGATCACTTACCCTTATTTTAATACGAGGAACGAAAGAATCTGCTAATATCAATTCAATTATTGTAATTGTAAAAGTGGCTATTGTGCTTGCGTTTATTGCAATGGGTTGGCAATATATTAATCCAGTAAATCATGCGACAATTATACCGCCTAACACTGGAGATTTTGGGTTCTTTGGTTGGAGCGGTGTTTTACGAGGTGCGGGAATTGTGTTTTTTGCTTATGTTGGATTTGATGCTGTAAGTACTGCAGCGCAAGAAGCCAAGAATCCACAAAAAGGTATGCCCATTGGTATTTTGGGTTCATTGGCATTTTGCACGATTTTATATATTTTGTTTTCTTACGTATTAACAGGTATCGCCAACTATAAAGATTTTAGCTCAACAGGTCCCGGTCATGAAGCTGCCGTTGCTTATGCGATTGCGACTTATATGCCAGGTTTTGAGTGGTTTTCAGGTTTAATCACCATTGCGATTCTAGCCGGATTTTCATCCGTTATTTTAGTGATGCTATTAGGACAATCGCGTGTATTTTTTTCAATGAGTAAAGATGGTTTATTGCCTGGCGCATTTGCTGAGGTTCATCCAAAATTTAAAACTCCTGCTAAAGCTAATATATGGTTGTTTGTGCTTGTTGGGGTGTTTGCCGCTTTTGTTCCAGGCGAAATCGTGGGCGATATGTGCAGTATTGGTACCTTATTTGCGTTTATCTTAGTATCGGTTGGTGTTATGATGATGCGTATATCGAATCCAGAGGTTGATAGACCCTTTAGAGTTCCTTATGTATACATTGTTGCTCCGCTTGGTATTGGAGTATGCCTGTTTATGATATTTGGTTTAGGCTGGGAAAATTGGTCTCGTTTATTAGCATGGTTAGCTGTAGGATTCCTAATTTATTTTGGATATAGTAAATTCCACAGCAAGCTTAATAATCCGAAAAAATAAATTTCTAGTATGTGTGTTTTTTATTCTTTAACTCAAAAGATAATTTTTCTTGTAATCTTGTTTGCAAGTCTTTCAATGCAAGCAAAAAAAAGAAAATCAACGTCGAGTGCCAGCCTATATGGCACTTACGAGCTAGTGCAGCAATACACAGATAGTTCAATAGTTAGTATTCGCTTCAAACCTACAGAAATAACTTTTGACAAGAAAGACAATCGAATGAACGCTAATGTAGGGTGCAATTCGATCGGCGGGAGCATGAATGTAAATGGCAACAATGTTCAATTTTCGCAATTATTACAAACTAAAATGTTTTGTGAAGGCGAGCCTAATGAAATTGAATCACATTTTACCCAAAACTTACAAGCAGTAAATATGTATAAATTTCAAAAGAATGGACAACTGGCTTTATACCGACATAATATTTTGCTGATTGTGCTGAAAAGAAAGTAAGATTACGACTTTTTGGTGTGATTATGGACTGATGTGTCAGTTAGAGAATTTGGAAATTTTGGAAATAGGACTTATCAAGTCATCTAATAGATGTAGCAATTCAAAAAAATCTTCTTCTGAATACTCTTTCACCTCGCCAGGAGCAAGGTTATCCAAATGCATATCTTCTATCGACAATCGAATTAAGCGTTTACAGCGATGCCCCAATGCAAATACCATTTTTCGTACTTGATGAAACTTTCCTTCCGTTAGTGAAATAAGTAACCAAGTATGTGGTGCGTTCTTATGTGGAGTAAACCCATTTGAAAAATCGTATTGCCTTCCATCTACAATATATACTTCACACTCCTTCGTGGTATAATACACTCCGCCTTTAACAAAAATAGAGACCCCGTTTCGCATTTTCTGCAACGTATCCTCATTCACATCATTTGCTACTTGTATCAAGTATCGACGTTGATGAGGTCTCTTACTTTCGAAGAGCAATTTGGTAACTTTTTTATTCGTCGTTAGCAATAAAAGTCCTTCTGATAAATTATCGAGCCTCCCAATTGCATGAATTTCTGGCGGAAAATTGAAGTCAATTTCACTAAGTAATCTATTGGGACTGCCATTGCCAATAAATTGCGATAGCATATTGTAAGGTTTGTTAAGTGCATAATATTTGTGAGTGGTAGTCATACACCAATATTAAGAAAAGCATCACGAACATCATACTTTAGTTTGAAATATAAGGTTGAATCTCTTACTTTTAGCCTCCAAATCGAACTATGAAATATTTGTTTCTAGTGCTTTCACTGTTATTTTTTTCAAACAACATTTTCACAAACAAAAAAGAAGAAACCCAATTCAAGTAAAAAAACACCTCCCAACCCCTAGTTAATATTACTACCAAAAAGGCTATCCTTTGGGTACTGCAAAATTGGGAAGCAAAATCATTCTGGTGTATTTGAAAAATGCTACTAACAGAAATTGGAGAGAAAGACAATGGATTCAGCAGGCAATCATGAGTACTTGGGAGGCGGATTCAGGAGTCCAATTCATTCATTGAATGCCTGCCAATGAACATAAGGATGGCATTCGCATTCTTATATGTGATTCTTCTAAGACCCCATACTTAAGGTTTGGGGAAACAATTGATCGGCAAAAAAAGGCATGGCGTTAAACATTACATCTAAAAACTGGGCGCATCATATGCAGAAACGTCGTTAAGAACTTATTGCGGCAATAGCAGTGCATGAATTTAGTCACGCATTAGGATTGACCATGAGCAAAATATAGGTGCCTGCTATTTTGCGACACGTAACCTCAAGGAGCAGATGGCAACATATATATATCAGCAGTAACGATATATTTTCAGTTATGAATTATTACAATCCTAATTTTTACAACTGGAGTAAATTAAGTGCAGGTGACAAACTGGCTATCAAGACATTGTATTCAAAAGAAATTCCAGAAAACAACAAAAATCAACCTGTAAATTATAAAGAAACAGTAAAGAACATTTTTGGCAAAAATGGCTACATCACTGCAGTTATAATCAAATCAAAAGCAAGTTCAACGTTGAAAATAAATTGCAAAAACCAGCAACATCAAGTCCGAAACCAACTACGCATACAAGTAATAAACCAAGATCCTCTAGGCCACCCGTTTCATCCTATATGTCAGAAGTTGATTTGCAAACAAAAAACTCTAAGGAGCTAACGACCTCTAAAGAAGTATACTCTGTTAAAAGTGATGCAGCAAGTGCAAAAGAGAACGCCTTATAATTTCATCAACTGATCTATACCACAAGAAATTTGACAGCAGCAAAAAAACAAAAGTGCCAAATGCTATCAGACTTGCTAAAATTTATTTCAGCTCCAATAAAGTAAATCTTAATGAAATAAAAAATATAGTTTATACGCTACCCTCCTCGTTTAAATCGCCGCCAATTATTGCTTATGCGAATAAGAATTTTGGTTTAGGTGTCTTTGCTTCGCAATCATTTGAACTCAAAGCATAAGTTCATTGCAAGAATGATACGAATGAAGAATTGAAGTTATTGATTGAATTAATATAAGATAATAACATTGTTATTGATCAAAATCAAAGTCTCGAATGATACTGATGATGTTAAGAAGCGCAATTTGAAAAAAAAATTAAAATGAACAACTACTTATTGTTCAGTTTCGACTTTTCAATACCCAATTTAACATGCTCCAAATGATGGTTTCCATGCCATGCATATAAAGCGATTACATCAATCACACGAAACGATTTTTCATACTGAGGATGCCAATATGTTCTCATCAATTGAACTTGGTTTAAGTTTCGGATAACCAGCATGAGTTTTTTATGAATACAAAAAAGCATGGTGACAGAATTATTAAATGGCAAATTGTAATCAGGCAGCTCTGCCCAAAGGTCTTCTTTATATGGCGAAATAGTTGGATTATCCTCAGTAAGTGCAAGTTTAATTCTAAGTAAAGCATTCATGTGACTATCAGCGCAATGATGCACAACCTGATTGATAGTCCACCCACCTTCGCGATAAGGTGTATTTAGCTGAAATTCTAAAAGACCTTGCAATTCATGTTCTAAACGCAAAGGAAAAGTTTCTAAATCAAGCAACATCTGTTGCAACTCATTATTACTGTAGTTTTCCTTGACTTCAAATTTTCCAAGAGGATATTGTTCTTGTTCGTGTATCATTGTTGCAACTTAATTAATATAAATGTCAGGCTCAAATATTTTTATTCTAGTGTGAATTATTTCTTTATTATTTATTTGAAAGCCTGCTTTTGTTCAAATACTTTTGCGACCATTAAAAATTTAAAACATGTCATTAATTATTGCGGGCACAATGGCCTTTGATGCGATTGAAACACCATTTGGCAAAACCGATAAAATCATTGGGGGCTCTGCCACTTATGCCGCTTGGAGCGCTTCCCATTTTACGAAGCCAATCAAACAGATTTCTATTATTGGTGGCGACTTCCCACAATCCGAAATCGATGCATTACAAAGCAGAGGTGTTGCGTTTGAGGGTGTAGAAGTACTGAAAGATGAAAAATCTTTTTTCTGGAGCGGAAAGTATCATTTGGACATGAACACGCGTGACACTTTAATTACAGATTTAAATGTGTTAGAAAAATTTAATCCTGTTGTTCCAGAC
Organism: Chitinophagaceae bacterium; assembly: GCA_044234005.1. Taxonomy (GTDB): domain Bacteria; phylum Bacteroidota; class Bacteroidia; order Chitinophagales; family Chitinophagaceae; genus OLB11. The sequence continues at coordinate 926 of JBIIJE010000054.1, read as the reverse complement.
TCTTATCAAGATGCTGAATACGTGATGTTGGGGAATTTAATGCCCTCTTTACAAAAGAAAATAATTGAGCAACTAAAAAACAAACCCAAACTTATCATCATGGATACCATGAACTTTTGGATGGATATAGCCATGGATGACTTGAAGCAGACGATTAGCATGTGCGACTTGCTGATGGTAAACGATAGTGAGGCACGTCAATTAAGTGGTGAATATTCATTAGTGAAGGCTGCACAAAAAATCATGGCAATGGGACCAAAATATTTAATTATTAAAAAAGGCGAACACGGCGCATTATTATTTCATGGTGCTCATGTATTTTTTGCACCCGCCTTACCACTAGAAGATGTATTTGACCCAACAGGCGCAGGCGATACTTTTGCAGGTGGCTTTATTGGTCATTTGGCTAAGACAGGCGATTTGTCTTTTGAAAATATGAAAACAGCTATTATAATTGGCTCAGCGATGGCAAGTTTTGTTGTGGAAAAATTTGGTACCGAAAGATTAACTGAAATTACATCATCTGATATTCGAGAACGTCTTAGCCAGTTTGTTGATCTAGTTAATTTCGAGATTGAGCTGGTTTAATCAAGAAATGTAATTAGTAATTGAAGGTGGTGGTGTAATTTGCAACATAAAATATTTAATACGAGCAAGTTTACACCTATTGTTCTAATCCTGTTTTTTGGCATTTGCGGCAAAAATGTGCATTCACAATTAACCGCTTATAACCCGTATGTAAATAATATACTCTTCACAAGCCCACCTCCTTCGCTTGGTTATGCATGTAATACTTCCCGAAGTGTGCAATTCACAACAGGCTTATCAACACCTAATAATTCAACGCAATGGGCTAACAATCCACTTACTTTATTCGTTTGTGAGAGATGGTTTTCAGCTTAACGGAACTCCATCCTCCATTGTAA